>JBMNRA010000004.1:0-67828 GCA_050944415.1 Ruminococcus sp.
GATATTCTCTACATTTATTTTTTTGCTTTTAACTTAAAGTAATTTTACGCTATTTGTATTGACATAAATCTTTGTCAGAATGCCATGGACTCCAGGAATACAGTCTGAAATTCAGGATCAGTGGCCAGTTCAATATGCCGGATGTCTCTGACAAATCTTTCCATAAGTTTTCTTTTTTCTGTGGAAAGCAAAGCCATGCCAGCGCCGTCTCCTGCGGCGTTTCCAATAAAACGGATTTTGTCCGGTTCAAAATCCGGAAATAATCGAATAGTCGCGGCGCTTTTTACATCGATGTGGCTTCCAAAGGCCCCTGCCACCAGAAACCGGTCGATCTTTTCCCTTTCACCGGATATCTCCCTCTGCAGCATTTTGATGCCTGCGCAGACCGCTCCCTTCGCCAGTTGTATTTCACGGATATCTTTCTGAGTCAGCACAATATCTTTTCCTCCGTTCTCCCCGAAAGCCAGGACAAATTCATTGCCATGCTCTCTTTTTCGCAGCCGCGCTGCAATAGACGGCGGCTGATGCGCAGCCAGGGCTTTTTCTCTTGTCATAAGGCGGCCCTTTCTGTCAATAAGTCCTGTTTCCAGAAGCTGTGCCGCTGCGTCAATCAGGCCGGAGCCACAGATTCCCGCAGGTATGGTTTCTCCGACCACCGAAAGCATCACCCGGCCGTTTTTTATCTTTACTTTTTCTATTGCTCCTGTTCCGGCCCGCATCCCGTGCAGGATTCCGGCTCCCTCAAAAGCCGGACCCGCGGCGGTGGAACAGACATACATCCGGCCCTTGCTGACCAGAACGATTTCTCCGTTGGTTCCGATGTCAATAAAAAGAACCGTATCCTCCGCTTCATACAGTCCGCTGGCGAGAATTCCCGCTGAAATGTCCGATCCCACATGCCCTCCGATATTCGGCAGCAGACAGACCTCCGCCTCGGGATGAATGCAAAAACCAATTTCTTTTGCCGGAAACGTAAGACTCCGGGCAAAGACGGGAGCAAATGGCGAACGGGCAATTCGTCCGGGATTTACATGCAGCAGCAGATGGCTCATGGCAGTATTTCCCACAACGGTACATTTGCTGATATCACCGGGCTTGACGCTGCAGTCCTCCGCCAGCTGAAGAATCAGCTGATTCAGGCTCTGTATGATCGTCTGCTGAAGAATTGTTATATTTTCCGGTGACTCTTTGCAAAACTGGATCCGTGAGATCACGTCCGCCCCGTAACTGCTCTGGGGATTTGCCGCAGCTTCCGATTTCAGCAGGATACCTTTCGATAAATCCCACAGCATGCCAGCCACAGAGGTCGTTCCCACGTCAAATGCGATTCCGTACATCTCTCCGGTTCGGTCGCCGGCAGAGATATCTGTCACCCGGTTTCCATTCATGGTCACAGTAACATCCCGCCTTGTTTCCAGAATTTCTCCCAGACTGCGCACCGCAGTCAGAGAAAAACCTTGAACGGCAGGATAAGAGTTCCTGTTCATTGCCTGTTCCAGACGATCCACATCGCTGCTCTGATCATCCAGAGATGGTTCAGATATTTCCACGTGAAATTTTCGGATACCACAGTCCTGTGCCGGCATACATCCATTCCGCAGCATTCCCTTTTTAATTTTGCCGCCGCCCAGAATATCAATTGATGCATCAGACAGCGGCCGCGTACAGCAGGCCAGCCGGATATTTTCTTTCAGTTCCTCATATGTCAGCAAAACTTTTTCCGTATGTCCGGGAGACGTAAAGGTTCCATTCCGAATTTTAATCTTACATTTCGCGCACTTTTCCTTTCCGCCGCAGTCCGCGTCAATGGGAATCTGATTTTTTCTGGCACACTGCAGTACTGTGTCTCCCTGTTTACAGATCACTTCGCGGGATCCGAATTTCAGCTTCATCCATCGTCACATCCTCCCTATATTTCTTATCGTAAGAGTAAGGTCTCTTGTTGGATTAGAGTCAAGATTTCTCCCGATTTTCATTTGACTCTCACCTTACTTTATGCCTTACACTCGTTAAAAACAAGCAAGGAGGTACTATTATGAAAATAAATATGAACCACTGGTCCCAGGAGATCATTGAGGCAAAAGACCGGCGAAATCTTCCCATATTATATTTTCCCTGTCTGAAAAACATTGGTATGGGTGTCGCGGAATCCGTGCAGGATCCGGTGAAAATGGCTAAAGGAATGGAAGAAGTCATCCGGGAATATCCGGAAACCATCGCCGCCATCACCGGCATGGATCTCACAGTGGACACGGAAGCTTTTGGCGGAAAAGTTCATTTCAGCGAACTGCAGGCCCCCAATATTGAAGCGCCTGTCGTAAAAACCAGGGAAGAAATCGAAGCCCTGCCGGTACCGGATATCCACAGCGGCCGGGTGGACATGTTCACCCGCGCAGCAACAGAAGCCGCTAATCGGATCACTGACCGCCCTGTCTTCGGCGGCATGCTGGGACCTTTCTCACTGGCTGCCAGCCTGATGGAAGTCACCGCCGCCATGATGATGATCGTCAAGGACAAATCGGCCGTTACGCTATTGATTGAAAAATCTACGGAATTTTTAATCGCCCGGGCGAAAGAATATAAGGCAGCCGGCGCCAATGGCGTATTCATAGCGGAGCCAACAGCCGGTCTTCTGTCCCCAAAACAGTGCGACGAACTTTCTTCCCTTTATGTAAAAAAAATTGTCGATGCGGTGCAGGATGATTTCTTTTTCGTAATTCTTCACAACTGCGGACGGGTAAAAAAATCCGTGGCTTCCATGTACGGTACCGGCTGCAAAGGATACCACTTTGGAAATTCTGTGGATATGAAAGACATTCTTCCACAGATTCCCCCTGACGTCCTGGTCTTCGGCAACATTGATCCCTCCTCTGATTTCTTCCTTTCCACCCCCGGAGAAATCAAAGAAAAGACTTCCGCTCTGCTGAGAGATATGGAACCTTATCCGCACTTTGTACTTTCTTCCGGCTGTGACCTGGCGCCAACGGTAAAAAAAGAAAATATTGACGCATATTATGAAGCCTGCCGCGAGTATAACGCTTCCAATGGCCTGAGTACTGTCATTCGTCTCTGAAAAAAATCCTCCCGGAATCCACAAATTGGAATCCCGGGAGGATTTTATACTGCGGAAGGTATTTGCTTCCCGCTATTTTGAATCAAATCTGGTGGCAATCATATGAACAATATACGGAATCAGGATAACCGGAATCGCCAGATAGGCGATCATGCTGTATGCTTTCTGAATTAACGTCAGCAGACCGAACTGAGCGATACCAAAATCTACAATGCAGCAGATCAAAGCTGCCAGGACTTCTTTTTTTCCTATCCCGGACCGTTGTCCAGACATGTCAGATTCGGCTGCCGTTCTTTTTTTGCAGAGCCTTTTTACCATGGCGGCAACCATATTGACTGCCGTTGAAACAGCTCCCAGAATAATCAGAACAGAAATCAGAGGCGTCATAAAAGAGGCTCCCACTCCTTTCTGCACCATAAACAAGGTCGGTATGCTCTGACCGGCTGCCTCAGGATCGGTATAGACTGTCATTAGACCCAAGACAACCATAATCATCATCAGTGCGTTTACCAGAAAGCCAACGCCCATGCTTTTGACTGCATCACCGGGTTTTTCAAAAGATCTGGCATGCTGAACAAACACTGCAATGTTGGAAAGCTGAAAAGTCCCGTATAAGAAGGCTGAATACAATGCCCTTCCCAGTGGAAAATCAGAAGCCGTCATACTTGCACAGGCTTCGGAAATCCGCGGAAAGCCTGAAACAATATTGGGAATATACACAATGAAAAGTCCGGCGATGATACAGATGGAAAGCACCGATGCCACTTTTCGTACCAGATCTGTTCCGAAAATCGCAACGACAAAAATAAATATACCGATCAGAAAAGTGCACAGCAGATAGGGCAGTCCTGTCAGGGCGCTTAATGTGGATCCCCCTGTGGCAAAAGCCACAGCCGGGGCCACACACATAACACAGATATACAGTATTTCAAACAGATTGGAAAAGACGGGGGCAAATCTTCCATAAAAAGCATTATTGTAGGATCTGTAATCATATACTTCGTGCTTCCTGGCAAATCGCAGACTGTAGGCAAAAAAAACAGCATTATAAAGCATGGCGGCCGCGGGCATAATCAGACACCATATGCCATACCGTACAAAATAACTGTAAATCTGAGCGCCGGAAGCAAATCCGCCTCCAAAATGGGTGGTAAACCATACGAATGACACTCCCAGGATAATCGCAGTCGTTCTATTTTTCTTCTTCATCTTTTCTCACCCGTTCCTTCAGTCTGGTCATTGCATCTGTCAGCATTTCCTTCGTTACTCTGTAAGGATAATGTGCCACGTCTGACATATCCGGAATCCGTTCCACACACTCTTCCCACTGTTTCTGTGTAATCTCAATTTCCTCCAGGGAGACCGGCAGTGAAACCGCCTTGTTCAGCCTGTATATTTTTTCGAATTCTTCATACTGCTGATCCGCCAGAAGCGCCAGCAGTATACCGAAGCCGACCACTTCACCATGCAGATGATTTTCTTCAATCACCGGATAAGAGGTCATTGCGTAAAAGATAGCGTGGGCCAGACCGCTGTTATAATCCGGCGTATAGTCCTTTGTCAGAAAAATAGACGCGATTCCCGTAGTCACAATAATGGCAAGAACAACCTGTTCCACATCATAAGTACACCGTCCGTCTTTATGATCCCGCAGGGCTTTCGAGCCGTACTGAATCAGAGGGTCTCTGCACATACGGCTGATATCCACTCCCAGGGCCGTAAAATGTTCCAGCTGCTCATCCCTGGATGAAATGGTGGCCTCATAGTATTTGGCATAGGTGTCCCCGATACCGGCCCACATATACTGGCTGGGAGCCTTGGCAATGATTTCCGTATCGATAAAAGAATGCATAACCGGTCTTACGAAAAAGTGAGGCTTTAAAAATGTACCGTCCTCTCTGTACATAATGGAAACTGACGTACAGGCGGAACAGTTGGAAGCAATGGTAGGAAAAGCGAAGACAGGCTTGTCATCAGTAATGCACAGACATTTTACCGTGTCCAGAGCTTTTCCTCCTCCTACCCCAAATACCATATCCGCTTCCTGATATAGAGGCAGGGCTCTTAATTTTTCTACCGTTTCATACGTACAGTTTTCTCCGTAGATTTTCTTTCCTATAATAGCAAGCCCGGTCTTTTCCACGTAACGGCTGATCTTGTCAAAAGCGGCAGCCAGGGCTTTTTCCCCTCCGATGACCAGAACTTTTTTCCCGTAAGATTCACATACGGGACCGATATTTTCATAAATCTTATCGCCGATAGAATAATTTGGCAGATGAACTTCATAATTTTCCAGTTTCATATTCTGTTTCTCCTTCCCAAAACCCGGTCTGCAGATAATTTTATACACAAAAACCCTTGATACTTTATCATTTTAGAACATAAAAGTCAATCTGTATCGATTGCTATCTTCTGGCCAACTATCTGTGCCGCCGAAAATATACTGTACAGAAAACCATACTGCTGCTGACAGGCGTCTCTGTTATTTTTTTTGCATTCTGTGTTTTTTTCTCCAGCATACTGGGATTTTACGGAAATGGAGCAATTATGGCCGCCGGTCTGCTGTTTATTTTCCCTCTCAAATTAATCTATGACGAATCGTATATGCAGCTTTTTAATGTCATGTGCACAACCTGGCTTTATACAATGGGCGTATTTTCCATCACCCGCCAGATTGTCTCTCTGTTTTTCGTTCAAAGGCCGATCGGGTTGAGTATAACGCGCTTCACGACACCCTGACCGGTCTTGGGAATCGCACCTGTCTGATGCGGGATCTTGAAAATCTTATCAGAGAAGAACGTACTTTCTCCGTTCTTTTTATGGATCTGGACCGTTTTAAACAGATTAATGATGAATACGGTCACATGACCGGCGACCGGTATCTGAAGCATTTCGCGGGAATCATTAAAGAAATGTTCCATGAAAAAGGACGGGCATACCGTTTCGGAGGTGATGAATTTATCGTTTTATACATCGGCACTGTACCTGAATCTCTGATGGTTTTGCTGAAAGAATGCCAAGAATGGGAACAGGGAGCTCCCTGCCCCTTTAATCAGGTAAGCGCCGGTGTGCTTCTGTGCCGGCCGCCCCATGAAGGAATGGAACAGATCCTTCATAAGGTGGATCAGCTGATGTATCAGAACAAGCTGAAACGGCAGCAACAGCATTCTTAGTTTTCCGGAAAGGGTTGCTGCCCTTCCTGTTTTGTCTGTTTATTCATTTAGCAGCTCAGATTCCAGGTCCTGCAGCATTACATCCAGCGCGGTTACACCGCCCTCTGCCGTATACCACACTGCCGGATGCGCGAGATAAATCACATTGCCGTTCTGATACGCGTCCGTACTCATCACAAGTTCATTTTCCATTATATCCTGTGCCAGCTGCGCTCCATCCGTACCAATCGCCGCGTCTCTGTCCATGATAAATATGTAGTCGGGATTTTTTTCCACGATGAATTCAAACGATGCTTCATTTCCGTGCGTCGCTGTATCGATATCAGAATCAACTCCAATATTTTCAAATCCGATTTCATTTCCGATAATCGAGCATCGGCCGTCATTTCCCAATACATTAAAACTTCCGCTGGTGCACATGCCTACGATAGCCGTCTTTCCTTCCGCAAATTCAGCCAGCGCGTCAATGCGGGCAGCAAAATCTGTCATCAGAGCATCTACTTCTTCTTCCAGGCCGAAAATAGACGCGATGGTATTGGCATTATTACGCACGCTTTCTACCAGGCCGGCCTGCGTATCTGTAGCCAGATATACCACCGGCGCTATTTCATTCAGTTCATCATATGCTGAAGAAAGGCGGCCTCCGATAAATATAATATCCGGCTCACACTCCATCACCGCTTCCATATCCGCTTCTTTGATGGTCCCCAGATTTATAATATTGTCATCCGTTACGTATTCCTGCAGATACTCAAGAGACGTAGACGCTGAACCTACCACCCGATCTCCTACTCCGAGATTGTCCAGAATATCCAGACACGCCATATCAAGAATCGCTATACGTTCCGGATCGTAGGGCACGTCCGTATCTGTCATCTCTCCCTCCGCATTCAGGCTCTGAATTGTAACGGTCTCCGGTGTTTCTTCTGTTTCTGATTCTGCATCCGCGTCAGCCACCGTCTCTTCCGCTGACGTTTCTGCAGTATCCGCGCTTCTGTCATTGCTGCCGCCGCATGCGGTAAAGGAGAAAACTGCTGCTCCCAGTACAAGTAACATTGCTAAATTTTTTTTCATAAATACCTCCATAATCAATAATAAATAGACAGTGGTTTTCCTTTCACTTCCTGAATCTCAAAATCCACATGATAAATATCATACAGATTCTGTTTTGTCATTACTTCTTTTACCGTTCCGAATTTCGCGATCTTTCCGTCCACAAACGCGCAGATATAGTCCGAATAAAATGCCGCGTAATTAATTTCATGCAGCACCAGTACGACGGTTTTTCCCAGTTCGTCACATAATCTGCGGACAGTTTTCATCATATTGGTGGCGTGGTAGATATCCAGATTGTTTGTAGGTTCATCCAGAAGCACATACTCCGTATCCTGCGCGATGACCATTGCAATATATGCCCGCTGTCTCTGTCCTCCTGACAGCTCATCAATAAAACGATTCTCAAATTCATTCATTTCCATATACGTGATCGCCTGATCAATCAGCTTTTCATCTTCCGGCGTAAGCCTGCCTCCTGAATAGGGAAACCGCCCAAACGCCACAAGCTCGCGTACCGTCAGTTTCATCTGAATATTATTGGTCTGCGTCAGAATGGCAAGCCGCTTTGCCAGCTCTTTGCTTTTCCATTTCGAGACATCCTTCCCTTCAAAATCGACCAGGCCCTCATCCTGGGCAATCAGCCGGGATATGATTCCCATAACTGTTGATTTTCCCGCACCATTGGGACCAATCATTGATAGAACCTTGCCTCTCGGTATTTCAAAAGAAACCTCGTCCACGACTGCTTTTCCATCATATTTTTTTGTCAGTTTTTCTATAAGCATACTTTTATACCCTCTTATTCGCCAACAGGAGATACAGAAAATAAATACCTCCTCCAACCGTAATAAATACACTGACCGGTATGGCATAGGAAAATACCTGTTCCACAAGCAGCTGACCTGCCGTCAGAACGATCATTCCAAAAAGCGTTGATCCCAGAATCAGCTGGCCGTGCCTGTAGGTCTTCAGCAGCTGCCTGGACAGATTTGCAACGATCAGGCCCAAAAAAGATATGGGACCTACCATCGCGGTAGCCACCGCAATGCAGAGCGTCACCCCCAGCAGCAGCCGCCGGATACAGTTGTCATAGTCCACCCCCAGATTGATTGCCTGCTCCTTTCCCAGCGTTATAACATCCAGAATCGCCAGATCTTTTCTCAGCACAAAGATTACCGCTGCCAGCACAATAACGGAAAACAGAATAATCTCTGTATTGATATTGCTGAAGCTGGCAACCAGCGTACTCAGCAGATTGTCATATTCATTCGGATCCATGACTCTCGTCAGCGTTGTCTGAATACTGGAAAAGAGCGAAGTAAGTACCGTGCCGATCAGCAGCACATACAGTACGTTGTGCTTTGTCTTTTTAAACAGATAGCTGTAAATGACCGTTGCGATCCCTCCCATCAATATCAGGTCCGCCGCGAACGCCGCATTTGCATTGCGGGCCAGTATACTTCCTGTTCCTGCCGCGAATATGACTGCCGTATGAATCAACGTATAAAGAGAATTCATTCCCAAAAGGCATGGCGTTACGATTCTGTTGTTGATAATCGACTGGAAAACCAGGGATGCTCCTCCTATGGCAAATGCCGTAATCATCATAACAATCAGTTTGGGAGTTCTGATTTTCATTGCGTAAGCAAACAGTTTTTCATTTTCGAATTTTACATCCACCAGCATATAGACCGCAGCCGCGCAGACCGCGAGAAGTACCATAATCCAAAGTTTTCCCCTGTTGAGCCGGCTGGTAGCTGTCCTCATAATTTTTCGCCTCCCTCCGGGTCCATGATCACTTTTACAGGAATA
Organism: Ruminococcus sp.; assembly: GCA_050944415.1. Lineage (GTDB taxonomy): Bacteria > Bacillota > Clostridia > Lachnospirales > Lachnospiraceae > Ruminococcus_G. The sequence goes on from JBMNRA010000004.1 coordinate 9,115, forward strand.
TTTTTTTCCGGTTTTCTGATGCATACCGCTTTTCTTCCATGCTGCAGTCTGTAAATCAGAAGCGCAATAAAAATGATGCTTCCCAGTATTCCCACAATCAGCTCAATAGGCAGTTCATAAGGCATGATAACCACCCTCCCGATCATATCGCACGCAAGAACGAAAATCGCTCCGAACAGCGCCGTGTCCAGAATCGTTCCCCTGATTCTGTCCCCTTTGAACATTGCCACTACGTTCGGCACAATCAGTCCGATATAAGAAATCGATCCTACAACCACGACTACGGATGCCGTAATCATTGCGGCAATCGTAAGTCCCATAATCAGAACCACGTTATAGGGAACTCCCAGATTTTTTGAAAACTCCTTTCCCATGCCGACAATATTAAAATGATTTGCGAAAACAAAAGCCAGAATCACAAGCGGCACCACAAGCCATACAATTTCATATCTGCCTTTTATAACCAGCGAAAAATGCCCTACCAGCCAGGTCGACAACGCCTGTGTCATCTCATATTTATAAGCCAGATAATTGGTTACCCCGCTGATCACATTACCAAACATGATTCCTACCAGCGGAACCATAACCACATCTTTGAATTTGATTCTCTGAATAAACCAAACAAACAGCCATGTTCCCAGAATAGCCATGACAAAGGCGAAAAAGGCCCTTCCCCACAGACTGGAACCCGGCATGAACAGAAGCGCCAGCAAAATGCCGAACTGCGCCGATGAAATCGTCGCTCCTGTTGTGGGCGAAACAAATTTATTCATGCATAGCTGCTGCATGATCAGACCGGCTATACTCATTCCCACGCCGGTGCAGAGAATGGCAAGAAGTCTGGGAAGACGTGAAAGAATAAAAATTTCCCATTGTCCGGAATGGACATCCAAAAGTGACGGAATATCGATATCAATTACTCCCACAAACAATGACGCCACAGCCAGAATGATCAGTACAGCCGCCAGAATCAGTGTCAGTCCGTTTCCTCTGATAGTCCTGATAGTGTTTCCTCCTTTCTGTAATTTTTTCAGTTAAAAAAAAGCCGGACATACATCTATTTGGAGTATGTCTGGCTTTACGTCACGCGCGCCAGTTAGCTACCACTAACGAAACTCAGTATACCATGTACAAATAAACAAAGGCAAGCGCTTTTTCGTTCTGTAATTGCGAAAAAATATCATTATTATGTTTTCGCTTTAAACCGTTAAACTTTAAAGTCATAAAGTGTTGACTTTTTACAGGATATGAATTAGAATTAAAACTGTCGATTTTGTAAAAAATGAGGTAATGACCATGATTATTGTAATGAAGCCCGGCGCTCCCCAAAGCGCCGTTGACAATGTAAAACAGCTGATTTTGAGCAAAGGCCTGGAAGCTCATCTTTCTCAGGGTAAAGAAGTCACCATTATCGGTGTGGTAGGTAATAAAAATCTCCTCTCCAACGAAAATATTGAGCTGATGTCCTACGTGGACAAAATTGTGCCTGTAACAGAAAGCTATAAACTGACAAACAAAAAATTCCATCCGGAACCCTCGCGTATCCGAGTGGGCGATGTGGAGATCGGTCCTGATACTCTTACCGTCATGGCCGGTCCCTGTGCCGTGGAAAATGAGGAACAGCTGATGACTATCGCCCGTGAGGTGAAAAAAGCCGGGGCCCAGTTTGTCCGCGGCGGCGCATATAAACCCAGAACTTCCCCCTACTCCTTTCAGGGACTGGAAGAAGAAGGACTGCGTTATATGAAAGAAGCCGGAAAAGAATTCGGCCTGAAAACCATCTGTGAGGTTATCAGCGCCGACGCCATCAATGCTGCTGTTAAATACGTGGATATGATTCAGATCGGCGCCCGGAATATGCAGAACTTTCAGCTGCTTCGGGAAGCGGGACAGTCAGGTCTGCCCGTTCTGCTAAAACGGGGACTTGCCGCTACCATCGACGAATGGCTCAATGCAGCGGAATATATTATATCAGCCGGAAACCCCAATGTGGTTCTCTGCGAAAGAGGAATCCGTACCTTTGAAACTTCTACCAGAAACACGCTGGACTTAAGCGCGGTTCCCGTAATTAAAGAAAAGTCTCATCTTCCCATTATTGTGGATCCCAGCCATGCTACCGGCGTTTACTCCTATGTAAGTCCTCTGGCAAAGGCTGCCGTAGCCTGCGGCGCCGACGGACTTATGATTGAAGTACACAATGATCCTGCCCATGCTCTCTCTGACGGCCCTCAGTCCTTAACTTTTGAAAACTTTGACAAACTGATGGCCGAACTCCAGGGATATATTAAACTCGCAGAAAGGAAGCTGTAAAATGGAAACAACCACTGTTGGTTTTATCGGTCTGGGGCTGATCGGAGGCTCCATCGCGAAAGCGCTGCGGAAATTTCATCCGGAATACCGTCTGATGGCTTTCTCCGCCACGCCGGCCACTCTTGAGCTGGCGCTGTCGGAAAACATTATCGATGAGGCTTTGAGCAGCAATGATGAAAAATTCAGTCAGTGCGACTATATTTTTCTGTGCGCGCCTGTCAGCACCAATATACAGTATCTCAGATTTCTGAAGGATATTATAAAACCGGAATGCATTATCACCGATGTGGGCAGCGTAAAAGGAGAAATACATCAGGCGGTTACTGCCCTTGGACTGGATGGAAATTTCATCGGCGGCCACCCCATGGCCGGCTCCGAAAAAACCGGCCTGAAAAACGCGAAGGACTATCTCCTGGAGAACGCTTATTATATGATTACCCCCGGCGGTGAGATCAATGTGACTCAGCTGGGCGACTTTCTGGAGCTGGTGCAGTCCATGGGAGCTATTCCCATGGTTCTGACATATGAAGAACACGATTACATTACGGCAGCGGTCAGCCATCTGCCCCACATCGTTGCCGCTTCTCTGGTGAATCTGGTACACAACCTGGACACACCGGATCAGCATATGCGCACAGTTGCGGCGGGAGGTTTCAAAGATATTACCCGAATCGCATCCTCATCACCGGACATGTGGCAGCCTATCTGTCTTGAAAACAGATCCCAGATTTCCCGTGTGCTGGATGAATATATCCGTCTGCTGGTTCAGGCCAGATGCTGGATCGACCAGGAAGAATCCGCAGATATCTACCGCATGTTCGAACAGGCAAGAGAATATCGGGATGCCATTCCGGATAACTTCAGCGGTCCTATCCGCAAAACCTACGATATCTACTGCGATATTTATGATGAAGCCGGAGGCATCGCCACCGTCGCAACCATGCTGGCAACCAATAATATCAGTATTAAAAACATCGGAATTATCCACAACCGGGAATTCGGCGAAGGTGTACTGCGTATAGAATTCTATGATCAGGATTCCTGCAGCACCGCCGAAAAAGTGCTGTCAGACCGGAATTATACATTACATAAATTATAGGAGTCATATATGGAAATTATCAGAAGCAAAGCTTTAAAAGGCGAAATTACAGTTCCCGGTGATAAATCCATATCTCACAGAGGAATTATGCTGGGAGCTATCTCCCAGGGCATAACGGAAATCACCAATTTTCTGCAGGGCGCTGACTGCCTTTCCACCATTTCCTGCTTTCAGAAAATGGGAATTCTCATTGAAAACGATGGATCAGCCGTTCGCATACATGGAAAAGGCCTTCGAGGGCTGACAGAGCCTTCCACTGTGCTGGATGTGGGAAACAGCGGTACTACCACACGGCTCATTTCCGGTATTCTCTGCGGCCAGGACTTTTCCTGTGAGCTGACCGGAGACGCATCCATACAGAAACGTCCCATGGAACGGATCATAACACCTCTGACACAGATGGGCGGAAACATCCGCAGTCTGAAAGGCAATGGATGCGCGCCTCTGGCTGTCACCGGCGGAACGCTCCATGGCATCCGCTACCGGTCTCCCGTAGCATCTGCGCAGGTGAAATCCTGTATCCTTCTGGCCGGACTGTATGCTGACTCTCCCACTTCCGTTACCGAGCCTTATCTGTCCCGTAATCATACTGAACTGATGCTCCGGTTTTTCGGCGCGGAGGTTTCTTCACAAGGAACAACGGCCTGTGTACACCCGGAACCTCAGATGAAAGGACAGCATATTGATGTACCGGGAGATATTTCTTCCGCCGCTTACTTTATTGCGGCAGCCCTGATGATTCCCGGATCGGAGATTTTGCTGAGAAACGTGGGAATCAATCCTACCCGTGACGGTATTTTACGGGTATGCAGACAGATGGGAGGAGATATTACGCTTTTAAATCAGCGGATTCAGGGAGGCGAGCCGACTGCGGATCTTCTCGTTAAATCCAGCGATCTTCACGGTATTACCATAGAAGGTGAAATCATTCCCACGCTGATTGATGAAATTCCCATCATTGCCATCCTGGCGGCAAACGCCCGTGGAACAACGGTTATCAAAGATGCCCAGGAACTTAAAGTAAAGGAATCCAACCGGATTGATGCCATGGTTACAGAAATGTCAAAGATGGGAGCTGTCATCGAAGGAACGGATGACGGTATGATAATCACGGGAGGGACACCTCTATGCGGCGCTTCTATTGACAGCCGCCTTGACCATCGGATTGCCATGTCTTTCACAGTTGCCGGCATGACAGCCGATGGCATCACAAGAATCGAACAGGATAATTGCGTATCTATTTCTTATCCTGATTTTTATCGTGATCTTGGCAGCCTGCAGAATTGATGTTTTCGATATAATTTTCCAGCATTTTAAGATTTTTGGGTGCAGGAAGGGAATGATCCAAAATTCCTTTCCTGCACAAACTTTCGAAAAACTCCAGAACCACGGGAGGTTCCAGATTGGTTTGCTCCAGAATCTGCCGTTCTGAAAAAACCTGGGCTGGCGAACCCTGCGTTAATACTTTTCCACTGTCAAACAGAATCACCTCATCTGCCCATTCATAAGCATAATTCACATCATGGGTTGCTATCATAACCGTTATGCCTGCTTCCGTCATCTGATCCACAATGTGATTGACCAGGGCAGTATGTCTGGGATCCAGTGCCGCAGCCGGTTCATCCAATATGATTACCTCGGGATGCATGACAAGTATATCTGCAATGGACACCTGCTTTTTCTGGCCGCCGCTCAACGCATGGGTGGGCTTATGACGAAAAGGTGTGATCTCCAATCTCCGGATAATATCTTCCACATCTTTTTTCACCCGCTCTTCTTCAATCCCCAGATTCATAGGACCGAAGGAAATTTCCTGATAAACGCTGGCACAAAAAAGCTGATTGTCAGGATCCTGAAAAACAATCCCCACCTTACTTCTTAAATCAAGCAGTTCTTTTCTGGTATAAGCCAGTTCCTTTCCATGAAAGTATATCTTCCCTGACTGAGGCTTTAAAATGCCGGTGCAGCACAGGAAAAAAGTGGATTTTCCACTTCCGTTGGCTCCCATAACCGCAATCTTCTGTCCCTTTTTTATTTCCAGGGAAAGACCGTTCAAAGAATGCGTATTGTCATCATCATAGGAAAACATCAGATCTTCGGCCTTTATAATTACATCTGTTGTCATGAAAAAAACCTCCTCCATACCGCAAAAGAAAACAGCAGCACCTCAAAACAGCCAATCATCAGAATAATTTTCTTTCTGGGAGGCCGGTTTTCGGAGAGTACACGAATCCTGCCGTCATAGCATCTGGCCTCCATTGCATCATACAGCCGGCCGGAACGGCTGACAGCACGGATCATCAGTACGGATCCCAGCATACCGAAAGATTTCAGTGAAGTCCTGTAGTCTTTATTACCCAGCCGACAGTCCTGAGATTTGGAGATTGCCGATGCTGTATCCAACAGAATGAAGATAAAACGGTAAATCAGCAGCATCATCTCAATCAGCAGTTTCGGACAGTGCAGTTTTCTCAAAACCTCCAGAATGTCCGGCATAGGCGTATTAAAAGACAGAAAATACAGACAGGATACCGCTGCCAGAGCCGTCAGGATCAACTGAAGAGCATAGAAAAAAGAGTGACTGCCCGCTGTCAGATACCAGTCACCGATTCTCAGCGCAAAAAGATCCAGTGGTGCACGTCTGATGTTAAACATAATAGCCAGAGTACTCAGCAAAAGAAATGCCAGCGGCACTGTAAGGAAACGAATATATCGGGAAACAGGGATTCCTCCTTTCCACACAGTAAGAATCCCTGTTACCATCAGAACAATGCATGCCACTGCAGCTGAACGACTCATTACACAGATAAACAGTGTAATAACTGCAAAAGCAAACTTTTCACCGGCATTTTCATATCTGAGTCTGGACTGATAACATAATTTATCAATGAGAATCATGACCTTCCTCTTTCATCCATTTTTTCCGTTCCACAAAACGTCCCATGACAAAAGCGATAATTCCCACTCCGATTCCCGTCTGAACACAGAACAACAGGCTTTCCACCTCTCCCGGCAGTTCTCCGCCAAGAATATTTTCAAATATGGGTGTTGCCCAGGGCTCATAGGAAGAATCTACTTCCTCCACCACTTCGCTTCCAGCGTCATCGGATCCTCCGAATTCTGCGTCTTTTAAGGCAAAAAGCGGAATAAACGCAATCAATATAGCGGCAATGATTAATGCAATAACTGTCTTTTTCATATTACTTTGCCTCCTTTAAAAATCCGATGGCGCGCAGCTCCGGCTTCGCGTAGCTTTCCAGTCCCATTACGATTATCACAGTAATGATTCCCTCGATAATTGCCAGGGGCACCTGTGTCGGAGCGAACACTGCAAGAAATTTTCCCATGGCTCCCCAGACGGATGTGTCGGCATGATGAGCGAGAGCCATCTGAACAGCTGTTACACAGTATGTAAACAGATCTCCCAGAGAGGCTGCCAGAAATACGGCAATCCGTTTGTTTACCTTTGTCTTTTTGCAAATCAGATAAATACCGTAAGAAACAAAAGGACCGGCAATTGCCATGGAAAATACGTTGGCTCCCAGCGTTGTCAGTCCTCCGTGGGCCAGCAGAATCGCCTGAAACAAAAGCACAATAATTCCCAGGATCGATACGGCAGACGGTCCGAAAAGAATGGCTCCCAGACCGGTTCCCGTCATGTGGGAACAGCTTCCCGTCACCGAAGGAATTTTCAAGGATGAAATTACGAATATAAAAGCACCTGACATAGCCAGCAGTGTAATCAGCTTCTTATTTTGATTAATTGTTTTCTTAATTGAAAAGAAGCCTGCAATTAAGAACGGCACACACAGCACTCCCCAGGCAATGCAAAAGCTTCCGGGAAGGTATCCTTCCATAATGTGCATGGCACTGACATTGGGAATAATTCCGAACATGATTGCAAGAGCCCCTGCCAGCAAGATCGTTTGTTTCTGTTTTTTACTCATTTTTCTTCTCCCTTCTGATTTTGAATACAAAAAAAGCCCGTCACGATGACAGGCTATCAGAAGAACAAGAGGTTATAGCATATCTAATGAATTGAACGCTATGAGCCAACCTGTTCTTACACAAGCCATCGTTCGTAACCTGTGTAAATCGTATGCACAAGGCAGGTCTTCTGACTCAGGCTTCATAGCTGTACTAAACCTTCCCGAAATTCTATTCAGTGGTTTCCTCAAGTACTGCTCCTCCATCACAGCGGCGCGACCGTGTGAGATTTTCACTCAACTTCCCTATTATTCTGTAAAAACAGACACCTTTGCACATTCAATTCAATTAATTATAACATATCACATACTCTTGTCAAGATTTTTTCTCAATAATAAAGATTAGCGCAGAAAACCTTCGATGATTTTCTTCTCAGCTTCCTCCTCAGTAAGTCCCAGAGTTTTCAGCTTCATAATCTGTTCACCGGCAATCTTTCCGATGGCGGCCTCATGAATCAAAGATGCGTCAATATTTCCTGCAAAAAGTTCCGGCGCTGCATTTACCGTGCCGTTCTCCGCCAGAATCGCATCACATTCCGAATGCCCGGTACATCTGCAGTTTCCGCTGATTTTAGAATGGTAATCCTGTCTGGAATTTCCTCTTGCCACGGAACGGGAGATCAGATCCACACCGGAATCTTCTCCTTCCAAAGTCACATCAAATTCACTGACCGCCTGATCTTCCCCGTCAGTCATCAGACGTTCATGTATAATCAGACGGGCTCTGGCGGCAAGTTTTGCAGTGGTTTTTCGAAACGTACTGTCCACGCCGCCGATCTGCAGTGTGTCCATTTCCATAACCGCTTCCTCTCCCAGTTCAATATCCGTCACCGGATCAATTCTCTTGAATCCAGTACCTGTCCCGGTTCCGATATGTTTTTCCTGATATAAAACATGAGCCCCTTTATCCAGGAAAAAACGATGGATTCCATTATGCTTTGCCATACCGTCATTATCTGTATGTACGCCGCATCCGGCCACAATGGTTACATCCGCGCCGGCTCCCACATAAAAATCATTATATACCAGATCATCCACACCGCCATGTGTTACACAGGCGGGAATATAAACCGTTTCCTTTCTGGCCTCGGGGCTGATGCGGATAACAAGACCAGGAGCATCTTCCTTGGATTCAATCGTAACATGTTTAGAGGACTGCCGTCCCGCACATTGTCCGTTTTCCCGTATGTTGTAGGCAATTCCTCCATCTGCTTCTCCATCCCAGTCAGATACCGTTTTCAGCATTTCCTTTGTAATCTCGTCCATTATGCGGCACCTCCTTTTTCGCCTTTGTGCAGCGGACAATTAGTTCCTTTCTCCTCATCCAGCAGACCTGGAAGAACCTCATCTTTATTCCCTGCCATTCTGACCTTTCCGTCAGCGATTACAATAATATAGTCAGCAATATCCAGAATTCTCTCCTGATGAGAAATAATCAGAAGCGATTCATGATGATTATTTTTCAGTCTCTGAAAAGCATCAATCAGATTGGTAAAACTCCACAGATCAATCCCGGCCTCCGGCTCATCAAATACCAGAACTTTCGCTCCTTTTTTTGCAAGAACCGTAGCAATTTCTATACGCTTGCTTTCGCCGCCGGAAAGACTTCCGTCTACATCCCGGTCAATATATTCCTGGGCACAAAGTCCTACTTCCCCCAGAATACTGCAGAGACGGTCTTCATCCAGCGTTTCCTGGGAAGCAAGTTCCATCAGATCCCGGACCTTCAGGCCTTTAAAACGAACCGGCTGCTGAAAAGCATATCCAATACCATGACGGGAACGTTCCGTAATGTCCCAGTCCGTAATATCTTCTCCATCCAGCAGAATTTTTCCCTGTGTGGGACTGGCAATACCGGCAATTATCTTCGCAATGGAAGTCTTGCCTCCACCGTTTGGTCCGGTAATTACAGTCATCTTGCCGTCCGGAACAGTAAAATCAATTTTCTTCAATATCTCCTCCCCTCCGGGGAGCGTCCATTCAATTCCCTTCAGTTCCAGCATCTGTTGTACCTCCTTCTTCTCCAGTATCTTCACCAGTCAGTTTTATGATATCTCTTACATTCTCCTCAGAAATTCCCATATCGGCTGCGATTTCTTCCGGATATACTTTTCGGCCAAGCTCTTTTTCCAACTTCGTAAGACTTTCATCCAGAGCCCGGACCTTTTCCACCATGCTGCGATCCGCCGCCTGCCATGAAGCCGACCTCTCAGATGCACGGGAAAGTTCCCTGGAAATACATTTCTTAATAACCTCCTCCGGATTGTTCGCACCGACTGCCTCCTGCAGTCCAAGTATAAGGCCCAGATTTCCTTCCTGAATCAGATCTTCAAGTGCCAGTTCCTTACTGTGATACTTTACCGCTTCCCCGGCGACATAGGAAAGCCAGTATCTTTCTTCACTCTGCTCCCCGCCCGTTCCGTCAAGAGACGCGAGATAATCTTCCAGGTATTCCTGCTCCTCCCGGGACAGGCTGTTCTCCTCCCGCTTCTCAGAAACATAATCCATAATCATGGCAATCTGATCTTCGCTCAGATGTTCCTCTCTGAAAAATTCTTCCACATCCCGTCTTTCGGTCATGGTTCCGGCTCTCTGAACCATAAAATTCTGAAGTTTTTGCTGAAAAGTATTTTTATCCATCTGTCTCCGCCTTTCTGGCAAATTATGAGTTATTCATTACAACGCTTTCCACATCATCTGCCACATGCTCGCAGGCATCCGCACACTTTTCCAGGTAAGTATATATTTCCCTCCAGGCAATGATGTGAAGCAGATCAGAATTATCCATATGCAGATTCCTCATATTGGAGATATAGAGCTGATCCGCCTCTTCTTCCAGTGTATTGATCCGTATGATATAATCTTTAATTTTTTTCGAACGTCTGAAATTGGAAAATTCCTGCAGCAGACCGCACACTTCCTCACAACACTGTATGATCACATCCAGCATATCAACCGCTTCCGGTTTAATGACCTGCACGTTATTCATATAAACGCGGATGAAAACTTCTTCAATCTTATCTGTCATCTCATCTATATTATGACTGAGAGATGATATATCCTCCCTCTCAATGGGGGTGATAAATGCTTTTGCCAGTTTATCCGTAAGCTGATGCTTTTTTTCATCAGCTTCATGCTCAATCTTATGTATTTCACTGAGCTTTTCAGACATATCTTCCGCTTTGAAATCTGTAAGAAACTTCTTCAGAAGATAGGCTGCCTGACAGGAAAGCTTTGCACACTCCACAAAATTATCAAAATAAAAAGAGTCCTGTTTCTTAGCCATCTTTACCGCTCCTTTATCTAAGAATTATACTACAGCAGAATCATAAACAATTTTGCCATCACAAAACTGATGATTCCGCAGCCGGGAAATGTAAAAATCCAGGTCAGCATCATATCTTTGACTACGTTAAAATTAATCGCCGTGATTCTCTTTACTGCCCCAACTCCCATAATCGCACTGGTTTTGGTGTGGGTCGTTGATACGGGAATACCAAACAGGCTGGACAGCAGCAGACAGAGCGCACCTGCCAGATCCGCTGAAAATCCCTGATAACGTTCCAGCTTTACCATGTCCATTCCCACGGATTTAATAATTTTTTCACCGCCTACACTGGTACCCAGGCCCATAACCACACTGCAGATCATCATCAGCCAGATGGGAATTTCCATTCCGCTGACAGAGCTCTGACCGTTGGAAAATGCCAGGCCCAGAAAAAGTACGCCGATAAATTTCTGTCCGTCCTGAGCTCCATGCATGAAACTCATCGCAGCTGCGCCTACGATCTGTGCACCTGCAAAAAAACGGTTGGCGCTTCTTCGCTCCACATTCTGACATAGAATCGTAATGATTTTGCAGATTACCCAGCCTGTGATAAATCCCAGCGCCAGACTGAGGACCAGACCATACAGCACTTTCACCCATTCGGCACCGTTAATTCCGCCAATTCCGTGTTGTATGGCAATGGCTGCGCCGGACAGACCGGCAATCAGACTGTGGCTCTCACTGGTGGGTATCCCCAGAAAAGAGGCTCCTACACTGTAAACCACGATGGACAGCAGCGCGGCACACAATGCAACTAGCGCTTCGTCTGTGTGGTTGCCGAAATCTACCATATTACTGATGGTTGACGCAACCGAACTGTTAATCTGAGTCATAACAAAAACTCCAAGGAAATTAAAAAGTGCGCTCATCCAGATAGCGGAACGTGCCCGCATGCACCTGGTCGTGACACAGGTTGCAATTGCATTGGGAGCATCTGTCCATCCGTTGACGAAAATAACCCCCAAAGTCAGAAGCATTGTTATTGCCAGAACCGGATTCCCCGGTATCTGCTGTAGAAGACTGATAAACGATATATCCATAGTTGAAAAATTTCCTCCTGTGTCTCTCAGATGGAGTTTTCAAAGTCATCCAGATTGTTGACATTTCCGATTACCACAATAATATCGCCCTTCATAAAACGGTGAGACGGTGAGACTTCAATCGTCGTCTCATCTCCATTTTCCAGCGCAATAATATTCAGACCGTACTGCGGTCTGAACTGCAGTTCTTCAATACTTTTCCCCAGCAGTTCATCCGGCACCTGAATCTGCCGGATTTCAACGCTGTTGTCCAGAGAAACATAGTCAAGAAAACTGTTGGAAACCAGACGCTTGCCAAGCCGGAGCGCCATATCTCTCTCCGGATATACCACATCCGCGCCTATTTTCTGCAATACGGCTCCCTGCTCCTGACTGGTTGCTTTTGCAATGACTCTGGGTACTTTAAGCTCCAGTACACTCATGGTAGTCAGAATGCTGACGTCTACTTTTTCTCCAATACAGACCACCACAACATCACAATTCTGAATTCCCACTTCTCTGAGCGTTTCAATGCTCAGATTTCCGCATACGAAGGCATACTCCGTATACTGCCGCATTTCTTTTACTTTTTCTTCATCTTTGTCTACTACAATTACTTCTTTCCCGGAATTTGCCAGTGTAACGGCCAGAGCTGTCCCGAAGCGGCCCAGACCGATGACACCGTATGATAAAGATTCCTCTTTTTTTTTCATCGAACTTCTCTCCTATAATATCTTTTAACCAATAGCAATATTTTCTTCTGTGTAACGTGTATTGGGTTCCGGATGATTAATCCACATGGTAAGCAGCGTCATCGCGCCCAGCCGTCCGATAAACATTACCAGAATAATAACCAGTTTTCCGGCATCACACAGATCCGGTGTAATTCCTGTGGAAAGTCCCACAGTACCGAATGCGGAAACTACTTCAAAAAGGATCTGAACAAAGGTACATTCCGGTTCCAGTACGCACATCAGAAAAGTTGCAACACATACAACTGCCAATGAAAGAATTGTGATCGCGTATGCCTTGGATACATTCTGCTTTGAGATACTTCTCCGGAAAGCGCCCACATTTTTCTTGGAAAACATACTCCTTACCGCCTGGAACATTACAAAAAACGTACTGGTTTTAATACCGCCTCCCGTGGAGCCCGGAGACGCACCGATAAACATCAGTATAATCAGTACAAAAAGTCCGGCGTTCGTAAATTTCCCGATCGGATAAGTTGAAAAACCGGCCGTCCTGGCTGAAACGCTGTGAAAAAATGCTCCCATCCAGGTCACATTCTCGGTCATTTTCAGCAAAAGAGTTCCCACAACAAGAAGCACGACTGTCGTAACGATAACTACTTTAGAATGAAGCGACAATCTGCGGAACCTCTTCTGTTTCAGAACATCCAGGATAACCAGAAAACCCAGCCCTCCGAATATAATCAGAAAACAGGTTGTCATGTTCAGCAGTACATCCGTCTGATAGGGAATCAGATTCCGCAGTCCTCCCAGAATATCAAAACCGGAATTGTTGAATGCCGCGATAGAATGAAAAATACTGATTCCAAGAGCATGTACCGGCGGATAATCCTGAATAAAGACAATGAAACTCAACACAGCCCCGGCGCCCTCAAAACAGAGCGTCATAAGGAGAACCGCTTTTACCAGCTTTACCAGACCTTTATAATTATCCACATTAAGGGCTTCTTTTATCAGAAGCCGGCTTTTAATTCCCACACGTTTGCCCGCTGCAATAATCAGGCCTGCTCCTACAGAAGTCACACCAAGTCCGCCGATCTGTATCAGCGCAGCTACCACTCCCTGACCGAAGGCAGTAAAATGATCCGCTGTATCTATGGCAATCAATCCTGTCACACAGACGGCACTGGTAGAAGTAAACAATGCATCAACAAAAGAAACTTCTGCACCGTCTTTTACAGAAAAGGGCAGCAAAAGCGCCAGTGCGCCAATCAGAATCACCGAGGCGAATCCCATGGTAATCAATCGTCCCGGAGGCTGACGTTTTAAAAAAATTATCAAACTCCTCATTTTTCTACTTCCTTTTTTCAGTATTCCAGATTTGTTTTTTCCCGGATTCTCCTTCCCTTTTTTCCATCCTTCTTCCATTGAATCAGCAGTTCATCCAGAAACCTGGACGAAGGGTAATGGCTTGACAAAAGGCACGCAAAAAAAGCTCTCCTCAGATAACTCCATAAAGAGAAGCTTAACCATACCGAAAAAAATAAATGTATCACTACTGAAATTTTCAGAATATCTTCTTTTATACGCCGCATACTGACAACATTAACCCGCGGCTCAGCGGCAACGTCCTTATGAAAAGAGCTGCTGTCAGAATCTATGTAAAATGCATGTTCACTCTGACTGAAACCCTCATTTTCAAATTTCATCCCCGGTTCCGCCCAGAGGTCTGCATTCATCACAAATAAATTTATAAAAAGAAAAACCCAGACCAGGGTAATACTTAACAGCTTCCCCCTCGTGTCAGGCCTGCCACTCATTTCTTTATCCTTCCTCTCTGCAAGAGATGGTATAAAGATATCATTAATAATTCAAAAAGTCAATACAGCTTGACAAGGGCGCTCCACTTTCATACAATACATTCAGTACCATACACATTGTTCTATATTATATAATGCTGAAGGAGTTTCTTATGGACAGACGCCAGAAAAAAACAAGAGCTGCTATCTTCGCAGCATTTACCGTTCTGTTATCCGGAAAAAATTACAATAAAATTACCGTACAGGAAATTATAGATACCGCAGATGTGGGGCGCACCACTTTTTATGCCCATTTTGAAACGAAGGATGATCTGCTCAAAGAGCTGTGCGAAGAATTGTTCGGCCATATCATCGGAGCTGCCATGGACTGCAGCCACACCCATGGACTGTATACTGACGGAAATACGCCAAATTCCGTTTTCTGCCATCTGCTGCAGCATCTGCAGGAAAATGATAATAATATCCTGGAACTGCTGTCCTGTGAAAGCAGCGAAATCTTTCTGCGCTACTTTAAAGACAGCCTGAACATTCTGATCCAGAACCAGTTTGTAAATCAGAACCGCCGGCATAATAAGGAAATACCCTCTGATTTTCTGGTAAATCACATCTCCGGCAGTTTTGTGGAGATGGTACTTTGGTGGATTAAGGGCGGTATGAAACAGACTCCCGAAAAACTGGACCGCTATTTTCGTGCCGTTATCGAACCTGTGCTGTAAAAATACACTTTATAAAAGGCGAAAGAAAGCATATCCCTTATCAGGTAATAATATGCATCTGTGCGCTGGCAAAGCTGTCACTTAACTCAAATCTGTCCTGTATACCTTCTGTCAGCCGGATCTGTCCGTCCTTCGTAATCAGGATCATATCGAAATCCCGATGATTTCTCCAGTAATCTTCTGCCCCGCTTACCCCTTTAACAAACATGGAAGTAGAAAGAGCATCTCCCATCTTTCCCTCTTTTGCTATTATGGTCACCGATGCCAGTTCGTTGTCTACAGGATATCCTGTCTCCGGATCAATGATATGCCCGTATTCTTTGCCGTCCTCACCGATAAAATAGCGTTCGTAATTACCGGAAGTTACAACGGCACAGTCTGATTCTTTCAGGACACCCACATATCCTTCTCCAAAAGGATTCCGTATGCCGATTCTCCAGTCGTCTCCGTCTGTTTTAGAGCCCACCGCCTGAATATTGCCGCCGATGTTAAGCAGGGCGGATGTAATTCCTTCCTTTTTCAGAACTTCAGCCGCAAGATCACCGGCATATCCTTTTCCAACGGCTCCCAGATCCATCTCCATCCCTTCCGGAAGCCGTATCTGTCTGCCATCTGCCTCAACCCGTCTGTAATCCACGTACTGCAGCAGAGTATTCAACTCTGCCTGATCGGGAATCCGGTTTTCATCCGCAGTAAATCCCCATGCCCTCAGCACAGGATAGATCGTCGGTTCCAGCGCGCCTCCCGTCTCATCTGCCATGTCAAGAGCAAAGCGGATAATCTCCGCCGTATCTTCACTGACTGTCACTGGGGTACCGTTACTGTGATTAATTTTATATATCTCACTGCCCGTATCTGTCACGGACCATTCGCTTTCCAGTTTTTCAATTTCCGCCTGCGCCTCCTGCAATGCCTGCTGTGCATCTTCCCCGTAACCTTCAAAAGTCATGTATGTATCCATAGCGAAAAAACTCACCTGACTTTCCCCATTCTTTGAAGAACATGCCGTCTGACAAATTGTGCACAGAAGCAGAAAAACTGTCATTATTTTTTTCTTCATTTTTCACTGCCACTGCCTTTTAAAATTTCAGCTTATTTGACTGCGGCTGAATTCGCAGGGGAAAACCCTATAAAATTGTATCATATTCGTCAATGCTGTCAATATCCGCTGCATTTTTACACGGAATAAAAAATCCTCTTTCGCAAATTTATCACATTTTCTCTTGATTATTGTCCGAAAATCTGTTTTTATATAATAAGAAAAACAAATAAAAGAGGTGCATGAGATGAAACCAATTAAAGAAGGCAAAGTTCGCGAAATTTATGATAACGGTGACAGCCTGATCATGGTTGCCACAGATCGAATCAGCTGTTTTGATGTAATCCTTCATAATGTAGTAACCAAGAAGGGAACCGTTCTTACGCAGATGTCAAAATTCTGGTTTGATATGACAAAGGACATCCTTCCCAATCATATGATTTCCACCGATGTAAAGGATATGCCGGAATTTTTCCAGCAGCCCCAGTTTGACGGCAACAGCATGATGTGTAAAAAACTGAACATGCTTCCCGTGGAATGCATTGTCAGAGGTTACATTACCGGAAGCGGCTGGGCAAGCTATCAGAAAGACGGCACTGTCTGCGGTATTAAACTGCCGGAAGGATTAAAAGAATCTGACAAACTTCCGGAACCCATATATACTCCTTCTACCAAGGCGGAGCTGGGTGACCATGACGAGAATATCTCTTACGAACAGAGCATTGCACATCTCGAAAAATACTACCCCGGAAAGGGTGAGGAATACGCTTCCAAGCTTCGTGATTATACTATTGCACTTTACACCAAATGTGCCGATTATGCCAGAAGCCGCGGAATCATTATCGCCGATACAAAATTTGAGTTCGGTCTTGATGAAGATGGAAACATTGTGCTGGGCGATGAGATGCTGACACCGGACAGCTCCCGTTTCTGGGCTGTGGACGTATATGAGCCAGGTCACAGCCAGCCTTCCTTTGACAAACAGTATGCACGCGACTGGCTGACAGCCAATCCGGACAGCAACTGGACTTTGCCGGATGATGTGGTGCAGAAGGTTATCGACAAATATCTGCAGAGCTATGAAATGCTGACAGGAAAAAAATTACAGTAAATTCTTCTATCATAAAACTGGGTGAAGGGCTCAAAAATGAGCTTTTCACCTTTGTTTTATATCAGATGTAAGAGCAGAAGAAAAAGGAGAGAAGAAACAATGACTCAAGCTTATGATGTTCTGATCGTGGGCGCCGGCGTTATTGGCTGCACCGTATCACGGGAACTGTCACGGTATCAGCTGTCTGTCTGTGTGGTGGAAAAAGGACCGGATATCTGCATGGAAACCAGCAATCGAAATTCTGCTGTCCTTCACGCGGGTTACAACAACAGACCGGACTCCCTGATGGCAAAGTTTTGCGTGGAGGGAAACCGGACTTTCGACCAAGTAGCAGCCGAATTGGACATTCCCTACAAACGAACCGGAAAACTGGTGGTTGGGTTTACGGCGGATGACCTGAAAAACCTCCGTGGTCTGAAGGAACAGGGAGAGAAAAACGGTATTAAAGGCATTGAAATTGTCAACCGGGATTTCATCGACCGGAAGGCTCCTCTTATCAAAGGTAATTTCGCTATGTGGTCTCCCACAACAGCCATATTAAGCCCTTTTCAGTTTACCTACGGAATGGCGGAAAACGCAGCTGACAACGGTGTTTCATTTTTCTGTGACTGTGAAGTAACCGGTATTTCCCTGAGACCGGATGGAATTCATTCCGTCATAACAAAAAAAGGAATTTTCAAAAGCCGATGGGTCATTAACTGTGCAGGCCTGGGATCTGATATGATTTCATCCATGCTCGGGATCAACGATTACACCCTGTATCCCTGCCGCGGGGAATACTTTATACTAGATAAAAAACTGAGCAAAATGCTTCCCCTTCCCGTTTATCCTGTTCCAAATTATCAGACGGGCGGTCTGGGCATCCATCTGACACCTACGCTGGACGGGAACATTATGGTGGGTCCCAGCACGGAATATATAAATGAGAGAGGGAATTATTCTACAACCAGAAAAATCATGGATATGCTGATCGAAGACGGCAGCCGGATTTTTCCTTATCTGAAACGGGAATATTTTATACGGAACTTTGCCGGTATTCGTCCCAAACTTTCTCCCAAAGGCGTGGGAGGCTACCATGATTTTGTCATTGAACGGCGGGATGATATCGATCCTCATGCCGTCAACCTGGTAGGCATCGAATCGCCCGGACTCACCAGCGCTGTTCCCATCGCCCGTGAAGTCCTTCGGCTTATAATGGAAAAAGAAGATCTGAAGAAAAATCCTGCTTTCCATCCGCTCAGACACCGGTTCCCCACTTTCCGGGATAAATCCCCTGAAGAACAGGCACAGCTGATCCGGAATAATTCCGACTATGGCGAAATTATCTGCCGTTGTGAAACCATCACAAAAGCAGAAGTCCTTCATGCAATCAAAGGCCCCCTCGGCGCCAGCACTGTCACCGGCGTAAAATACCGATGCCGCGCCATGATGGGACGCTGCCAGGGCGGCTACTGTCAGACAAGAATCACAGAGCTTCTGATGCAGGAAAAAGAGATCCGTCCGGAGGATTTAATCTATGAACGGCAGGGATCTTACATCTTTACCGGGGAGGTGAGAAAAAAATGAAAGTCATACACAAACAGGTAATCATCATCGGAGGCGGACCTGGAGGGCTGGCCGCCGCTGCTGAACTTAAAAGAAAAGGAATCAATGACCTCCTGATCCTGGAGCGGGAACACTGGCTGGGCGGAATTCTCCGTCAGTGCATCCATGACGGCTTCGGTCTCACCCGGTTCGGTGAAACTCTCTCCGGACCGGAATACGCACAGCGTTTTATCGATCAGATCAATGATCTGGGAATTGAGGCGGCTACTGATACTACGGTCATCGGTTTAAGTCAGGACAGAATCGTCACTGCTGTTTCCAGAAACGGTCTGATGCAATATCAGGCGGATGCCGTTATTCTTACTATGGGCTGCCGGGAAAGAACACGCGGAGCGCTGTCCATCCCAGGAGAACGTCCTTCCGGCGTATTTACAGCCGGCGTAGCCCAAGCCTATATAAATCTGAAAAATAAAATGGTCGGCCATCATGCCGTCATCCTTGGCTCCGGTGACATTGGCATGATCATGGCAAGAAGACTGACTCTGGAAGGCGCAAAAGTAGAAGCGGTTTTCGAAATACAGCCCTACGCCAGCGGTCTTCCCAGAAATATTGAACAGTGCCTCAATGACTATGGAATTCCTCTTTACTTAAATCACACGGTGACAAAAATTAAAGGTGCCAATCGTCTGGAGGCCGTGGAAGTAAGTCAGGTAGACGAACATTTGCAGCCTGTTCCCGGTACGGAAAAAGAATACGTCTGCGATACTCTGATCCTCTCGGTTGGTCTGATCCCGGAAAATGAGCTGTCGCTGATGGCCGGTGTTCAGCTGGATCCGCGGACAAAAGGCGCTGTCGTAGATGAAGGTTACCAGACAAATGTTCCCGGTATTTTTGCCGCCGGAAACGTACTCCATGTCCATGATCTGGTGGATTTCGTTTCTCTGGAAGCGGAACGTCTGGCAGAATCCGTGGCTGCCTTTCTGAATGGCAGATGTTTATCCGCTCAAATACAGGTGGAAACAGGCGGACTGGTCGGCTACACGGTACCGCAGAGAATAACAGGCAATCAGGACGTTACATTGTTTTTCCGACCCCGGAAACCCACACGGAACTGTTACGTGGAAATCCGGCAGGATGAAAACTGTCTCGTACGGAAAAAATATCCCCGGCTTCTTCCTGCCCAGATGGAAAGCATTTCCCTTCCTGCCTCAAAACTGTCCTCTTATTCCAATGTAAAGGTGGTGACCAGCTTTGAATAAAACATTTACATGTATCCTCTGTCCCAACGGCTGTGAAATTTGTACTTCATTCAATGATGATGAAATTCTGTCTGTCACCGGAAACAAATGTTCCAAAGGCGCCGCCTATGTGGAACAGGAGATAAAAAATCCTCTCCGGAACATTGCTTCTTCCGTACTTGTGGAAGATGGGGATATGCCCCTGTGCAGCGTCCGCCTCTCCGCCCCGGTGCCCAAAAGACGAATTCCTGAGGTGATGGCAGAAATCCGTAAAATCAGCGTAACTGCGCCTGTGAAAACGGGAGATATCCTTCTGGCCGATGTTCTCGGGCTTGGCAGCGATGTGATCGCCACAAGAAACGTAGAAAAAAGCCTCCGCCTTCCATCCTTTACGGATGAAAGCTGAGGCTTTCTTCATTACACGTTTTCGTCCATACTTCCGGAACGAAAACCTTCCAGATCCATGGTAATATATGAAAAACCCGTTTTCTTCAACTGACAGCATATCAGCTCTGCCTTTTCAATCAGCATTGGAAAATCTTCCCGGTCAACTTCCAGCCGGACAATATCTCCATGCAGCCGCAGCCTGACATTGCGAAATCCCAGTTTCCTGACGAAATTCTCGCCCCGGTCAATTTTTTCCAGAATATCCGCATCTATCCTTGTCCCATAGGGAAGCCTGGTAGCAAGACAGGGGGCTGACGGCCGGTCTGCCGCTGCAATCCCCAGCTCTGCCGCCAATGCCCGGACTTCCGTCTTGGAAAATCCCAGCTGACGCAGCGGACTGACAATCCCCAGTTCCTCCACTGCCTGTATCCCCGGTCGATACTGACCTTCATCATCTTTATTGGTTCCCTCCAGTACCACCGAAAAGCCATGATCAGACGCAAACTCCAGAAGCTTTCCAAACAGCATCCGTTTGCACAGATAACATCTGTTGACAGGATTATTTAATATCTCCGGTTCTTCCAGCTCGTTTACTGTTATCACATAGTGATCCGCCCCCATCTGTCCCGCCGTTTCTCTGGCAAAGGAAATATCCGCCGCCGGATGAAGCGCCGTGTCAAAAGTTACTGCCGCAACTTTGGATCCTTTCTTCCCGGCTGCCATAACAGCCGTTTTCAATATCAGACTGCTGTCCACGCCCCCGGAAAATGCCACACAGCAGTCCTTCCCGGTGATTTCATCCATCATCCGTTCCAGCCGTTTTCTCTTACTCTCCAAAAAGCTCACCGGCCTTTCCAAGAGCTTCCTGGTATACCCGGCGGAAGCTTTCCCCTCTCACCTGCGCCGCTTTTTTCACGTCTTCATACTCAGGATAGGCATACACACGATGATTTCTGTAACATACCTTGATGCCGATTTCTCCGTAACTGGTAGGAATTTTTTCCATCCTTCTCTCCAGCACACTCCTGCCCGCCCGGTATCTTCGTATTCCTATGGTAGTAGATTCCTGGAAAATCAGATTCTCCGCCCGCTGCACTGTTTCATCCGTACAGATAACCTGAAGCAGATATCCAGGTCTGTTCTTCTTCATATAAACAGGTATAAAAACTGCATCCTTTACCCCTGCAGCAAAGAGCTGTTCCTGAAGAAAGCCCAGCTGTTCTCCGCTGCAGTCGTCCACATTGCTTTCCAGAACCCATACGTCGGATTCTTTCTTTACTTCACGCACCAGCATGGCACGCAGTACGTTGGCGTGATCAAACTCCTTTTTTCCTGCACCGATTCCCACCTTTACAATTTCCATCTCATCTGGAAGCTCTCTGGTACGAAGAGCCGCGGCTATGGCCGCACCGGTAGGGGTAATCATTTCACCTTCCGTATCTGTCAGTGTCACTGGAAGCCCCCAGGCGGATACCAGCTCCGCCACAGCCGGAACCGGAACCGGCATGCGGCCGTGCTGGCACATCACGCTGCCCCGGCCTTCTCTCAGAGTGCCAATGGCTGTCTCTTCAATTTCAAGACTGCAGATACAGGCCGCCGTTCCTACAATATCAACAATAGAATCTACCGCTCCTACCTCATGGAAATGGACATGGTCCGCCGGCGCGCCATGGACTTTTCCTTCTGCCAGTGCCAGAATATGAAAAATTTTCACCGCCAGTTCCTTTACCGGCTGATCCATAGCTGATTCCATTATCATATTCTGTATTTCTCCGTAGGTCCGATGGGGCTGATGTTCCTCTTCTACCGCAACATCAAAAGTTTTGCTGTCAATTCCTTTTTTCCCGGTTCGTCCCGTTATCAGCCGGTAATGATCAAGGGGAAGTTTTTCCACCTGACTGCGCATATATGCTTCATCCGCTCCCAGATCCAGCAGAGCAGCCACAGTCATATCCCCGCTGATACCTGAACTACCTTCCAGATACAATATCAAATCTGTCATACACACTCCTTATTTCCCGGTTCCGCCATCCGATTCATCTGTGCTGCCAGATATCCTGCACCGAACCCATTATCAATATTGACAACCGCCACACCTTCCGCACAGGAATTCAGCATGGTCAGCAGAGGAGCCACACCCCCGAAGCTGGCTCCATATCCCACAGAAGTCGGAACCGCTATAACAGGACGTTCCACCATTCCCGCTACAACACCGGGAAGGGCTCCCTCCATTCCTGCCGCCGCAATAACACAGTTAGCCCGGCGGATATCTTCCATTTTAGACAGCAGCCGGTGAATTCCGGCCACTCCCACGTCATAAATTCTCTCCACATGGCACCCGAAATACTCGGCCGTCACTGCAGCTTCCTCAGCCACAGCCATATCAGATGTTCCCCCTGTCAGCACGGCCACACAGCCTTTCCTTTGGGGCTTTTTAAATTCCAGGCGCAGAATTCCTGCCGTCTCCTCGTATATAAGCTCCGGTATCCGCTCTTTTAATGATTCATACTGCTGAAGGCTGGCCCTGGTTCCCAGCAGATTTTCTTTTCTGTCGCAGAAAAGACGGTAAATGTCATACAGCTGGGCAACCGTTTTCCCCGCACAGTAGATCACCTCTCCAAATCCGTTTCTCAGACTTCTGTGGTGATCGATTTTTGCGCATCCAATATCTTCATAGGGAAGCTTCACCAGCTCCTTTTCAGCCTCTTCGATGGATATTTTTCCTGCTTTTACCTGCTCTAATAATGTATGTACCTCCATCAATTTCACCTTCTTCTTCTCTTGCTATTATATCATCAATGGTGCGGCTCTGTAAACTTATGCGCTCCTTGTTTCCTTTGTACTCTTCCGGTAGATCAGCCAGGCCGCCGCTGCAGTCAGAAGCTCAGCCGCCCAAAAGGCGTGCCAGACTCCGGCCGCTCCCATAAACCGGCTCAGCAGAAATGCCGTCGGAATGATCAATGCTGTATATCTGAGAAAAGAAATCAGAAAGGAAGGAAAACCTTTTCCCAGCCCTTCCAGTGCTCCGGCGGATACTACGGAAACTGCAGATGGAATAAATCCAAAACAGATGATCCGGAGAGCTTCTCCGCCCACTTCCCTGGTATCACTGCTTTCCGTAAACATTCCCATCAGAACATCTGGTATCAGCAGACAGAGAACCGTTCCTGCAGCCATAATCAGAAGGACACATGCCAGGGTCGTCCGGTATATGCTTCCCACCCTTTTGTATTCCCCTGCGCCATAATTATAGGCAATCAACGGACGCATGCCCTGCACCAGTCCGTTGGCCGTCTGATACAGCAGAGACTGCAGTTTATAGTAAACACCCAGCACCAGAACGTATATCTGGGAAAACGGGGCGAGAATGCCGTTCAGTGCAGAAATCAGAAGAGACGGCAGCGCCATATTCAGTGTAGCTGCAATTCCAACGGAATACATGTCACGGCAGAGTCTGCCGTCCGGCTTCAGATATTTTCCCGATATTTTTACATTGACAGGGCTGAACCGGTACACCAGCAGATAGGCCGCCAGTGTCGCCGCCTGTCCTATGCCGGTAGCCCATGCCGCCCCCTGAATTCCCAGCTGCGGAAAGGGTCCGATTCCGAAAATCATCAGCGGGTCCAGTATAATGTTTACGATACAGCCCAGCAGCATGCACAGCATGGAAACCGTCATCCGTCCTACAGCCTGAAACAGTTTTTCATAGGACAGGCACAATGCAATCACAAAGGCAAAACAGAATATGATATTGGAATACTGAAGTCCATACCGGGCAATCTTCTGATCATCCGTAAACATGGATAAGAATCCCGGCATAATCAGTATACAGATCACATTCAGTATCATGCCGTGAATAAAACTGAGCGCTGTCCCTAAAGTTGCCGCCTTGTTGGCTCTTTCATTCTCCCCTGCTCCCAGCATTCTGGCAATCACTGCATTTACACCTACAGAAAACCCGATACAGATGGCATTGACCAGGTTCTGTATAGGAAACACCAGCGACAGTGCCGTCATCGCGTCCTCACTGATCTGGGCAACAAAAATACTGTCTACAATATTATAAAGAGAATTCACCAGCATGGAAATCACCATGGGAATTCCCATGGTCATGATAAGAGACAATACCGGTCTTTCTTTCATATATGTCTGATCCATTTTCTTCGTCCTCTGCCTTTTTTATCTTGTCAAAAAAAGAACGCTGCAAAACATAAACGCTCATTTTTGTTTTACAGCGCCTTATGAAATTATGCTCTACAGATTGGCACGCACCAGTCTGGGCTTGTAACCCTTTTGCTCCAACGCTTTTACAATGCTGTTTTTATGTGCCGTTCCGTAAGCTTCCAATGTAATCCGAAGTTCCACTGCAGCATTCCGGTTAATGCTGAAAAACTGGTTATGATCCAGTTTAATGACATTTCCCTGCTGCTGCGCAATTACCTGCGATACCCTCACCAGCTCTCCCGGTTTGTCCGGCAGCAGAACGGAAATAGTGAAGATTCTGTCACGCTGAATCAGTCCGTTCTGAACCACAGAGGACATGGTAATCACATCCATATTTCCTCCGCTTAATATGCATACCACTTTCTTATTTTTCACCTTCAGATCTTTCATTGCCGCCACTGTCAACAGACCGGAATTCTCTACGATCATCTTGTGATTTTCCACCATATCCAGAAACGCAACAATCAAATCTTCATCTTTTACGGTTATAATATCATCCAGATATTTCTGAATATAGGGAAAAATAATTTCTCCCGGTGTTTTTACCGCTGTTCCGTCTGCAATAGTCCCCACAGTGGGAAGCGTAGTCACTTTTCCGTTTTTCAGAGAAACCTGCATACAGTTGGCGCCTGCCGGTTCCACTCCCACCACTTTTATATTGGGATTGAGCATTTTTGCCAGCGTAGCAACACCCGTAGCCAATCCGCCCCCTCCGATGGGAACCAGAATATAATCCACCAGAGGCAGTTCCTTTATGATTTCCATGGCAATGGTCCCCTGTCCCGTAGCCACTGCCGGATCATCAAAGGGGTGGATAAAGGTATATCCGTTCTGCTCCGCCAGCTCATAGGCTTTTTCACAGGCTTCATCGTATACGTCACCGTATAATACGACTTCTGCACCGTAGCTTTTGGTACGGTCTACTTTGATCAGAGGCGTAGTGGTGGGCATTACAATGACCGCTTTTACTCCAAATTTCTTCGCCGCATAAGCTACTCCCTGCGCATGGTTTCCAGCGGAGGCTGTAATCAGTCCTTTTTTTCTTTCCTCTTCCGAAAGCGTGCTGATTTTATAGTAGGCGCCTCTGATTTTATAAGCGCCGGTCACCTGCATATTCTCCGGCTTCAGATAAACCTTGTTTCCGGTGGAACTGCTCAGATAATCACTGTATATCAGTTTTGTTTCCTGCGTCACCTCTTTCACTATTTCTGAAGCTTCTTCAAATTTATCCAGCGTTAACATTTTCTCATCTCCCGTATCATTTTAATTTCTTTTCTGCTATTCTTCTCTGTTGTGAAACAGAGCATTGACAAATTCCTCCGGATCAAATTTCTGCAAATCATCGATAGTTTCTCCCACACCGATATATTTTACAGGAATATCAAGCTCTGACTGTATGGCAACGGCAATTCCGCCTTTGGCCGTACCGTCCAGCTTTGTCAGAATAATTCCTGTCACATTGGCAACCTCTGCAAACTGTCGCGCCTGAACCAGAGCATTCTGTCCCGTAGTTCCGTCCAGTACCACCAGCGTTTCCAGATATGCCTCCGGATACTCCCTTTCCAGAATTCTGTAAATTTTCTTCAGCTCTTCCATCAGGTTTTTTTTGTTATGAAGTCTTCCCGCTGTATCACAGAGAAGAATATCCGCCTTTCTGGCTTTTGCAGCCTGCACGGCGTCATAGACTACTGCTGCAGGGTCTGCGCCCTCCTGTCCGCCGATAATTTCCACGCCGGCTCTGTTGGCCCACTGTGTCAGCTGCTCTCCCGCTGCCGCACGGAAAGTATCCGCCGCTGCCAGTATCACTTTTTTTCCCTGCTCTTTCAGCTTGCCTGCCAGTTTTCCCACAGAAGTGGTTTTTCCTACCCCGTTTACACCGATCACCAGCACTACAGATTTCCGGTTCTCAAACTCATAAGCTCTTTCTCCCACGTCCATCTGCCGGATAATGCTGTCGATCAGCAGCTGTTTGCATTCTGACGGTTCCTTAATTCTCTTTTCTTTCACCTGTTCTTTCAGATTCTCAATGATGGCGTTGGTGGTATTGATTCCAATATCGCCCATTACCAGAATTTCTTCAATCTCTTCGTAAAAATCTTCATCAATGCTGGAAAAACCGCTGAAAATAGAATCAATTCCAGCCACAATATTGTCTCTCGTCTTTGACAGCCCACTCACCAGCCGTTTAAAAAAGCCCTGTTTTTCTCCTGACATATAATATTTCCTCTCTACTTGTCCAAATCATTTTCAATAAGATTCACAGACACCAACGTGGAGACTCCCTTTTCCTGCATGGTAATTCCGTACAGCCGGTCAGCCGCCGTCATGGTGCCTCTCCTATGTGTAATAATAATAAATTGGGTGTTCTTTGTCAACTTATGAAGATACTGTGCAAAACGGGTAACGTTGGAATCATCCAGCGCAGCCTCTATTTCATCCAGAAGGCAGAAGGGCGAAGGCTTCAAATTCTGAATGGCAAAAAGAAGTGCTATGGCGGTCAGTGCCTTTTCCCCGCCGGAGAGCTGCATCATATTCTGAAGCTTTTTCCCGGGCGGCTGGGAAACAATCCGAATTCCGGCTTCCAGCACATCTTCTTCCTCCATCAGTTCCAGCGTGCCTTTTCCACCGCCGAACAACTGCTTGAACGCCTTATCAAATTCCCTCTGTATTTCCGCAAACTTTTCTGTGAACTGCCTGCGCATTCCCTGATCCAGCTCGTCAATAATGCCAAGCAGCGTCTTCTCCGACTCCACCAGATCGCTGTGCTGGGTTTCCAGAAAATCATGGCGTTCCTTCAGTTCTTTATAATCTTCAATGGCATTGACATTAACCGGTCCCAGTTTTCGTATTTCTTCTTTACAGGAGGACACATTTTTTTTCAGTTCTCCCTCCTCTTTCTCATCCGCCTTGCCAAACTATCCGACGGATCCGGGAGTAATTTCATACTCCTCCCACATATATTGAATTTTCTGTTCCCGGCTTTCTTCCAATTTTTCCTTCTGGTGATTCAGACGGAAGCTTTCCTTATCCAGCAGATTCATGTTGCGGGACAGTTCATCTCTCTTCGCAAAGAATGCTTTATACTTCCCGTTCATCTCTTCTTTCCGGATGGTATATTCCTGAATCTCCCGATCCAGATTTTGTGCTTCCTCCTCCGCTTTCCTGGCAGACTCTTTCAGTCTGTCTATCTGCTCTTCTTTTTCCGCCGTCTGATGACCGCCTTTTTTCTGCTCTTTATCAAGCAGTTTCAATTCCTGCTCATATCGGCCGATTTCATTTTGCACACGAAGCAGATTTTCACCGGCGAACTCTTCTTTCTGTTTCAGTGACATATCCTGGAGATTTGCTTCCTCCAGTCTGTGCATCTGTTCCTCTTCTCTGACGGCGAGCATTTCCTGCTCTTTCTGCAGACTGTCTATTTTTGCTTCCTGTTCTTTCTCCTGCTTCCGGTATTCTTCCAACGTACGCTCTATCTGGCGGCTGTTGTCATTGATTTCTTTCATCTGCTGCTCAATTTCCTTAAGCTCATCCCGGATCTGGGCCGTATCCTGGTCTCCCTGGGATATTTTTTCTTTTGCCTGCTCCAGATTAATACCTGCCGTATTCTGAAGTACACACTGCTCCCGGATACGGTCGGATATTTCGGCAATGGTATCCCTCAGCACATTGCGCCTGCTCCGGTTTCCGTCAATGGAACGCTGCATATTTTCCATATCTTTTTTCAGCATTTTCACATTGGCTTCCAGTTCTTCAATCTCACGCCTGCGTCCCAGCAGATTACTGCTGTTCTTAAAGGCCCCGCCAGTCATGGAGCCGCCGGGATTTAACAGCTCACCTTCCAGTGTTACCATACGGACGGACTGCCGGTACTTCTTTCCGATAGCTATGGCATGATCAATATGATCCACCACCACTGTTTTACCCAAAAGCTGAGCCAGCAGCGCTTCATAAATTTTTTCGGAAGCAACCAGACTGCTGGCAACACCGATGACGCCTTTTTCCTTCAAAACTTCCGGTTTTGAAAATGTCGGATTTCCTTTTACTGTCGTTAAAGGAAGGAAAGTAGCCCGTCCATATCTGTTCTTTTTCAGAAATTCAATCATGGCTTTGGCTGTGTTTTCATTGTCTGTCACGATATTCTGGATACTTCCTCCCAAAGCTGTCTCCACCGCCGTCTCGTACTTTTTCTCCGTCTGAATCAGATCTGCCACTACGCCTTTAATGCCACGGTTTCTGTCTTTTTGTTCCATGACTTTTCGTATGCTGTTTCCGAATCCGTCGTACCGCTCCGCCAGATTTTTCAGCGATTCCAGCCGTGATGCTTCCCGATGATAGGCTGTCTGACCGACTTCCATCTGCCGGCTCTGCTCCTGGATGGTCTGTTGCAGCTGTGCCACTTCCTCATTCATCCGTTTCTGTTCCCTGCGCATCTCTTCTATAGATCTGGTCAGCTGATCATACTCTTTCTGGTACTGCTGACAGGATTCCTGCAGATGTCTGCCGTCCGTTTTCATGCGGAGCATTCTTTGATTCAGCCCCGACCGGCGGATCTGAATCTGCTCCAGCATAGCGTCATACCGCTGCGTTTTTCCCTTTGTCGCCGCGCGCTCATTGAGAATTTCCAGCAGACGGTTTTTGCCCTCTTCAACAGCTGTCTCGCATCTGGTAAGTTCTTCCTGGACTTTTTTCAGCTCCTGTTCCTTTTCTTTCCGGTTCTTTTCCGATATCAGACGATCTTTTCCAAGACTTTCCTTTTCTTCCCGGTAAACCGTCTCACTCTCTTTTCTCTTCCGGATATCTTCTTTCAGTGCCTGAATTCTTTCCCTGTAATGCTCTTCATTCTGACGATCAGCATTAATCTGTTCCCGCAGCACATTAATCTGCCCTTCAATCTGCTGCCGCCGGACCGCCTGACCGGAAGACATATCCCTGCGCTTTTCGATTTCTTCCTCCAGCCTGCTGATTTCCTGCTCTAGATTTTCATACGCTTCCTTTGTCTGTTCAAATTCCCGTGTGCTTTCTTCCAGTTCGTTCCGGAGATTTTCCAGATTTTCCTCCAGCTTTCCCAGCTGGCGGCCGCTCTGCTCCATTTCTTTAAGAAACAGGCTGGCTTCCAGTCCTTTCAATTCTTCTCTCTTCTTCAGGTATGTACGGGCTATCTCTGACTGTCGCTCCAGTGGACCCAGCTGACGCTTCAGCTCGCTTAATATATCATTGACACGGACCAGATTCTGCTGCTCTTCCGATAGTTTTTTCAACGCTGTATTCTTTCTTCTTTTGAATTTGACAATGCCTGCCGCCTCATCGAACAGCTCACGTCTCTCTTCCGGTTTACCGCTCAGAATTTTATCAATCTGTCCCTGACCGATGATGGAATAGCCCTCTTTCCCGATACCAGTATCGTAAAACAGCTCATTAATATCTTTCAGGCGGCAGCTGCATCCATTCAGAAGATACTCGCTTTCTCCGGAACGATACAGTCTCCGAGTCACCGTCACTTCTTCAAATTCAATGTCCAGCTTGTGATCGGAATTGTCCAGAGTGATCGCTACAGACGCAAATCCCAGGGGCTTTCTGTTCTCCGTTCCGGAAAAGATGACATCCTGCATGTTGCCGCCGCGCAGCTGCTTTGCACTCTGCTCTCCCAAAACCCAACGCACAGCATCCGCCACATTGCTTTTTCCGCTGCCATTTGGCCCAACGATTCCCGTAATTCCATTATGAAATTCAAAACAGATTTTATTTGCAAAAGATTTAAATCCCTGCACCTCAATACTCTTTAAATACATTGTTCACCTATTCTTGCCGCAGAGTGCAGATTGCATGGTATGCCGCTGTCTGCTCTGCCGCTTTTTTTGTTCGTCCCGTACCTCTGCCCAGCAGCTGATCCCCCACATATACTTCCGCTGTAAAAACTTTATCATGATCCGGTCCTTCTTCTCCGGCCAGCCGATATGCGATTTCGCCGTGATAACTTCCCTGAACCATCTCCTGAAGAATAGTTTTGCTGTCGTAAAACAGTTTTTTATGTTCAATATCATTCAGCACAAAACGATGGACAAATTCCCTGGCGCTGGAAAGACCTCCATCCAGGTAAATGGCTCCGATCACTGCTTCCAACGCATCTGATATGACAGAATCCCTTTTTCGGCCTCCTGTAAGATCCTCCCCCTTTCCCAGTTTGAGATAATCGCCCAGAGAAATCGCCCTGGCATCTCCTGCCAGAGTGGGTTCGCAGACAAGACTTGCCCTCAGTTTCGTCAGTTCTCCCTCGGGATAGTCCTCATAAGTATGGTATAAAAACTCGCTGGACAGCAGTTCAAGAACAGCATCGCCCAGAAACTCCAGCCGTTCGTTGCATTTCTGCCGGTTCATATGATGCTCATTAGTATAGGAACTGTGGCGCACCGCCATATCCAGAAGCTCCTTATTCTTAAAATTATATTTTAACTGGTCCTCCAGCTTACTTCGTTCTGCTTTCATATAATCCCCATTTCATAACAATAAAAGACTGCCTCCTTAATCCAATTCCCGAGACAGCCTTTATTGGCATTCCTTTCTATCTGATTGCACGTTTGATTGCTTCCACCGCATCGCCTACTGATACGATTTTTTCCGCCTCTTCGTTGGTAATCTCTATATCAAAGGTTTCTTCCACACCCATGATAATCTGAAAAACATCCAGCGAATCCGCACACAGATCATCCGCAAATCTGGTATCCATTTTCACTTCTGCCCTGTCCACATTCAGAACATCTGCGATAATTTCCTGCAGTTTTTCATATTCCACGCTACTACTTGCCATACTGTTCCTCCCCCTCTACTCTTCCTGTGCATCCGCAAGCTTCTCCCTGATTCTGTCACTGATATTCTGAGACTTGAACTGGATGCACTGAAGAATGGAATTTCGTATTTCCACTGCTCTGGAACTGCCATGGGTCTTTACCACCAGGCTTTTCAATCCCAAAAGCGGAGCACCGCCGTATTCGCTGGCATCAAAACTTTTTAATGTCTCTTTCAAAGCCGGCTTTACCAGAAGCGCCCCGATTTTACTTCTCAATGAAGTCATCATTCCCTCTTTTACTTTGGAAATCAGCGTTGCACCCACGCCCTCGTACAGTTTCAGAATCACATTTCCCACAAAAGCCTCACACACAATCACATCCGCATAACCTGCCGGTATGTCTCTGGCTTCAATACTGCCGATGAAATTGATATTCTTACACTTTTTTAAAAGGGGATACGTTTCTTTTACAAGAGCATTTCCCTTTTCCTCTTCTGCACCGATATTGACAATGGCCACTCTCGGATTTTTAATCCCGATTACGTATTCCATATAGATAGATCCTATCTGGGCAAACTGAACCAAATGGGAAGGTCTGGCGTCCACATTAGCGCCGCAGTCAATCAGCAGAGAAACTCCTTTCGCCGTGGGGATCAGAGGTGCCAGCGGCGACCGCTCCACGCCTTTTATTCTGCCCACCAGAACCTGACCGCCCACCAGAACAGCTCCCGTACTTCCGGAAGATACGAAGGCATCTGCCTCGCCTTTTCTCACCATAGTAAGCGCCGTTACAATAGAAGAATCCTTTTTTGTACGGATAGCATTTACCGGAGGTTCCGCCGTTTCAATAATTTCAGAAGCATGTATAACCTTCAGACGCTCTTTCGGATAAGAATACTTATTCAACTCCTGTTCCACCAATTCCTTTTTTCCCACCAGATAGACAAAAATATTCTTATTGATATTAAGAGCATCCACCGCACCTTTCACCGGTTCTGCCGGGGCATAGTCACCTCCCATGGCATCTACGGCCACTTTTACCAAATTGTCCATTCTTTCATCTCCAAATACTTTTTTTCCATACAGGAATCACACACTAAGAATAATATACTAGACATCAGAACAAATTGCAAGTTGCTAAAAGCAGGAGCGGCTGCCATACAGCACACTCCTGCCTGCTTTTGTTTATTCTGCCAGCCGGCCGTCCGGATTCAGCCATTTGCCATCCACTTCACAATTGCTGAGCATGATTCCGTCTTCGTTAAAATAATACCAGCTTCCGTCAATCTCTTCCCATTCGGAAATCTTAATGGCTCCGTCAGAGGCCGAATAGTACATGCTTCCATCGCTGTCCAGCCAGCCGGTATGCATGGCGCCGCTGCTCTCCAGGAAATATCTCTTTCCATCCACTGTAATCCATCCGGTTGCCATTGATCCGTCCTCATTGAGATAATACCATACGTTATCTACCTCAGCCCATCCGGTTCTCATATAACCGTTTTTGTCAAAAAGATACCATTTGCCGTCTACCTTTGCCCAGTCGCTGACTACTTTTTCTCCGTCTTTCACGTAGAACCATCCGGTATCATCCTCTGTCCATCCTTCCGCCAGTTCACCTTTTTTTGGTGCAGGCTTGGCGTCCGGATCCACATAAATATGGTACATGCCGCTGGTAGTCATATTAATGGCATTGTCAACCGTATTAGTGGCAACCACAAAATAGTACCAGTGTCCTTCCTCAGACGTATCCGGCTGATAGCTGCTGTCCGTTGCACCTTCAATCAACATTCCGCCGCCGTTGGAATCAACCGTGTTTCTGTACCACTGATATGTAATTTTTCCTTCTCCCTTAACCTCGGCCTTTACTTCCAGCGGTTCAGCCTCATCACCCACTGCGTACGTCGCTTCCCCCTTCAGATTCGTCGTAAACTCAGGTGCTTCCACACTGGTGTCCACCTGGACAGCATCCGGATCAAAGGTTTCTCCCTGACTGTCTGCTGAAGAATCCTCTGTACTGGTATGCCCCCACAGAAGATTCCAGGTATTCTTTACCGAAGAACAGCCTGTGAAAAGAGTCAGACCACTGATCAGTGCCACTGCTAAAATCCCTTTTTTAATAACTTTCATACTCTTTACCCCTATTCTGAAATGTTACATTTTTTTTGCATTTTCATGTAAATCCTGTTTCACATTATATCACACAGATGTTCTATCCGTCAATCTCAGTCTCCGGAAGCAGAAACATGCCAAAATATGTCACTGTATTCTGTCCGTTAATATACTGCATTCCGCTGGCGGCAGCCAGCTGGGTGCAGTTCATACAGTACGCCTCCACCGATGAGATAGCCTTGTCGGGCATTCTGCAGGGTTCTCCCGTTATCTGGGCACATACTTTACAGCGGTCACATTTTCCGGCCGTCAGCTGAAGAAAATGAGAATAACTCTGAGATATGATTTTTTCAATCTTATCTGCCGTTTTTGAGTGTTTTTCCGCAGCCTCCATCATTCCTTCTATATCATAAGAATCTTCTATTTCTGTCACTGTCTGAAAAACCAGGCCCTTTGCATAAGACTTAGCTTCCGCGATCAGCTCCCCCGGTTCTCCCACATTAGGGGGACATGCATAATTTCTTCCGTAATTTCCGCAGTAATTGGCCTCGCATGCCTTCCGCAGCTCTTCATCAAATACAATCTGATCCGTATCAATTACCTGCGCCTTATAAGCGCCGCATTCCAGCGCCTTTTGCGCCAGTTCTTCAAAAAAGTTTCCCATAACGCACCCCACATTTCTTACATATTATTATTACTATAACAAAAGGCTTTCCGTACCCGGAAAGCCTTACTGGCAATTAGTCCATTGAAATAATTTCTTTTTTATTATAGGAACCACATGCCTTGCATACACGGTGAGGCATCATCAGCTCTCCGCATTTGCTGCATTTTACCAGGTTCGGAGCACTCATTTTCCAGTTTGCTCTTCTTTTATCTCTTCTGGCTTTAGATGTTTTATTTTTTGGACAGATGGACATTTATTACACCTCCTTAAACTTGCTGAATATATCTTTGATCGCCGCCATTCTCGGATCGGGAACAGCAGTATCACAACCGCATGATATCCGGTTACGGTTGGCACCGCACTGAGGGCATATTCCCTTACAGTCTTCCCGGCAGAGAACCTGAATCGGCCAATCCGTCAAAATCTCATTATGCACCAGCTGATCCACATCCAGTTTCTTTTCTGCGACGCAGCCGCCGTCCTCTGACGTTTCCTCCCGTTCCTCATCCGACAGCTTCATATCCACTTTGTATTCACCGTGAATATGAAAGGGAACCCTTACGGTTTCCAGACACCGGGCACATGGAATACCTACCGTCACATCAGACACCGCCTTAATCTCCAGTATCTGATTTCCGGCATGCACCGCCTCCACGCTGACAGGAGCTTTCTCCAGAATGGGAAAAGATTCCATCTTTGTTTCAACAGTCTCCAGTTCAACAGGAACAGAATATTCTTCTTTTCTTCCCTCATGGTTTAAGATATTCGTCAGATCAATCCGCATAATTGTCTCCTAATCACACTCTGATAATTATACATATCACTACAATTTTTGTCAACCATTTTTCCTTGACTTTTGTAACTATCTAAAATCATCCACGATAAAACCCCAAAAGGCAATCATGCCCTTCGGGGTTTTATTTACAAATATTTCTGTTATTTTACCAGAGCTACTGTCTCACGGCAGATCGCCAGCTCTTCATTCGTAGGAATAACGGCAACTTTTACCTTGGAATCCGGAGTAGAAATTACCATATCTTCTCCTCTTCCCGCATTAGCTGCTTCATCCAGTTTGATACCCAGATATCCCAGATATCCCACTACGATTTCACGAATCAACGGAGCGTTTTCACCAATGCCGGCGGTAAACGCAATAGCGTCAACACCGTTCATCGCTGCTACATAAGAACCGATGTATTTCGCAACACGATAAGAGAATACTTCGATGGCATTCTTTGCCAGTTCGTTTCCATTGTCCATTGCTTCTTCCAGATCACGGAAATCACTGGATACACGAGAAAGACCTTCTACGCCGGATTTCTTGTTCAGTACGTTCATCACGCCTGCGATATCCAGGTTTTCTTTCTTTGCGATATATTCCATAATCGCAGGATCAATATCACCGGAACGTGTTCCCATAACAAGACCTTCCAACGGAGTAAGACCCATGGATGTATCTACACATTTTCCATTTACCACTGCGCTGACAGAAGCGCCGTTTCCAAGATGAGCAACGATAATCTTGGAATTGTTCAGATCCAGTCCCAGGAAGTCAGCCGCATGTTTGGATACAAAACTGTGAGATGTTCCGTGGAAACCGTATCTTCTCACTTTATATTTTTCGTAATATTCATAAGGAAGTCCGTACAGATACGCTTTCTTCGGCATTGTCTGATGGAAAGCAGTATCAAATACAGCGACCATGGGAGCTTTCGGCATCAGTTCCTGGCAGGCACGGATTCCGATCAGATTGGCCGGATTATGAAGAGGCGCCAGATCATTGCACTCTTCGATAGCAGCCATAACTTCATCATTAATTACAACGGAAGACGCAAATTTTTCTCCTCCATGTACCACGCGGTGTCCCACAGCGTCTACCTCATCCAGACTCTTGATTACGCCCGTCTTGGGATTCATCAGCGCATCCAGCACCATCTGGATCGCCTGTTTATGTGTTGGCATATCGGCGTCAGTTTTTTCTTTTTCACCGCCCGCCGGCTGATATACCAGTCTTCCGTCGATTCCGATACGTTCGCAGAGACCTTTTGCCAGCACATCCTCTGTATCAGAGTTAATGAGCTGGAATTTCAAAGAAGAGCTTCCACAGTTGATTACTAATACATTCATCGTTTTACTACCTTTCGTTTTTATTTAAGAAGTCATGTGTTTTGATTACTGCTGGCACTGTACGGCTGTAATAGCCACAACACCTACGATATCGTCAGCAGAGCATCCTCTGGAAAGGTCGTTAACCGGTGCAGCGATACCCTGTGTAACCGGTCCGTACGCTTCTGCTTTGCCCAGTCTCTGAACCAGTTTATATCCGATGTTTCCGGCATCCAGATCCGGGAAGATCAGTACGTTGGCCTGTCCGGCAACAGGACTTCCGGGAGCTTTTGAAGCGCCTACGCTGGGAACGATAGCCGCATCCAGCTGCAGCTCGCCGTCCAGTTTCAGATCCGGATAAGACTCTTTCGCAATCTTAACAGCTTCCGTCACTTTATCGATATCCGCATGTTTAGCGCTTCCCTTGGTAGAGTGAGAAAGGAATGCGATCTTCGGTTCCTCACCAACCAGCAGTTTAAAGGACTCTGCGGAAGATTCTGCGATGGCAGCCAGTTCTTCCGGATTCGGATTCTGATTCAGACCGCAGTCAGCGAATACGAATGTGCCGTTTGCTCCGTACTCACAGTCCGGAACAGACATCAGGAAGAAAGCGGAAACCAGTTTTGTTCCCGGTTTTGTCTTCAGGATCTGCAGACAGGGTCTTAATGTATCTGCTGTTGAGTGGCATGCTCCGGATACCATACCGTCGGCATCACCCATTTTTACCATCATAACTCCATAGTAGAGATACTGATTCAGCATAATTTCTTTTGCTTTTTCCGGCGTCATGCCTTTTTTCTCACGAAGCTCTACCAGCTTGTCGATATAAGACTGTGTTTTGTCCGATTTCGCCGGGTCAACTACAACCGCGCCTGTGATGTCCAGACCTTCGCTGCCTTTCTTAACAGCTTCTTCTGTGCCGACCAGAATAACATTTGCGATATTTTCTTTCAGAATTTTTTCAACTGCTTCGTACGTTCTTCTGTCCTCTGTTTCCGGAAGAACAATTGTTTTTTTGTTTGCTTTTGCTCTTTCTTTGATTACGTCAATAAATCCCATGATCTTTGACTCCTTTCGTTTTTTACTCGCTGTGTCTATTATACCGCCAACCCCCTTGTATTTCAAGCACTTCAATGGTAGAATTTGAAGATACCAGGGTCAAAAAGTCAGTCAAACGCATGTGCTGGCACATATGCGCTTGACTGATTTTGGGACCCGCCAAAACAGGAGGAAGCAGCGGGGCAGGGGACCCGCGTATTCCGACTGTTTTGCAGAATTGCAGACGCGCGCAGTGCATTGCAATTCGTCTGGTATCTGACCATTTTTAAAGTCAAAAAGTCAGCAAAACAGGAGGTCATCATGAAAGTCACCGGTCTTATCACCGAATACAATCCCTTTCATAACGGTCACGCTTACCATTTGCAAAAATCAAAAGCGCTCACCGGCGCGGACTATCTTATCGCAGTCATGAGCGGTGATTTCGTCCAACGGGGAGCTCCGGCTGTCATTGACAAATGCATACGCACCCGCATGGCTCTGGAAGGCGGCGCCGACCTGGTGCTGGAACTTCCCGCACGGTATGCTCTCGGCAGTGCGGATTTTTTTGCCGCCGGCTCCGTCAGCCTTCTGGAATCTCTGGGAGTGACAGACGCCATTGCTTTCGGAAGTGAAGAAGGCAGCATCGTCCCTTTTCTGGACATCGCCTCTCTACTTTGTCAGGAATCCCGGACTTATCAGGATGTTCTGCGCCGGGAAATAAGCAGCGGTCTGTCCTATCCTGCCGCCAGGGAAAAAGCTCTTGCCGCCTGTTATCCTCAAAAAGCAGATGATTTTCACAGACTGCTCTCCTCTCCCAATAACATTCTCGGCATTGAATACTGTAAATCTCTGCATCGTTTTCATTCAGACATTACACCATTCACAGTCAGACGCCGGGAATCGGATTACCATCAGAAAGATCTGACAGAGCAGTACAGTTCCGCCACCGCCCTGCGCCGCCATCTGAAAGAGGGAGATATCAGCCGTCTGAACACCCAGATGCCTCCGTCATCCTGGGAACTTTTAAACCATGCTGCCAGGAACCGGGAAACTGCTGATACCAACGATTACTCCCTTCTCCTGAAGTACCGGCTGATGAATGAGACGTCTTCCACTCTCCCGGAATACCAGGATGTGTCGGAAGAACTGGCCAACCGTATCCAGGATCAACAGAACCGGTTCGATACTTTTGAGGGCTTTATCTCCCTTTTGAAAACCCGTCAGATGACTTATACGCGCATTGCCCGCGCACTGTTTCATATCCTTCTTAACATCCGCAGATTCACCTTGTCAGACGAAGTCTGTCAGGTTACTCCCTACGGGCGGATACTTGGTTTTCGAAAAAGCGCCTCCCCTTTGCTTCACGAAATAAAAAAGCGGAGTCAGATTCCCCTGATCTCAAAAGTATCCGGCAGAAAATCCTTTCTCACACCGGATGCATGCCGGATGCTTGAGGAAGATATCTGGTGCGCCAATCTTTATGAAAGCGTTATGGCAATGAAAAATCAGCGGCCTTTCCGCCATGAAGCATCCAGACCGCTGATCATTATCTGACCGTTCTATCTTTTAATTCTTAAAGCTGTGAACCGGCGCCGGTATTCTTCCGCCCCGGTTTACAAATTTTTCACATCCGAAAGTGTTCACCGGCATGATGGGGGCATATCCCAGAAGGCCGCCGAATTCCACAGTCTCTCCCACATCTTTTCCGATGACCGGAATCACCCGCACGGCGGTGGTTTTCTGGTTTACCATACCGATAGCCATCTCGTCGGCAATCAGCCCGGCAATCGTGGCCGCCTTTGTATTTCCCGGAATAGCAATCATATCCAGCCCAACAGAGCAGACACAGGTCATAGCCTCCAGTTTTTCCAGTGTAAGGGCTCCCGCATTGACCGCATCGATCATTCCCTGGTCCTCACTGACCGGGATGAAGGCGCCGCTCAGTCCTCCCACGTAGGATGAGGCCATAATACCGCCTTTTTTCACCTGATCATTCAGCATAGCAAGAGCTGCCGTGGTTCCCGGAGCGCCGGCCATCTCAACTCCGATTTCCTGGAGAATCTCAGCCACACTGTCTCCAACTGCCGGCGTAGGCGCCAGAGAAAGATCAATAATTCCAAAGGGGATGTTCAGACGTCTGGCCGCTTCTCTGGCCACCAGCTGCCCCACCCTTGTAATTTTAAAAGCCGTCTTTTTTATGGTTTCACAGAGCACTTCAAAGTTGGCGTCCCTTACCTGAGTCAGAGCATGTTTTACAACGCCGGGGCCGCTGACACCCACATTAATAATGGCGTCCGCCTCCGTCACACCGTGAAACGCTCCGGCCATAAAAGGATTATCATCCGGCGCGTTGCAGAAAACCACCAGCTTGGCACAGCCCAGTGAATCACTGTCGGCAGTAGCCCGGGCCGTCTCCAGTACAATATCGCCCATCAGCCGGACAGCGTCCATGTTGATGCCTGTTTTTGTGGAACCCAGGTTCACAGAACTGCATACTCTGTCTGTCTCAGAAAGGGCTTTTGGGATGGAACGGATCAGCAGTTCGTCAGCCTTCGTCATTCCCTTTGATACCAGAGCGGAATAACCGCCGATAAAATTCACGCCCACCTCTTTTGCCGCCTGATCCAGGGTGCGGGCCAAAACCACAAAATCCTCAGAAGTTCTGCAGGCCGCACCTCCCACCAGAGCCATAGGAGTGATGGAAATCCTTTTATTTACAATGGGAATCCCGTACTCCGCTGAAATTTCTTCTCCAGTTTTCACCAGATCACGGGCCATTCCCGTGATTTTATCATAGATATTTTTTCTGACCTTTTCCAGGTCGCTGTCGATACAGTCCAGCAGGCTGATTCCCATGGTGATAGTGCGGACGTCCAGATTTTCCTGCTCAATCATCTGATTGGTTTCACTGACTTCAAAAATATTAATCATATTCGTCTCTCTTCTCCTTTGCGTCAGATACGATGCATCATCTGAAAAATATCCTCATGCTGGCAGCGGATAATCACGCCGATTTCCTCGCCCAGCACTTTCATCTCTTCCGACAGTTCTTTCATTCCCTTGGAACAGCCGGAAGTATCCGTTACCATCATCATATTGAAATATCCGTCCACAATTGTCTGGGAAATGTCCAGAATATTGATCTTCTCCTTTGCCAGATAGGTGCAGACTCTGGCAATAATACCTACCGTATCTTTGCCTACTACCGTAATAATTGTTTTTTCCATACTCGTCCTCCCTGTTACGTTTTTTATGTATCAGATTTCCGCCATCTGTGAAATACAGTCTCTGCCTGCAACGGAAATATCGAAATCCCCTGCCTTATAAGGATTGTCTCCCATAGTAATTTCCGCACAGACCGTTTCAAAAGCAAGCGCCTCGTAATTATTTTCCCTGCTCAGATGACCCAGCAGAACTTTCTTCATCTGATCGTGAAGCAGGCGGCACAACAGCTGTCCTGCAGACTCATTGGACAGATGCCCCCGGTTCCCCAGGATTCTCTGTTTCAGATAATAAGGGTAACTGCCCACCTGCAGCATATTGACGTCATGGTTGGCTTCCAGAAGAAGGCCGTCCAGCCCCGTAAGATTTTCGATAATGTATTCATTGTACTGCCCCATGTCCGTGGCGATTCCGATTTTCTTTCCGCCGCTTTCCATCCGGTACCCCACAGGCTGAGCCGCATCATGGGAAATAGAAAAGGGATGCACCGTTATATCTTTGATTCTGCAGGGCTCATCCTCCCTGATTTCCCTGAAAAGCCCCTCCGGCATTTTCCCAAGCGTACCCATCTCCAAAATGGCTTTTATTGTCCCGGCTGTGGCATATATGGGAATTTTATACTTTCTTGACACAACCCCCAGTCCTTTAATATGATCTGAATGTTCATGGGTAATTAAGATACCGTCAATGTCAGCGGTCGTCCGGTCGATCTCATTTAATCCGAATTCAATTCTCTTTCCGCTGATCCCCACATCCACCAGCAGACTGGTCTCTTCACTTCCTGCAAAAATACAGTTTCCACTGCTTCCGCTGGCTATACTGCATAATTTCATAATAATGACATCCTGTTCTCAATTTCTCTTTTCGTTTTTTCAAAATCCCCGCTGTTGTCGATCACTGCGTCACAGCGGCGCGCGAATTCCTGTTCAGACAGCTGATTCGCCATAATCTGTCCGATTTTTTCCATCGTATAATTTCTGCTCTTCATCAGCCGTTCTCTGCGTATATCTTCTCTGGCATAAATATACCACACTTCATCACAGATTTCATCATAATGTTCTTCCAGAAGCAGCGCGGCCTCCAGAAAAAAATAGGCTTTTCGATCCTCCCGGGCCTTTTCTATCTGTGATTCAATATAAACTCTCACCGCCGGATGAATAATCCCGTTCAGCTTTTTCAAAGCGCTCTCATCCTGATAAACGACAGCGGCAATAGCCTGCCGGTCCAGTTCCCCGTCACTCTTCATTGCCTTATCGCCGAAAAGTTTCAGAACCGGCTGATAACAACTGTTTCCTTTTTTCATCAGCAGATGCCCTGCCTCGTCGGCCAGAAGCACCTGCACATTTTCTCTTCTTTCCAGGTACCGGATCACTTCGCTTTTTCCTGATCCGACTCCCCCTGTGATTCCTATGATTTTCATCTTTTATTTTGCCTCATACCAGTTTTCTCCCTGGTGCATATCTACCTCCAGAGGAACGGAAAGATCCGCCGCCTGCATCATTTCTTCCTTTAAAACGGCAGAAACTTTTTCTGTTTCATCTTTCCAGGTCTCAACCAACAGTTCATCATGCACCTGCAGAATCAGGCGTGATTTCAGTTTTTCTCTTTTCAGGCGGTTATGAACCCGGATCATGGCGATTTTAATAATATCCGCCGCCGTTCCCTGAATAGGCGCGTTCATCGCCACTCTTTCTCCAAAAGAACGCTGCATAAAATTACTGGAAGAAAGTTCCGGCATAGGTCTGCGTCTGCCGAAAAGTGTCCTGGCATAGCCTTTTTCTTTCGCATCCGATACCAGTCCGTCCAAAAATTGTTTTACACCGGGATAAGTTTCGAAATATTTTTCAATATAGTCTGCCGCTTCCTTTCTTGTAATACTCAGATCCTGACTGAGTCCGAAGGAACTGATTCCATATACGATACCAAAATTAACCGCCTTTGCATTTCTTCTCTGAAGATCCGTTACCTGATCAAAAGGAATATGAAAAACCTGAGAAGCTGTAATTCTGTGGATATCACTCTCCTCACGGTAAGCCTGAATCAGGCGTTCATCACCGGAACAGTGCGCCAGTACCCGCAGCTCAATCTGAGAGTAATCCGCATCCAGGAATACACAGCCGTCCCGCGGAACAAATACTTTCCGAATCAGCCGTCCCAGTTCCATCCGGATGGGAATATTCTGCAGATTCGGTTCCGTACTGCTGATTCTTCCTGTAGCCGTTATCGTCTGATTGAAACTGGAATGGATCCTTCCGTCTTCTCCAATATACCCGGCCAGTCCGTCGGCATAAGTGGACTTCAGTTTGGCCAGCTGGCGATATTCCAGGATATTTGACACAATTTCATGATCCGGCGCCAGTTTGTCCAGCACGTCCGCTGCTGTGGAATATCCTGTTTTCGTTTTCTTTCCTCCCGGCAGCCCCAGTTTTTCAAAAAGAATAACGCCCAGCTGTTTGGGTGAATTGATATTGAATTCTTCCCCGGCCTGCTGGTAGATAATGGATTCCAGCTCCTTGATCCTCACCTCCAGCTTCCCGCCGTAGGAAGCCAGCTCTTCTTTCTTTACCCGGATTCCTTCCGTCTCCATGTCATGAAGAACATAAACGAGAGGAAGCTCTATGTCTTCATATAATTTATCCATCTCTTTTTCCGTCAGAATCTTTGTAAGAGGCTCTCTCGCAGCAAACGCCGTATATCCCATATAGCAGGCCAGACGCATCAGTTGCTCCTCGTGATCAGATGCCGCTTCCTTTATTCCTGTCTTGCCAAGCAGTTCTGTTCTGGAAGGAAAAATCATATTCAGATACTCCCTGGCTATATCTTCATAAGGATAGGAAGATTTCAGCGGATTATTCAGATATGCCGCAATTTCCACATCAAACACAAAACTGTTCTGATCCAGCTCTACTACAGCCAGCAAAGACTTCAGATTCAAAACAGACACGTGCTCACACTCTCCGACAAGCTTCCGTATCCAGTCTTTCAGATATGCTTCCGTCACAAATCCCTGCACCGGAAGATAATAAATATCTTCCGGCGAAAAAGCAACCGCCATGCCATACAGCCTGTCTTTCTCCGATATGACGGCCAGACCGCAATTTCCGGCCTTTCCTGCACCTTTCAGCGCCTGCTCCGCCTTGCTCAGTTCTTCCACTTTCAGAAAGTAATCCTCCACTGCCGACACCGGGGATTCCGTAAAAAATCTGGACAGCAGATTTTTAAATTCCAGACGGATAAAAAGCTGATGAGTCTGCTCGTTGAACAGATCCCCCACCCTGGCCTTTTCCCAGTCATAATCAAGGGGACAGTCTGTCCGGATAGTAGCCAGATCTTTACTCATCAGTGCCTGATCGTAATATTCCCGCAAAGCTTCTTTTGCCTTATTTGGCCTGACTTCCTCCAGATGATCATGAGCATTCTCTATGCTTCCATATTCCTTAATCAGCTTCGTAGCCGTCTTCTCTCCGACC
Source organism: Ruminococcus sp. (assembly GCA_050944415.1). GTDB lineage: Bacteria > Bacillota > Clostridia > Lachnospirales > Lachnospiraceae > Ruminococcus_G. The sequence goes on from JBMNRA010000004.1 coordinate 53,025, forward strand.
CCGGGAATTCCGGGAATATTATCTGAAGTGTCACCCATCAGCCCTTTCACATCAATAAACTGCAGCGGAGTCACCTGATACCTTTCCATAACGTCCGCTGCATAGTAATCTTCTGTAACTGTTTTTCCGCCCTTTGTTTTGGGAATCCGTATTTTGACATGCTCCTGTGCCAGCTGAAGCAGATCCCTGTCGCCCGACACAATCGTCACATCCAGCTCTTTCTCCCTGGCCATCCGCGCCACAGTTCCCAGCATGTCATCCGCCTCATACCCCTCGTGAGATACGGTAAGGATTCCCATGGCTTTCAGAACTTCTTTAAGGAGAGGAATCTGTTCCCGAAGTTCAGGCGGCATGGGCTTTCTTGTCCCCTTATATTCTTTATATTTGGTGTGCCGGAAAGTAGGGGCAGCCAGATCAAAAGCCACTGTCAGATATTCCGGTTTTTCCTCATCGAGTATTTTAAAAAGTATATTTAAAAATCCATATACCGCATTGGTGTGCAGACCTTCTCCGTTGGTCAGATCGGGAATTCCGTAAAACGCCCGGTGAATAATGCTGTGCCCGTCTATCAGCACTGTTTTTTCCATATCCGTCTCCCTTCTGCTACAGGTATCCCAGAATCAGACATATTGTCCAGATAATCAGACCTGCAATTACAATAAAACTGAAAAAAAGAATCTTTCTGAGCCGTCTCCTGCGATGCATCCTGTCCAGCTTGCTTTGCATATCATTTTCCAGAAGCTGACAGATATTATAGGATTCATCCTTGCTCTCATCCTTCAGATACTTCTGCGCCATCTCCATTACATAGTATATCTCCAGATCTCCGTAGCATTCCGGACAGTTTTTTATATGATCTACAAAGTCCTCCAGATCATTGTCGGAAATGGAGCCGTCCAGATATGCTTTCATACGGGCCTGTGCTTTTTGACAATCCATAAGGCACCTCCTACGCCAGTGACAGCATATGCGTTGCAATGGCAAAATAAATCAGTATGGAACAGGTATCCAGGATCGTTGTAATCAAAGGCGTAGCCATCAAAGCCGGATCCAGCTTCAGACTTTTTGCAATAATCGGAAGCATTCCTCCTACCAGTTTTCCCAGGATAACAATCCCGATCATAGAAAGCGCTATAACCAGTGAAATTGTCGTATCGTGGTAAATAAACTGGACTCTAAGTCCGTTGACAATGGCCAGAACACAGCTGACAATCAGCGCAATCCGGAACTCTTTCCATATCACTCGAAAAAAGTCCTTAATATGAATCTCATCCAATGCCAGCCTGCGGATTACCAGCGTAGATGTCTGTGATCCGCAGTTTCCTCCAATTCCCATCAACATTGGAATAAAAGATACCAGCAGAGGTACAGCCTGAAATGCTTCTTCATAATAACTCAGAACAGCCCCGGATACCGTTGCCGAAAGCATCAGCACCAGCAGCCAGCCGATACGGCTTCTGGCATGTTTCAGTACAGACGTTTTGAAATATGAATCCTCATTGGGCGCCACTGCGGCCAGTTTTGAGAAGTCTTCCGTAGTTTCATCCTGCAGAACGTCAATGGCATCGTCGAATGTTACAATTCCTACCAGTCTGTTTTCATCATCCACCACCGGCATGGCGATAAAGTCATATTTGCTCATCTGTTTTGCCACATCTTCTTTGTCATCATGCGTATGTACCATGATAACATTGGTTTCCATGATATCTCCTACCAGCTGCTCATCTTCCGCCAGCAGCAGGTCTTTTACGGTAACCAGACCGATCAGTTTCCGATACTCCGTTACATAACAGGTATAGATGGTTTCTTTGTCCATACCAACCCGGCGGATCCTCGAAATCGCATCCGCCACAGAAAGATAGCGGGAAAGTTTCACATATTCAATGGTCATAATGCTTCCGGCACTGTCTTTCGGGTAATTCAGAATCTGATTAATGGCCTCCCGGGTTTCCGCATCAGAACTTCTTAAAATTCGGCTGATTACATTGGCCGGCATCTCCTCAATCATATCTACAGTATCATCCACGAATGTCTGATCCAGGACTTCACGAAGCTCACGGTCTGTAAAGCCGTTGATCAGGCCCTCCTGCATATCACTGTCCATAAAAGAAAAGGTATCAGCCGCCAGCTCCTTGGGAAGAAGACGATACACCAGCAGTCGCTCCTTCTCATCCAGATCTTCCAGTAAAATAGCCAAATCGGCGGGATTAATCTTCTGGAGTTCCTCTCGCAACTCTCCTAATTTTTTCTCTTCCAAAAGCTGTATTATTTTCTCTTTCACTGTGATTACCTCTCATCCTAACTGCCTCAAAACCTAATTTTACCATACCTTCTGATCAGAGGTTTGTCAACCCGTATTTAAGATGTCATCTTTTCCTTCCGGCAGAAACGGCACGGCTGCCGCCGCGCCATTACCAAATCAAAGGGCTTTTGTTGCATCCTGCAGCCAATCCCTTTCTTCTTCTGTTTTCATCATTGGAAGCAGCTTTTCTCTAACCACTGCATGATATGCATTCAGGAGATCTCTTTCCCTGTTCCCCATAAGTCCGGTTAAAACAGCTTCCCTCTCAAAGGGTACCAATGTCAGCACTTCCCAGTTCATAAACCTGCCAAAATCATTTTTTTCTTTTTTACGGCAGATCAGAAGATTTTCCAGACGGATTCCATACTCTCCTTCTATATAAATACCCGGTTCATTGGATACTACCATTCCTTCCTCCAAAACTGTCACTGCCGATCCGGTTCTGTGACGCCACCGGACAGCCTGAGGGCCTTCGTGTACATTCATCAAAAATCCCACACCATGGCCGGTTCCGTGCTGATAATCGAGGCCCGCTTCCCACAGTGATAACCGGGCCGCCAGATCCAGATTCTCTCCGCTGCAGCCATACGGAAACGTAAGCGCCGCCAGTCTCAGATTTCCCATCAGCACTCTTGTGTAATGTTCCTTCTGTTTTTCAGACAATAGTCCCAGCGCAACCGTTCTCGTGATATCCGTCGTCCCTTCCCGATACTGTCCACCGGTGTCCATCAGAAGAAATCCTGCCGCCTCCAGCTCCCGGTCAGTATCCTGACTGGCACTGTAATGGACGACAGCTCCATGATCCTGATATGCCACAATCGGATCAAAACTGGGCAGCAGATAACTGTCCCACTCCCGGCGGAATTCTTCCAGCTTTTTTGCCGCACTGATTTCCGTAATTTTTTCTTTTCCCACATGTTTTTTCAGCCAGAAAAGGAATCGGGTCACTGCTGCTCCATCCTTTAAATGAGCTTTCCGGAAATTCTGAAGCTCCGTCTCATTTTTTACTGCCTTCGCCGGCTCCACCGGAGAACTTTCACTGATCACCCGGGCAGCGCCATCCAGACTCTGAAACAGCTTCCTGTTTACACGTTCCTGATCAGCCCATATACGCCTGCCTGCTGATATCCGGGCCAGATCCCCGTATATATCATCATAAATCTTTGTCTCAATTCCATGTTTCAATGCCCACTGAAGCATCTTCTCATTCCATGCACTCTTCTGCAGATACAAAGAAGCACGCTTTTCTTCAACAACGGCAAAGGCCAGCGGCAGCAAAGACATAGGAATATCGCTCCCTCTGATATTAAAAAGCCAGCAGATTTCATCCAGTACGGAAAGAACCAGCAAATCCGCCCCTTTTTCTCTCATCTTGTCTCTGATATATGCAATTTTTTCTTCCGTCCCAACTCCGGAAATCTCCGGCGGCAGCAGACAGACGGGATGCGCCGAACGGGCCGGCCTGTCTTTCCATACTCTGTCTGTCAGGTCGCCGCAATCTCTGAAAAAAGCCTGTTTCTCCCGCGCAAGGCTCTGCAGCTTCTCTGCCTGACTCTCACTGATAACCGCCCCGTCAGCAGCCAGGCACTGGCCTTCCCTCAGATTCTCCTTCAAAAAATCATAAAGAGAAGGGACATCTTCCATCCCCTCTTTAAATAATGTAATGCCGCTTCCTTTCAGCTGTTTCTGCGCCTGAATATGATATCTGGCGTCTGTCCACAGTCCCGCTCCTTCCTGCCAGATCAAAGCCGTACCGGCTGATCCCGTAAAACCGGTAATAAACTCCCGGCATTTGAAAGACTCTCCCACGTATTCTGACCCATGAGGATCATCGGTGGGAATCAGATAATAATCCACTTTTTCCTGCTGCATCACCTGGCGCAGTGACTTTAATCTGTCTTTAACCATGCTCTCCTCCTGTTCTCTTTTTTCTCTTTCTGTGATATACTTTCCTCATAAAAATTATATGGAGGTACATATTTATGGCTGTTTATACAAAAGTAAAGGACTACTATACGAAAGGCCACATGGGCATGATTGATGTAACTGATGATTTCCAGGCAGCTGTCACAGAAGCCTGCGGCAAGCATCATATCTCTGCCGGGATTATCACCGGATTTACTACCGGCGGTGTTGCAGCCCTCACCACTCTGGAATTTGAACCTGGAATGGTCACAAAGGATTTAAAGGAAGCTCTGGACGTTTTCTCCCCTTACCGTGATGAAAACGGGAGGGTGATTCATTATAAGCACCATGATACCTGGCACGATGACAACGGATCCAGCCATATAAAATCCGCTGTCCTCTCTCCCTTTATCACCATACCCTTCGTAGAAGGAAAAATCACCATCGGTCCATGGCAGAATCTGACTCTGGTAGAATGCGATACCAAGGACCGGCACAGAGAGATTGTCTTCCAAGTCATGGGAGAATAATTACCTCTGCAGTTCCGTAAAACGGCGGCTTCCTCCTTCTTTCAGATAAAAATACATCCCTGCGGAGGAAGCCAGCAGTATCATGCAGTGGACAAGCATTAAAAATCCCCAACTCATACCTGCCACAGCCAGCATAATGTAGCCGAAAACGGGAGCTCCTATCAGAACTACGGCAAGAAGCAGCGTCAAAAAGGGTGACAGTCCCTGCTTTACCGCTGCCGTTTCATTGCTCCATTCCAATTTGGGGAATCTCAGATTTACAATCACTCCCAGAAATCCCACCGCCAGATTAAAACATAAAGGCAGCAGAAATACCAGAATTCTGGACAGCCAGTCCATAGGCAGAATAATATTCAGAACAAGCGCCGCCACACAGACCGGCACACCGCCTGTTACCACATGCATATTGACTTTTGCCATTAAAATCCGGACCGGCTCCACCGGAAGGCTCTGGGAAATCCACAGATTTTTCCCTTCTACGGAAATACTGGGAGCAGACATAATATTAAAAGATACCAGACTGGCCAGCGCCAGTGCCGCAGCGCCGCCCACATAGCCTGCAAAACGTCCGGGAATCATTCCAATGAACTGATGCAGCGCGTCAATCTTTATCACCGCAAAAACTATCAGTATCAGCATAAAAACCGTTCCCGTAGACGCATTGATCATATACATGGAATTCGTTCCAAAATAGCGAAGCTCTTTTTTAAGAAGCGCCATATCCACACTGCTGACATGAACTTCATTTTCTCGGTACTTTTTCCTGATTCTTCCTTTTTTTGTAGCCGTGATATAAAAGAAACTCCGTGAAAGAATCCACATCATAACGGCAAAAGGAACAGCTGCACAGATTACAAAGAGAAGCAGGCTGAACATACTGCCTTCTCCGGCGGCCGCACCCAGATGATAAATGGGAAACAGCGTCTTTCTTACCGTTTCTGCAATCCCTGTGCCATGTTCCGTCATCCACTGTATATAGGATGAAATCCTGCTGTAGCCATAAAAATAAAGAGCGAAAAAGGCAACATAAAGCACCACACTGACCAGATGCTTAAAAGGAAGTCTGGCGCTCAGCACAGCTAACAGCCAGCCCAGAAGCGCGTTTATCGTTATGCTGATCAAAGGAAGCAGCAGAAAAATAACGATCGCCGAAAAAAAGGAGGCAGCAGAAAATCCGGCAAAAAAACCATATACCACGTAAGCCGGAATCAGCACGAAAGCCTGCCAGAGGTATGCCAGCAGCAAAAGTGTAAGCATCCGGCTCATCAGAATATACAAAGGCTGAATCGGCATAGAAAGCAGAAGCTCATTATCCTTCGCATCAAACAATACCGTTTTGGACGCAAAAATTCCCCCGACAATATTCAGAAGAATGCTGATTCCTCCCATCAGCGAAAAGTAAAACCAGTCCAGTCCCGCCTGATGAAGAGGCAGGCAAAGCGCGGCCGATATCATGGCAAACAGAAAGAAAAGGCAGCCTATCACATATACGCCCAGGATACCCATTCCCACTTTCAGAGCAATCCCCGGCTTCTTTTTCCCGGAAGACCGGAACAATGATGACAGAAGCAGCAGAACTTCCGACTGAAACAATGCTTTAAACATGATCTCCCTCCAGCTCCAGGAATACTGTCTCCAGCGATTCATCTCCGATTACCTCTTCCGTCGGACCGCTTTTCACCAGTTTCCCCTGTTTGATAATGGCAATCTCATCACACAGCTTTTCCGCTACTTCCAATACATGAGTAGAAAAGAAAATAGCGCCGCCTTTGTCACAGATCTCACGCATCAGAATTTTAACCTGATGAGAGGCCTTCGGATCCAGACCCACAAAAGGCTCATCCATAATCAGAAGCCTGGGCTCATGAATCAGCGCCGACATCAGGGCCAGCTTTTGCTTCATCCCGTGAGAGTAAGCGCTCAGCTGTTCTCCCAGATCTTCCGTTATCTCAAACAGATCGGCATAATAACGGATTCTTTCTTTTCTGACCTCTTTGTCCACCCCGTAAATATCTGCAATAAAATTGAGATATCGGATACCGCTCATAAATTCATAAAGGTCCGGATTATCGGGAATATATGCCATGATTTTTTTACAGTCGATGGGCTGATTTTTTATGGACATTCCATTGACCAGAATTTCTCCCTCTTCAAAGTTTAATATCCCGCAGCAGGATTTAATCGTAGTTGTTTTCCCTGCGCCGTTGTGACCGATAAAACCATAGATCTCTCCCGGCTTAATATGAAGCGACAGATTATCCACCGCTATTTTTTCTCCATATCGCTTTGTCAATCCTTCTATCCTAAGCATTTTTCTCTCCTGTCTTTTTTTCACCCATTATAATAGCATATTCAGCCAAAGGCAAACATTTCAGAAAAATTATCATGATTTATTAGGTATTCTATCCTTTCAAATTCTCCAAAGCAGACGGATTATTTTTGAGAATTGCTCCAACGATGGGGCAGGTTTCCAATTCTGAACAACCGCCACAAGTGGAAACCCCTTTTCCCAAAGCACATTTCCTAATTTCGCATATATTCTCGCAAAATACCGTTTTTGCCCCGTTTACGCGACAGCCCTCGCAGTTAATATGTTCCGGCAGAATGGGGGCGTTATTTAACTCTGCCCATAATTTCGCCGTTTTCTCACGTAATGCCTGATCCTCATTGACAGTCGCAAGATATGCGTCACATTTTTCGCAATCCAGGCCACAATATCCGACCATCTCTTTCATAGATTATGTTCCTCCTAATGCTTTTCTTACATCTGCAAAAAACTATGTCTGATAAAAAGAAGTGAGCAGTCAGATCTATAAAATCGTACTGCTCACCCTATAAAAACTACTCAAACCACTGATTTTTTTGCGGTTTTAAGTATCGTCTCTCTAATGCCGGCAGCGGGACTTGAACCCGCACGTGGTTGCCCACAACAGATTTTGAGTCTGCCTCGTCTGCCATTCCGACACGCCGGCTTGATTTTTGAACCGAAATTGATTCTATCATAATTTGCATAAAACTGCAAGTGTTTTTTTCGGGAAAGGGAAGTTCCCATTTCCCGAATTCTTTTTGCTGTTATTTTGCTTTTAATACATAAAGCCGGGAATCAAAATCACAGCTTGGAGGATTATCATCCGTCTCTTCTCCGGTAGAACCATCTGATGTAATCAGGCCGATATTCATCAGCTCACTGCCGTAATAATCTGCTTTTTCATTGACGCTGTAAATTTTATCCGGATTTAGACCCATCAAACGGATTCGCGTAAACGGTAAATTCACACCATTCAAAAATTTATAATACCCCACAATCGCCACGTCTTTCTCTTCATTGACACACATCCAGCTCATGTGATTGCTTTCAAAAGGACTTTCCAGACGATAAAAGGTACCAAACTGCAAAATTCTCCGATACTTTTTCATAAACTCTACCTGCCTGCTCACCAATGCCAACTCCTCCTTACTTAGCTGATTCAAATCAAGCTCATAGCCAAAAGTACCAAAGCAGGCCACATTGGCACGGGTTCTCAGAGGCGTTATTCGATGCGCCTGCTGATTTGGAACAGCAGATACATGAGCACCCATACAGCTTATGGGATAACACAGGGATGTTCCATACTGAATCTTCATTCGTTCTGCAGCATCAGTGTCATCACTTACCCAACCCTGAGGTGCATAATACAGAATTCCCGGATCAAACCGGCCTCCTCCGGAAGCACAGGATTCAAACAGAACGTATGGGAATTCAGAAGTAAGCCTTTCATACAGATCATAGACTCCCAGAATATATCGATGCATGATTTCTCCCTGGCGGTCAGCCGGAAGAGCTTCTGAATATGGTTCTGTCATACAGCGGTTCATATCCCATTTAATATAGGAAATCTTCGCTTCTCTCAGAAGCTTTGCAAGCACCTCATAAATATAATCCACCACTTCTTTTCGGCTGTAGTCCAGAACATATTGATTTCGTCCGTGGCACAATTTTCTTCCCGGCGTATGAATCACCCAGTCTGGATGCGCACGGTACAAATTAGAATTCATATTTACCATTTCCGGTTCAATCCAAAGACCAAATTTCATGCCTAACGCCTCAATTTTTTCTGCCAAACCATGAATTCCATCCTGCAACCGCTGCAAATTGGGATACCAGTCTCCCAGGCCCGAGGTATCATCCACACGATCGCCATACCACCCGTCATCCAGCACGAACATCTCAATTCCCTGCTTTTTTGCAGTTTCAGCAATATGCAGCAGTTTCTCTTCCGTAAAATCAAATCCCGTCGCTTCCCAGTTATTAATCAGAATAGGACGGGGCCGATCTCTCCAGTATCCTCTGGCAAGGCGTTCCCGATACAGCTTGTGGAAAACCTGACTCATGCCGTTCAGTCCTTCTTCTGAATATACTGCCACTGCCTCCGGCGTCTGAAATCTCTGCTCTGGCTCAAGCTTCCAGCAAAAATTCAAAGGATGAATCCCGAGAGTTAGCCGTGTAACGTCATAATGATCCACCTCTGCCCTTGCAAGGAAATTTCCAGAATAAACCAGGCTGAACCCAATGGCTTCACCGTTTTTTTCTGTGGCCTCCGGCCTTTTCAGAATCACAAACGGATTATGATTATGTGAGGATGTGCCTCTGACACTTCCCACGCTTTGTACCCCTGGCCGCAGCGGTGTGGAGATAATATAACGTTCTCTACACCAGGCTCCGGAAAGCTGTACCCATTCATAGTTACAATCTGGAAAGTCCAAAGACAGGCTCATGGCATCTTTGATGTATACGCTGTCCGTTCCTGTATTGACAAAACGTGCAGATCGTGAAATCGCCGGAATATCTGTAAAAATGGAGTATAAAAGCTCAATTTTTATTTCTGTTACCTCGTCCTTTACAGTAATAATCAGTGTCTCCGCCTCATCATCAGATTCACAGTAGGTGGCGGGAAGACCTTCCAGTTTTGGCTTTCCCTTTTCCACCCGGTAAGAATCAAAAACAAAATCTGTAATGGAACTTCCGTTTTTCTGCAGAATTCTCACAGCCGGTTCCCGGAAATCCCCGCTTCCATAGGACGGGTACTCCTGTTTTATATGTTCCATTGAGAATCTCAAATCTCCCGGATAAACGTATGCGGTCATGGAACGTCTTACCATCTCCAGAAGATAATCGTAATTGTCCCGATGGTTCACAGCCTTCCCGAAAAACAGATGTCCGAGATGTCGATTTGGTAAAATTTTTATAATATAACTGATCATTCCATTTGTTAAATGAAACGTACCGCTCTTTTCTTCAAAAAAAATACTCATCTTTATCTATCAGCTTCCGCCTTCCAGCTTCCGCATCTCCTCCAAAATTTTTTTTTCGTTATTTTTTTCATCATGCTCATCTAATGGATCCAGATATTTTTCAAATAATCTCATCAAAAACATAGAATTTATAAAAGCGATAAGGGCAAAACCGCACAGGCACCATATAAACGCCGACAAGGGCAGAATCGCCAAGTTCGCATATGTCAGTACCATCGGTACTATGTTCAGGAATCCTATTAAAATCATATACAGCAGATTACTGCCAATAAAAAACACACTGTTTTTAATACATCTTCGAATATTTCCTTCAAAACTTGCCATAACAGGAAACAGATACATGGAAATAAAGATAAGGGCAACAATGCCAATCCAGATAACAAAAACGCAGTTTTTTAATATCCCTGTCATATATGAACAGATACGCAGATCCGCATAGAAAAAAAATGCCAGACCAAGAATTCCTATCCAGGATAGCGTCGCTTTTTTAAAATTATCCCGGAAACCATGAAAGAATTCACTGAATGGATTGATCTCTTTATACCGTATCAGTTTCAGCATACTATAATACATTGCACAGAATCCCGCTCCAGCCGTCACTAACGGAATTACCGTCAGCACAAACATAAGGTTAACCATAACAATCGTACCAATAAAGGTACAGATTCTGCCGAAGGCGCTGTCATTATTCAAAAAAGATAATCTCATCAAATTTACTCCTGTAACAAATATTCCAAAAATTCTTCTACTGCATCCACGTGCTTTATCTGTGACGAAATTCCCAGTGCACAGCCTTCTGTATAAATTTTTTCCTCTGTCATCAGGATACTGTCACTGAGGTCAATTCCCACAGGCACATTTCTGATAGTTCCATCTTCCTCTTCCACTACAGTTGTAATCAGTTTGTCTTTATATTTTTCCATAAGAAATGCCGTTTTTTCATTATTCAGATCCATAAGACGTCCATTGGCTCCCAGTTCTTTCAGATTATCTGGCTCCATAACAACCGCGTCCAGTGTCTGACTATCGATCAACACTACAAGTTTTTCATAATAATGATTACCGGTAACATCTCCCTTTGTCATATCAAAAAATATCTCTTTATCAAAAATTACGTTGACTTTTCCCGTGTCTACACCAGCATCTGCAATATATTTTTTCCAGAAACCGGATCCGTTTTCTACCTCTGCATATGTATTGACAAAGCCCACATACAGATAAGTCTCACGATTTGCGTTTACCAGATGTATGGCAAAATAGACACAAAGGAAAAGAAGAGCAGCACCGCCAATCAGCCACAGTTTGTAATACTGCCAGACGTATTCCAGCTTTTTTCTGCGGGAAAGTCCTTTCAGTTTGTTTTTTTCCTGTTCCAACCATTTCACGATGCCACTCTCCTTCTCATGTTAACCTATTTAATTTTAAATTACAGTTTTCCGCCGGATGTTGCAATACCTTCCACAAACTGTTTCTGGAAAATAAGGTAAATAACAATCATCGGAATACATGCCATCAGAGCCGCAGCCATAAGCTGCGGATAATTTGCTGCGAACTGTCCCTGCATCTTTGCCAGTGCCGCAGACAATGATGTTGTTTCAATGCTGGTACAGGCAATCATTGGCCACATCAGATCTTTGAATGCAAATACTGCCGTAAAAATTCCCAGAGAAACCATACCGGAACGGGTAAGAGGAGCCATGATCAACAGGAACCTCTGCCCCACATTACATCCGTCAATGGCTGCTGCCTCTTCCAGATCCTTTGGCAATCCCTGAAAAGATGTTTTCAGTAGATAAGTACCGAACGCCGACACCAGCCCCGGAAATACCAGTGCAAAAGTTGTATTCAGCATTCCCATTCTGGAAACCATCAGATACTGAGGCAACAGAAAAATCTGCGGCGGTACCATCATCTGGATCAAAACCAGTGAAAACAGGAAATTTTTTCCGGGAAATCTCAGACGGCCAAAAGCGTATCCTGCCATCGTCGCCGTTACTACCGCACAGAGAACACGGAAAAAAATCATCAACAGCGTATTTTTATACAGAAGCAAAAAATTATAATTTTTCCATACCTCCGTAAAATTCTCAAATTTCCATACGGCCGGGAAGATTACAAATGGATCCATTGAAGTCGATTCCTGTACCGTTTTGAATGCTGTCAAGGCCATCCACAGGAAAGGAACGATCATGATGACCGACATTACAATGAGAATGATATGTATCACAATTCGGACAATTCTGTCCTTTGTACGCACACTGTCCATCACAATCCTCCTTAATTATAAAATACAAATTTTTTCTCCGCTTTCTGCAGAATGATCGTAATGATCATAATGAAAATAAGAAGCATAACTACCATGGTCGATCCATATCCCTTATTATCAAAGGTAAACGCATATTCATAAAACACACAGACAATGGACTCTACTTTTCCCAATGCAACATTTGTCTTGTCCATAACCATATAGATCAGGTCAAACACCTGCAAAGCTGCGATAATTCTTGTCTGAACAATGAAAAAAGTAGTCGGACTTAACAGAGGCACCGTAATTTTAAAGAACTGCCGGATTCCCGTTGCACCATCAATTTCTGCAGCTTCATAATAGTCATGAGGAATTTCCTGCAGACCTCCCAGAAACAGTACCATGTTGTAACCGATAATGGACCATACACCGATAACCGCAACGGATATCCATGCAATTTTCGGATCAGATATCCATGCGGTATTAGTTCCGAATATATGATTCAGCAGACCATACTGCTGATTATACAGCCACTTCCACACCATTGCCACTGCAGCCGGTGCAGCAACCATGGGGAGAAAGAAAATTGTGCGGTACCCGGAGCGGAACCGCATTTTCCGATTCAGGAATACTGCCAGAATCAACGCGATTACAATTGAGAAAGGAACCTCAATTATCGCATATTTAACCGTGTTAAGCAACGACTGCCAGAACTCAGAACTGGTAAGTACACTGGTATAATTTGACAGACCTACAAAAGTATTTCCCATTCCGAAATCGCCTGTTTTATGGAAGGACTGCCAGATCGTATTTATGATCGGATAAAAATTCAGAACAATCAGACCGATAATAGCGGGAGCCACAAAGACCAGCCCCCAGACCGCTTCATTTTTCTGCGCTCTGGTCATTTTTTTTCTTATTTTTTGTTTCAATTTATTCCCTCCCTTCCACCATCCTTTTTATTCTGTGCGATCCCCTGACAGGGGTTGCACAGAATAAAAACTGTTTATGTACTATTGCTGTTCCTGAGCCAGCGCATTGTTCATACTTTCTGCAACAGCTTTACAGGTATCAGCCATGGTAGAGGGATCATTCCATGCCGGAACCAGTTCTTCTTTCATATTCTCTGCCCATACTGCAGATCTGGAATATGGCATGAGAACCAGTGTGGCATCACCGTTGGCTACATTCAGATATGGACTCAGATCCCACAGATCAGTACAGCTTACCCATGCATCCGATGTCCCCTTATAAGCGCTCATGGTCACGCCAAGCTCTGCCTGTCTCTTCTGTCCCTCCTCTGAACCCAGATAGGAAATAAGAGAATACGCGGCATCTGGATCCGAACAATCTGCTGACGCTGACCATCCAAGACCATTATAAATGGAAACACGTTCTCCTTCATCACACTGACCGTTGCCGTTGGCATCGTGATATGGAATCTCCGCCACTCCCCACTCTGACGCATTGTCATATTCTTTGAAAGATGCGACACGCCAGGAACCAAACAGTCTCATGGCGCAAACACCAGAAGTAAACAGATCCGTTTCCCCGCTTTCCGCCATAATAGACTGAGTCGGCATACAGTCTTTTACCATCTTTCCAACCATTTCCATAGCTTCAATTGTTTTAGGATCATCCATTCCTGATTTCGTATGGTCATCATTAATAACGTATCCACCATATCCGTAAATTAGATTATAGAAAAATTCCTGATTCCTGTCAGTATTTTCCGCCATACCATATTGTGAACCGTCTTCTTTCGTCAGTTTCACAGCCGCATCATACATGTCTTCCCAGGTCCAGTCATTGGTGGGATAATCCATACCTGCATCATCAAAAATCGTTTTGTTATACCACAGCGCAACCGTATCATAGTCCTTGGGAATTGCATAATGAATTCCGTCCTCGCTGGTATAAAGATTTACAATATCTTCATAATAGTTTGCCATATCAATATTCTCATCCTGATCAATATAATCATTCAGATCGAGAAGAAGTCCGGCATCCATATATTTCTGAATATTGTTGGAATGCATCCAGAACACATCCGGCATAGTTCCTCCGGATGCACCTGCTTCCAGCAGTGTCCAGTAGTCATCCCAGGTTACCACTTCCACTTTTGCTTCAATGCCCGAAGTTTCCGTCCATTCGTCACAGATGGTTTGAATCCCTTCTTGCTGGGTGGCGTCCCAGATTTTTACATCCAGCACTTCCGTTTTTCCTCCTCCGCCTTGGGAGGAAGTCTCTTCGCTTTTTTCACCGCCACCGCCGCAGGCCGCTAAAACAGGCAGTACCAGAGCCGCTGCTAAAACAGTTGCTAAAACACGTTTCAGTTTCATATGTTTTCTCCTTTCTGTTTTTCCTTCTCCTGAAGTTATTTTAATTATAACAAACTGCAAATTGAGCAACTATGGACTGGCGTGTGAGTATCATGGAAAAATGTGTTTATTTTTTTATTTGTTTTTTACACTTTTTTTACATTATTTTATATTTTGACTAATTTGCAACAAAATTCCCCCTCTCTATT
>JBMNRA010000005.1:0-67104 GCA_050944415.1 Ruminococcus sp.
TGACACAGCTTTTTATCCGGGCAGATTTAAAAGAATTTATTGTGATAAGGGGAATGGGGAAGAATTCTATCTTCCTTCTCAAATGACAGACATATACCCAAAACCAGACAAATACATATCAGCTTTTGTGTCCATCAAGGCGCAGAAAAACAGCCATGCGAGAGCGTTAACTCCTACATGGCCGTTCTCTTTTTCGCTTGAAGATAGTCGGCTATATGTTCTTGTTTCTGAAATCCCTAAGTCCAACCATCTAATGAAGATGGAATTTCTTTCTTACTATCTTCAGCCGGATGTGGCTGTGCTGGATGTGCGGATGACGGAAACGCTTCCTCCCAAAACGACGGCGTCTACAGGAATGGACGCCTTATGCCATGCCATTGAAGCATATACCTGTATGCAGAAAAATCCTGTCAGTGACGCCTATGCCGTGGGCGCCATCAGACTGATTGCCGAAAACCTGGAACGGGCGGTGGCAAACGGAAGGGACAGCCAGGCGAGACTTGCCATGGCCAATGCCTCTATGATGGCGGGAGCGGCCTTCTCCAACAGTATGGTGGGAGTCATTCATGCCATCGGGCACGCTCTGGGCGGAGTCTGCCACGTACCTCACGGAGATGCCATGACGGTACTTCTTCCTCATGGGATGGCATTTAATCACAAATTGCTGAAGGAACAGTACGGGGAGCTTCTGTACGTTCTGGCAGGAGAGAAAATCTGTATGAAGACTCCCAGGGCGCTGCGGGGGAAAGAAGCCATACGTCAGGTATGGATGCTTCGTCAGAGGCTTCACAGAATCTGCGGGCTTCCAGTGAGACTGCGGGACTGCGGGGTCAGAAAAACAGATTTTGATCTGGTGGCAAGGACTGCTTTGAATGACGGGGCCATGATTGTAAATCCAAGAGAAGCTTCGTATGAGGATGTAATGTTTATTTTGAATAAAGCGTATTAAGGTGGATGCAGGAGGTGAAACCGTGAATTATATTGAAAAAATTGTAAAGATGCAGAAACTGTTTTTTGACGGAAATCAGACCAAGAGTCTTCCTTTTCGGCTGACGGCTCTTGACCGTCTGGAAAAAGCCATTTTGAAACATGAAAATGAAATTTATGAAGCCCTGAAACAGGATTTGCATAAATCCAGAGCGGAATCCTATATGGCGGAGGTGGGAATGACACTCTCTGAGCTGCGGTATATCCGCAGACATCTGCCGTTGTGGGTAAAGGAAAAACGGGTGATTACACCCCTGGCCCAGTTCCATTCCAGAAGTTTTGTGATTTCTGAGCCCTACGGTATAGTATTGGTTATGTCTCCCTGGAACTACCCCTTCATGCTTACCATGGAGCCTCTGGTGGGAGCCCTTGCTGCCGGCAACTGCTGCGTGGTAAAGCCATCGGCTTATGCCCCATGCGTTTCAAGAGTGATCAATCGTATACTGACAGATGCTTTCCCCAAAAAGTATGTGGCGGTGGTTGAAGGCGGAAGAAAGGAAAATACACAGCTTCTGGATCAGAATTTTGATTACATTTTTTTTACCGGCGGAGTAGAAACCGGAAAGGTAGTCATGGAGAAAGCTTCCAGGCATCTGACTCCGGTAACACTGGAGCTGGGTGGAAAGAGTCCCTGTATCGTAGACGCTACTGCCAATCTGGACCTGGCGGCAAAACGGCTGGTATTCGGTAAATTCTTAAACAGCGGCCAGACCTGTGTGGCTCCTGATTATCTTCTGGTTGAGGAGTCTGTGAAGAAAGAATTCCTGATGCTGGTAAAAAAATGGCTTCATAAAATGTTGGGGAAAGAACCCATGTACCATCCGGATTATCCGAAAATTATTAATCAGAAACATTATGACCGTCTGATAGATCTGATGAAGGGCGAGCAGGTGATTGAAGGCGGGTATGGAGATCTGGAGACACTTCGGATAGCGCCTACCATACTGGATCATGTGAGCTGGGATTCTCCGGCGATGCGGCAGGAAATTTTTGGACCTATTCTTCCTGTACTTACGTTCCGGAATCTTCCGGAAGCTATTGCAAAAGTGAAAAAAAGGCCGAAGCCTCTGGCGCTTTACCTATTTACAGAAGATCTGGCGGCAGAGTACCGGGTGATGAAAGAGCTGTCCTTTGGAGGCGGATGTATTAATGATACGATTATCCATCTGGCCACGTCCCGGATGGGATTCGGAGGCGTGGGAGCCAGCGGCATGGGAAGCTACCACGGGAAAGAGTCCTTTGATACCTTCAGCCATAAAAAAAGCATAGTAAAAAAATCTACCTGGATGGATCTTCCCATGCGGTATTATCCTCTTTCGCCATGGAAAGAAAAACTGATCCGCATGTTTGTACGATGAATTATTAGCACTCATTCAAAATGAGTGCTAATTTTTTCTTGACTTTTGCTGAATGGAAGATTAATATAGATGTCAAGGATGAAAAAACAGAAAAAGGAGAGTGTATAATATGGAATTAAGACATGGTAATTTATCCATTGACAGTGACAATATATTTCCGATTATAAAAAAATGGCTTTATTCAGATCATGACATTTTTGTCAGAGAAATGATCTCCAACGGATGCGATGCCATTACCAAGCTGAAAAAGCTGGAGGTAATGGGAGAATATACTTTCCCGGACGATTATAAGAGCAAAATCGAGGTTGTGGTAAATCCGGAAGAGAAGACGCTGAAATTTATTGATACCGGTCTTGGTATGACGGAAGAAGAAGTGGAAGAATATATTACTCAGATTGCGTTTTCCGGTGCGACTCAGTTCCTGGAAAAATATAAAGACAAGACCAATGAGGATCAGATCATCGGTCACTTTGGACTTGGTTTTTATTCTGCTTTCATGGTGGCAGATGAAGTGCATATTGATACGTTGTCCTACCAGGAGGGAGCACAGCCGGTTCACTGGGAATGTGACGGGGGCGTAGAATATGAGATCGGACAGGGGGATAAAACCACTGTAGGAACAGAGATTACTCTGTATCTCAATGAGGACAGCCTGGAATTTGCCAATGAATACCGGGTGAGAGAGGTTATCGAAAAGTACTGTTCTTTCATGCCGGTAGAAATATTCCTTTCCAAAGCCAACGCGGAACAGGAGTATGAAACCATTGAAGAGTCAGAACTGCGGGATGACGATGTGGTAGTGGAGCATATCCATGAAGATGCCAAGACGGAAGAACGGGAGACGGAAGACGGCAAAAAAGAGACGGTGGAGATTTCACCGGCAAGGGATATGGTGAAGATCAACAAACGTCCCGTTTCTTTAAGCGATACCCATCCGCTTTGGATGAAACATCCCAATGACTGTACGGACGAGGAATACAAAGAGTTTTACCGGAAGGTTTTCATGGATTATAAAGAGCCTCTGTTCTGGATCCATCTGAATACAGATTATCCGTTCAACCTGAAGGGGATTCTGTATTTCCCCAAAATCAATACGGAATATGATTCTATTGAAGGAACCATTAAGCTGTATAACAACCAGGTATTTATTGCGGACAATATCAAGGAGGTTATTCCGGAATTTCTGATGCTGTTAAAAGGTGTGATTGACTGTCCGGATCTGCCTCTTAATGTGTCCAGAAGCGCTCTGCAGAACGATGGTTTCGTAAAGAAAGTATCCGAGTATATCAGCAAAAAAGTGGCTGACAAACTGACGGGAATGTTTAAAACCGACAGAGAAGCCTATGAGAAATGCTGGGATGATATCGCGCCGTTTTTGAAATTTGGATGTCTGAAAGACGCAAAATTTTCCGACAGGATTATGGACTACATGCTGTTTAAGAACCTGGACGGCAAGTATCTGACGCTGGAAGACTGCATTCAGGAGAATAAAAAAACGGAGCAGGAAGGGGAGGAACAGCCCAAAGAGCAGGAAGAGACCAAGGGAGAAGGAACTTCCTCAGATGATGAAGAAAAGACGGAAGAAAAAGAGGTTGAAAAGACCAATATCTATTATGTGACGGATGAAGTGCAGCAGAGCCAGTACATCAATATGTTTAAAAGAGAGGGCATGGATGCGGTCATTCTCAAACATAACATTGACGCGCCCTTTATCTCACATGTGGAGCAGAAACGGGAAGACGTGCATTTCCAGAGAATTGACGCGGATGTGACGGAAACACTGAAGGCGGACGAAGATGAGGATCTGACAGAGATTGCAAAAGAGCTGGAGGAGCTGTTCCGCAAGGTGCTGAATCAGGAGAATCTGAATGTAAAAGTGGAGAAACTGAAAGATGAAAAGATTTCCGCTATGATGACTCTGTCTGAGGAAAGCCGCAGAATGCAGGATATGATGAAGATGTACGGGATGGATTCCAGTATGTTCGGCGGCGGCGGAGAGACACTGGTGCTGAATGCAGGCCATCCGCTGGTACAGTATATACAAAAACATAAAGAGGATGAAAATACTTCCATGATCTGCGAACAGCTTTACGATATGGCAGTTATGAGCCATAAACAGCTTTCGCCGGATCAGATGACCCGATTCCTGGAAAGAAGCAATCAGATTATGATGCTGCTGACAGAAAAATAAATTGAGGACAAATAAGCCGGATGCGCAGGTGAATGCATCCGGCTTATTTGTCCTTTAATTTTCAGGACAGGTGATTTTTGCGATGGTTTCAATGGTACGGTGCAGTGTCTGGGCCAGATCTGTATCGGCTGTTTTGTAATACATTTCTTTTCCTTCCCGGCGGCTGGTAATCAGGCCGCTGCCTTTTAACAGTCTCAGATGGTGCGAGACAGCAGGGCTGGTCATATTCATAATAGCAGCGATATTGAGCACGCATTCTTCACAGTGGCACAGAAGCCAGAAGATCTGAAGACGGCTGGGATCTCCCAGCTGTTTCATGGCTTCTGCCACACCTGCGATTTCTTCCCGGCTGGGCAGATGTTCACGGAGCTGTTCTTCATTATTTCCATGTTGATGGGGCAGATTTTGACTCATGATAATATTACCTCCCATAATATAAGTATCCTGAAAATTTTACGAAAAAAATCTCTAAAAAGCGGAATTTTGTTCTTGACTAATTATACATGATGGGGTATATTAAAGTCAACGATTAAATAATTATTTAATTATTAAATGAACTGCGGAATGTGAAAGGAGATTTCAAATGAAAAAAACGTATAAGATTGATGTGGACTGTGCGAACTGCGCCAACAAAATGGAGGAGGCAGCAAAAAATACAGCCGGAGTAAAAGACGCGACAGTGAATTTTATGACACTGAAAATGAATGTGGAGTTCGAAGAAGGTCAGGATGCGAAAGCTGTTATGCAGGAAGTCAGAAAGAACTGCAAAAAGGTTGAGGATGACTGTGAGATCTTTCTGTAATCTTTATCCGGCGTCTATTCCATGAGCACTCATGCTCTGATGAAATCAGGGGTGAGTGCAAAAATCAATGGAATACAAAAAAGATTGTTTAACTGTTTAATGAAAGAGGGACAGAATATGAATAAGAAGCAGAAAAAAATGCTGGTCAGGATCATCATTGCAGCGATTCTGATGATTGGCTTTTCTTTTGTGCCGGTGCAAGGTTATCTTCGATTTGTGCTGTATCTGATTCCTTATCTGGTGATCGGCTATGATATTCTGATTAAGGCGGGCAAAGGCATTAAAAACAGGCAGCCTTTTGATGAAAGCTTTCTGATGGCAATTGCAACCATAGGAGCCATTATTATAGGTCTTACCGGGGAAGGGGATTACACGGAGGCCATCGGCGTTATGCTCTTTTATCAGATTGGAGAATGGTTTCAGAGTTATGCTGTGGGAAAAAGCCGGAGAAATATCAGCGACCTTATGGATATCCGTCCGGATTACGCCAATGTGGAAAAGGATGGAAAACTGGTACAGGTTGATCCGGATGAAGTGGAAATCGGGACGGTTATCGTGGTACAGCCGGGAGAGAAGGTGCCCATTGACGGAGTGATTGTGGAGGGCACTTCCAGCTTAAATACCAGCGCTCTGACGGGCGAAAGCATCCCAAGGGAAGCTATGGAAGGCGACGAGATCATCAGTGGATGTATCAATATGACGGGCGTTCTGAAAATTCGTACCACCAAAGAATTCGGGGAATCCACCGTATCTAAAATTCTGGATCTGGTGGAAAATGCCAGCTCCAGGAAATCCAGATCGGAACAGTTTATCACTAAATTCGCCAGAATTTACACACCGGCGGTGGTATACTGCGCCATTGCCCTGGCCATCCTGCCCCCTCTTATACGGATGTTCGCCATGGGAATGCCGGCGGACTGGCTGACCTGGATTTATCGGGCGCTGACTTTCCTGGTTATCAGCTGTCCCTGTGCTCTGGTCATCAGTATTCCTTTAAGTTTCTTCGCCGGAATCGGCGGAGCCAGCAATGCGGGTGTGCTTGTGAAAGGATCCAACTATCTGGAAAGCCTGTCACAGACCAGATATATCGTTTTTGACAAAACCGGTACGTTGACCCAGGGCGTGTTTGAGGTAAACGCGGTTCATCACAATGCTATGGCTGAAGAAAAACTTCTGGAATTTGCCGCTCTGGCAGAGAGCTCATCCTCCCATCCGATCAGCAGGAGTCTGCAGCGGGCATATGGGAAGGAAATTGAACGGTCCAGAGTGACGGACATCGAGGAAATCAGCGGAAACGGCGTGACGGCTATGGTAGACGGTATTCCGGTAGCAGCCGGAAATGCAAAGCTGATGAAAAAGCTGGGTATCGAATATATTGACTGTCACCACACTGGTACGATTATTCACATGGCGGTAAACGGAGAATATGCCGGACATATTGTGATTTCTGATATTGTGAAGCCCAATTCCAAAGAGGCTATCGCCCGGCTGAAAGCAGCCGGCATTGAAAAAACCGTTATGCTTACCGGCGATATGAAAAAAGTGGCTGATCAGGTGGCGGCTTCGCTTGGCATTGATGAAGTGTACAGTGAACTGCTGCCGGGAGATAAGGTTTCCAAGGTGGAAGAGCTGTTGGAGAAGAAACCCGAAAAGGCAAAACTGGCATTTGTGGGTGACGGAATCAATGACGCTCCGGTATTATCCAGAGCGGATATCGGCATCGCCATGGGAGCTATGGGTTCTGATGCGGCCATTGAAGCTGCTGATGTGGTGCTGATGGATGATGATCCCCTGAAGATTGCCAAGGCCATTAAAATTTCACGTAAATGCTTGAGAATTGTGTATGAAAATATCTGGTTTGCCATTGGTATCAAAGTTATCTGCCTGATACTGGGGGCGCTTGGCATCGCCAATATGTGGCTTGCCATCTTTGCTGATGTGGGTGTCATGGTGATTGCCGTATTGAACGCAATTCGTGCATTGTTTGTAAAACGTCTGTAAAAAAGAATAATTGCGAATAAATTTAACAGTCCTGTCTGGCATTGATTCATGCAGGACTGTTTTTTGTATATTAAATAATTATTAAAAATTCTAATTTTCTTTTAATTTAGTTGACCTTTTCCTGCTTATAAGGAATAATGAGAGAAAACAGGAAGGAGTATCAAATGGGAGCGGAAAGAAAGCCGGTTATTTCGGTAAAAAACCTGTATAAGGTGTACCGGGTGGGCGAGACCCAGGTGCGTGCGTTGAATGGCGTGGATCTGGACATTTATCCGGGGGAATTCTGCGCCATTGTGGGAACCTCCGGTTCGGGAAAATCCACTCTTTTAAACATGTTGGCGGGACTGGAGAAACCGACAAAGGGTCAGGTACAGATCGGCAGATGCCGTCTGGAAAAGATGAATGAAAATCAGCTGGTACGATTCAGAAGAGAAGCGGTTGGTTTTATTTTTCAGGCATTTAATCTGATTCCATCTATGAATGCCCTGGAGAATGTGGCGTTGCCTCTGAGCTTCCGGGGGGTGCCGAAGAAGGTCAGACTGGCCCGGGCGGCCAGACTTCTTAAGACAGTGGGACTGTCGGAGCATGTGTTTCACAAACCGTCTCAGATGTCCGGCGGCCAGCAGCAGAGAGTAGGCGTGGCAAGGGCGCTGGTGGTGGATCCGGCCATTATTTTTGCGGATGAACCTACGGGCAATCTGGATTCCGCCACGTCGGCGGAGGTTATGGAACTGATGCAGCGTGTGGTAAGAGAGCAGAAAAAGACGCTGGTGATGGTTACCCATGATAACCACCTGGCCGGTTTCGCGGACCGGATTTTTCACATTATCGACGGGAAGATTGTAAAAATAGAAGAAAAAAAGGAGAAGGAGAAATGAAGAAAAAAGCGGGATGGATAACCGTGGTGATATGTCTGCTGCTGTCTGTTATGATACCGGCGGCGGTGTTTGCGGGGGAGCAGGAACAGGGATATCTGACGATACCCGGCAGTCACAAACTGGGGGCCTGTCAGGCAGGGGAGACAGTATCGCTGGAAGTTCCGGTGAAGAACAATACCCGGGATAATTCCATAAGAATAAGCAGCGTGAGGCTTAAGAACGATACGGAGAATTATCCTTTTATGAACGATACCACAGGTGCACTGGGCAAGGTGAACAGACAGGAGCTGAAGCCCGGGGAAGAGGCGAAAATAGTTTTTGACAGTCTGACAGCCAGAACAGATGTGGCCGACCGGGCGGTAACTCTTCAGCTGGAAGTGATATTCGATGTTACTGTGACTGACAAGGATACTCAGGAAGCCGTTACCCATGAGAACCAGCGGGTTTTCCTTCCGCTGCAGATTGACACGGTGGCGGCGCATGAGGAAGAAGAGCCTTCTCCTGAGCCCACGGAACCCCCTCTGGAGGAGCCGCTTGACGATATCGGGGACGGCGGCTACGTAGACGGCGGATTTTACAGTGACGGCGGAGACTACGGCAGTTACGGCGACGACGGCGGCAGTGTAGGAGAAGAGGAGGAAGAAGGTAAGGGCAGTACGCCCCGGGTAATTATCGAAGGCTTTACAACGGAACCTTCCGTAGTAAACGCGGGGGATACGTTTAAACTGAAGCTGAAAGTGCGAAATACATCTAAAAAAACGGCGGTTGGAAATATGGTGCTTACCCTTCAGACTCCCCAGGCGGGGGAACAGGAAACGGCAGCGGAGGCTTTCCTGCCGGTGGATGGGTCCAATACTCTGTACATAGAAAATATCCCTAAAAACAGCACAAAAGAAGTATCTGTCTCCATGAATGCCAGAGCGGATCTGGTACAGAAGCCCTATCCCGTGGAAGTGGCGCTGAAGTATGAGGATGAAAAGGCCAATGCCTTCGACGGAACTCTTAATATATCCATACCGGTGCGGCAGAAAGCGAGGTTCGATGTGAGCCGGGTGCAGGTTATGCCGGAGTCCATATCGGTGGGCGAGGAATCGAACATTACCTTTGAAATCTATAATCTGGGCAAAATGAAACTTTACAATGTCAGTGTGAAGGCAGATGATCCCTCTCTGGTAAACGGGGAGGTTTTTGTGGGAAATCTGGATGCGGGAGCTACGGGAAGCGTGGATATGATGGCGCAGGGAGCGGCGCCGAGCGCAGGAGACGGTACTGTCAGACTGGTGGTGACTTATGAGGATCAGGACGGCAATCAGGGCACCTTTGAGACCAGCTGCAGCCTGTTTGTGGCAGAGGCGGCTCCTGCGGATGACGAAATGTTCCTGGATGAGACCTTTGCCGGTATGGAAGATGAAAAACCGAAAACCAACCCGTTGATCTGGGTCGGCATTGCAGCGGCAGCGGCGGCTGTGGCGGCAGCGGTTGTTCTGGTGAAAAGGAAACGCAGAAAGGAAGAGGAGTGGGCCAATGAGATTTTGGGATCTGATAAGGATGAGTTTAAGTAATCTGTGGCGAAGAAAACTCAGAACCTTTCTCACCATTCTGGGTGTGATGATAGGGACGGCTTCCATTGTGGTGATGGTGTCCCTGGGTCTGGCTCTTGACAAATCCACTATGGAGACCATGGAAAGCAGCGGTGGGCTGACTACCATACAGGTATACGAGAACGGCACCTTTATGGATATGTCATCGGATTCATCAGAAGAGGCCACTGATGAACAGAAGAGGATTACTGATGAGACCATAGATCAGATTCATCAGATTCCACATGTAACCATAGCGTCTCCCGTTCTGAATCTTCCGGTGCTTGCGAAGCAGGGCCGGTATATGGGATACTTGGATGTATACGGGATGAGTCTGGAGGCTCTTCAGAGTATGAATATGACTTTTGCCAGCGGCAAAATTCCGGAGGAGAATGATGGACTTTCCTTTATCTACGGCAATCAGGTAGTGACAAACTTCTATGTTGAGTCCACGGGAGAAGGCTACTGGGAAACAGGCGAGATACCGGAGGTGGATCTGGAGAAACCGATGTATTACATTTTCGACCAGGACAGTTACTGGGCCAGTCAGAATCCCGGGGAGACAGCGGAGGAAGAAGGGCAGGAACAGCAGGCGGCTGCTCCGCCGAAAAAATATATGCTTCCGGTAGCCGGCATATTGGCCGGCGATCTGGAGACCTATACGGATCAAAGCTACGGGGTATACTGTGATATTGAGGCGCTTATGGCTCAGTTGAAGAGAATTTTCAAAAACAAGGTAATTCCGGGGCAGCCAACGACGAAATCCGGGAAACCTTACAAAGAAATTTATTACAATCAGGCATATGTCAGAATTGATGATATGGAGCATGCGGAAGAGGTGCAGAGCGCCATAAGGGATATGGGTTACACACCCAACTGGAATGCGGAATGGGTGCAGGCGCAGCAGAAGCAGTACCAGAGTATTCAGCTGGTTCTGGGCGGAATCGGAGCTGTTTCGCTGTTTGTGGCGGCTATCGGTATTGCCAATACCATGATGATGTCCATCTATGAACGGACGAAAGAAATCGGAATTTTGAAAGTTCTGGGATGCAGCCTGTCCAATATCCGCTCCATGTTTCTGGCGGAGGCCGCCGCCATTGGTTTCGGCGGCGGAATCGCAGGGCTGATTTTAAGCAGTGTGATCTCCTGGGCGCTGAATAATTTCGGGGCGGCGCTGGGAGGAAGCATTACGGGGATGACGGAAGCGCAGATATCCTATATTCCCCTCTGGCTGGCCGGCCTGGCGCTGGTGTTCGCGGTGCTGGTGGGGATGATCGCGGGATTCTTCCCCGCTCTTCGTGCCATGCGGCTCAGCCCCCTGGCGGCCATACGAAATGAGTAACAGAAGTGAAGTATGAGGAGGAACTCCACGGTGGATAAACTATTATTGTTCCTCTGGATGGATTCCCGGCTCAGTAAAAATGGAAACCGTCTGGCTGATACCCCAAAATTCTCAAAAGCCTGCCGACAAAAGATTCAAAAGCACACACAGCAAGGATGGTGAAAACAAATGAAGCACATTTTCTTTGTGGAGGACGATTCGAGTTTAATCAACGGTCTATCTTTTGCAATCAAGAAACAAGGCTATGAATTGACGATTGCCCGCACCAGTGTGGAGGCCGAACAACTATGGGAAAACGGGAATTATGATCTGGTAATTTTGGATGTGACATTGCCGGACGGTTCGGGTTTCGACCTATGCCGAAAAATCCGGACATCCTCCAAAGTACCGATTATGTTTTTGACGGCTGCCGATGAGGAAACGGATATTATTATGGGGCTTGATATTGGCGGCGATGATTATATGACAAAACCATTCAAGCTGGCTGTGTTTCTTTCCCGGATCAATGCCTTGCTGCGCCGCAGCGAAAACTTTAATCAGGAGCAGGCCGGGCCAGAACTGCAATCTAATGGAATTAGGGTTCAACTTCTCAAACAGGAAGTTACTAAAAACGGGGTTTCTCTTGACTTGACGGCCAGCGAATATAAACTGCTGTGTCTATTTATGGAAAACCCTAACATCATTCTTTCTCCAGAGCAAATTTTGAGCAAGCTCTGGGATTGTGACGAGAAATACATCAATAACAATACTCTGACCGTGTATATCCGGCGGCTTCGCACAAAAGTAGAAGATAACCCTGCCGATCCTCAAAAGATTGTGACCGTTCGACGTATGGGGTATAAATGGAGTACGGCGGGGTGAGGTGAGCCATGAAAATACTGGTCAATCGAAAAATTAAACGTCTTTTTCTGTGTGTGTTGCTATCGCTGGCAGCGTTCACCGCGGCTTCTGTTCTCACTATTTGCTTGGGACTGAAAAACGCGGCCCTTTATATGGCAATCGCCGCCGTGTTGATGACGCTCATAATTTTCGCTGTTCTGTATTGGTATTTTCGAGATCAAAGCAAAACCATGAATGATGCCATAGCACAAATTCGGGAATATATTGCTGGGAACCGAAATGCCCGTATTGAATGCGATGATGAGGGAGACTTATACCGGCTGTTTCATGAGGTGAATTCCCTGGTCACGATTTTGAACGCTCATGCCGAGAATGAAGGGCGCGCCAAAACCTTTATGAAGGATACCATTTCTGATATTTCCCATCAGTTGAAAACGCCGTTGGCTGCACTCAATATTTACAATGGCTTGATGCAGCAGGAAGTCAACGATAGCCCAGAGCTGAAAAAGTTCACCTCTCTCTCCGAGCAGGAATTAGATCGGATTGAAAACCTTGTCCAAAACCTTTTGAAAATTACTAAACTGGATGCAGGAACAATCACTCTGGAAAAGGCCCCTCAAAATGTTGCGGATATGATGGGCTATATCGAAAGGCATTTTGCCTATCAGGCACAACAGCAGGAAAAAACGCTCATTCTCTCCGGAAATGAAGAAATTACCCTCGTCTGCGACCAGACTTGGCTAATCGAAGCAATCAGCAATATCGTGAAAAATGCTTTCGATCACACAAAGCCAGGAGCTACCATCCGTCTTACATGGCGTGCGTTTGCTTCTATGGTCCAGATTACTGTAAGCGATAATGGCAGCGGTATCCACCCGGAGGATCTGCCCCATATTTTCAAGCGGTTTTACCGCAGCCGTTTTTCAAAAGATACGCAGGGAATTGGTCTGGGATTACCATTGGCTAAAGTTATTATAGAAGATCATAATGGAACGATTGAGGTGAATAGTACGTTAGGCGTGGGGACAACCTTTGCCATCAATTTTCTGAATCCTACAAAATTGTAGGATTCCAGTCATAATGCAGTAGGGTTGACGTGCTACTCTTTCTATACCAAAACAGAAAGAGGTGTTACACGATATGGATTTGTTGGAAGTTAAGAATATCTCCAAAACATACGGGACCGGCGAGACCGCGGTTCATGCTTTGAAAGACGCTGCCTTCTCCGTCCCCAAAGGCGAGTTTGTTGCGGTTGTCGGTGAGTCTGGTTCCGGCAAAAGTACGCTGCTGAATATGATCGGTGCGCTGGACACTCCCACTTCCGGCAAAGTGTTCATCGACAGCAAAGACATTTTCTCGATGAAAGAACGCAGCCTGACGGTATTCCGCCGACGGAATATCGGCTTCATCTTCCAGAGTTTCAATCTGATCCCGGAACTGACGGTAGAACAGAACATCATCTTCCCGGTGCTGCTGGACTACCAGAAGCCCAACAAAAAGTATCTGGAAGAACTGCTGACGGTGCTGGGGCTGAAAGAGCGTCGCAACCATCTGCCCAGCCAGCTTTCCGGCGGCCAGCAGCAGCGCGTGGCGATAGGCCGCGCTCTGATTACCCGCCCGGCCCTGATCCTGGCCGACGAGCCGACCGGCAACCTGGATACCCAAAATACCAGTGAGGTGATCGCTCTGCTGAAAGAAGCCTCCAGGCTGTATGAGCAAACCATCGTTATGATTACCCACAGTCAGAGTATCGCCCAGACCGCTGACCGCATTTTGCAGGTATCGGATGGTGTGGTGACGGATTTTGGGAGGTGCCGGGAATGAGAAGTTATTTGAGCTTGATCCCAATCTCTGCAAAGGTTCACCGGCGGCAAAACCGCATGACGCTGCTCTGCATTATTCTCGCCGTGTTTATGGTCACAGCCATTTTCAGCATGGCGGAAATGGGCGCCCGGATGGAACAATCCAGGCTGGCAGATAAGCATGGTGATTTTTCGCTCCTTGACAGTCTGATGGACACCGCCATGGGACAGACGCTGATGATTACGGCGGCTGGAATGTTTTTGCTGCTTCTGATGGCCGGTGTGTTGATGATCTCCAGCAGCATTAACAGCAGTGTGGCGCAGCGCACTCAGTTCTTTGGCATGATGCATTGCATCGGTATGAGTAAGCAGCAGATTATCCGCTTTGTCCGTCTGGAAGCCCTAAATTGGTGCAAAACCGCCGTTCCCATTGGACTTGTCCTTGGAATTTTGGCTTCCTGGATATTATGCGCTGCCTTACGATTTCTTGTCGGAGAAGAATTTTCCAACATTCCGCTGTTTGGTATCAGCGGCATTGGAATTGTCAGCGGTATTTTGGTGGGCGTGATTACTGTCCTGCTGGCGACGAGGACCCCAGCCAAACACGCAGCAAAGGTGTCTCCCATTGCAGCGGTTTCTGGAAACTCCGAAAAGATAAAAACGGGTCACCACGCCGTCCATACAGGCTTTCTCAGGATTGAAACGGCGCTGGGGGTTCATCATGCTGTGGCCGCAAAGAAAAATCTGTTTTTGATGACTGGCTCCTTTGCCCTGAGTATTATTCTGTTTTTGAGCTTTTCTGTCCTGATTGATTTTGTCGATCACCTGATGCCGCAATCGGCTGCCGCTTCTGATATTGACATTTCAAGCAGCGACGGGGCCAATTCTATCGACAACGATCTGATGCAGACACTTGCAAATATGGAAGGGGTCAAACAGGTTTACGGACGCAGAAGCAGTTTCGACGTGGCTGCCGGTTTGGATGGAGACACGACCCTTTCCAGCACTGTGGATTTGGTTTCCTTTGACGATTTTGACCTAAAGGCTCTCCAAAAAGACGGTACGCTTCGCTGGGGCAGTGACTTGTCAAAGGTCTATGGCGACAGCGGGTATGTCCTTGCAACCTGGGACCGGAACAGTTCCTGGGCCGTGGGAGATGTCATCTTTGTGGGAAACGAGCAGCTCACGATTGCCGGGCTGTTGAAACATGACCCGTTCAGCGGAGATGGCCTCACTGGCGGGAAGATCACGCTGATTACATCTGGCGAGACATTCACCCGGTTGACTGGTATCACCGACTATTCGCTTATTATGATTCAGACAACTTCCAGTGCGACGGATGAGGATGTAGCTGCGATTCGCCAAATCGTGGAGGAAAACGGTTACATCATGAGTGATAAAAGGGATCAACGCACATCCGGCACCTATTTTGCCTTTGTTGCCTGCGTCTATGCTTTCCTTGGTATTATCACACTGGTTACTGTGATGAACATCATGAACAGCATCTCTATGAGTGTATCGGCCCGCATCAAGCAGTATGGTTCCATGCGGGCGGTGGGCATGGATGGCCGCCAGCTTTCCAAGATGATTCTGGCAGAAGCTTTTACCTATGCTTTTTGGGGCTGCATCATCGGTTGCGCGATTGGCCTGCCCTTCAGCAAAATGATGTACGATTTCCTTATCACGGACCAATTCCCTTATGCGTCCTGGAGTCTGCCTATCGGGTCGCTGGCCGTCATCGTCCTGTTTGTTATTGCCGCGGCGGTGCTTGCCGCTTATTCTCCGGCAAAACGGATACGAACAATCTCGGTGACGGAAACCATCAACGAACTGTAACGGCAGTTATGAGCCGATACAAACATAGGAAAAAGCGTGCCATGAGGGCGTTGAGAAAAAAGGAAAGCAAAGGGCTATACGGAATTATCAGAACTTCCTGAAATGTATCTGAATGCCGTTGTGGCCGTTGCTTTTTATTAACTGCAATTCCTACAAAATTGTAGGGTTCTTGTCATAGTGCAGTAGGGTTGACGTGTTACCCTTTCTACATTAAAACAGAAAGAGGTGTTGCACGACATGGATTTGTTAGAGGTTAAGAAAATATCCAAAACATACGGGACCGGAGAGGGTACGGTCCACGCTTTGAAAAAGGCTGCCTTCTCTGTCCCCAAAGGCGAGTTTGTTGCGATTGTCGGTGAGTCTGGTTCCGGTAAAAGCACGCTGCTGAATATGATCGGTGCGCTGGATACTCCTGCTTCGGGGAAGGTGTTCATTGGCGGAAAAGATATGGTTTCGATGAAAGAGCGTAACCTGACGGTGCTGGGGCTGAAAGAGCGCCGCAACCATCTGCCCAGCCAGCTTTCCGGCGGCCAGCAGCAGCGTGTAGCGATAGGCCCCGCTCTGATTACCCGCAGTCAGAGTATCGCCCAGACCGCTGACCGCATTTTGCAGGTATCGGACGGTGTGGTGACGGATTTTGGGAGGTGCAAGGAATGAAAGGTTATCTGAGCCTGATCCCGATTTCTGCAAAGGTACGGAAACGCCAGAATCGAATGATGATTCTTTGCATTATCATTTCCGTCTTGCTTGTAACTACAATTTTTAGTGCCGCGGATATGATTATCCGAGGTGAGACGGTTACTATGCAGGCTAAACACGGCAACTGGCATATCCAGGTGAACAATATTTCGGATGAAATTGCTGAAGAAATCAGCAACCGCCCCGATGTCACTGCCGTTGGATGGTCAGCGGTATTTAATGAGGATGCCGACCAGCCTTATACCATAGGTGAACGAAAAGCAACACTATACGGTACGGATGAAACTTATCTGGCACAGTTGGCCAATGGCATGGAGGAAGGCGCTTTCCCTCAGAGTGGCAAAAAAGTGGTACTCAGTTCAAATGCCAAACTTGCACTGGATGTACAGTTGGGCGATTCTGTGACAGTTCAAACACCGGCAGGAAATGTAGATTTTATTATATCCGGCTTTGGTTCAGATGATCAGGAGTATTACGAAGGGCAGACATACTTGGTTGCTGTTTATATGACAAAGGATGCCTTCGTATCACTGATGAACGAAAATGGCATTTCGGACTATGCCTCCGCCTGCTATGTGCAGTTTCAAAGTGCGGCAAAGGCGGCCGACGCCATTGCTGAAATTCAAGCACAGTATAACCTGCCGGAAGGCAGTATCCGTGAAAATACCGCTATTATGGGCCTTGCCGGACAAAGCAGCAACGAGTCCATGCAAAACGTCTACGGGTTAGCGGTCACTCTGTTTATTATGGTTCTGATGGCCGGGGTGTTGATGATCTCCGGCAGCATGAACAGCCAGGTGGCTCAGCGAACAAAGTTCTTTGGCATGATGCGCTGCATCGGTGCGAGCCGCAAACAAGTGATTCGATTTGTAAGGCTGGAGGCGCTCAACTGGTGTAAAACAGCCATCCCGATTGGTCTTATCGTAGGTACAGTCATTACATGGTCCGTCTGTGCGTTGCTTCGCTACGGGATTGGCGGTGAATTTGCGGGCACTCCGGTCTTTGCACTCAGCCCGGTTGGATTGATAAGCGGCGCGGCGGTGGGCCTCGTGACAGTTCTGCTGGCGGCGCAGGCTCCCGCAAAACGTGCGGCAAATGTTTCTCCAATGGCAGCCGTTTCCGGAAGTAGCGAGACGGTCCCTACGACACACCGCACGGCGAGATTGATTTTTGGAAAAGTCGAATGGACATTAGGGGTTCATCATGCAACCGCTTCTAAGAAAAACTGGTTCCTCATGACAGCCAGTTTTTCCCTGAGCATCATCTTATTCCTTTGCTTCTCAGTAGGGCTTGATTTTGCTCGTGAATTGGTGCCATCTCTGCGGTCCTGGCAGCCGGAAATTACTTTGAACGGGTATGCAAATGCCCTTCTGCTGGAGCCGGATCTGCTGAATAAAATTCAGGAAATTCCCCATGTGGAAGATGCCTATGGTACTGCGTACCTCGAAAATGTCCCTGCCGTATCCTCCAGAGAAGGGATCGACCATGTTAATCTCATGTCTTATACGGACTATTTGCTGGATAGCACAGCAGATAGCGTAGTTGAAGGTGATTTGTCTGCCATCTACGGGAATAACGGACAGGTTATGACGATCAGCAACAAAGACAATCCTTTACAGGTTGGGGATACGATTCAGATTGGCGGAAAGGAAGTTACCATTACCTGTGCTGTTTCCGATGGCGTATATTCCAGTGAATACAGTGTAATTTGTTCTGCTGAAACCTTTGAATGGCTGACAGGAGAAACAAATTACAGCCTGATTGGCATACGACTGGATGACGATGCAGGGGATGAAACAATCCGGCAAATTAACAATCTGGTTGGCAGCGATGTTATTTTTGATGATTTGCGGCAAAGCAATCAGGAAGATGCGGTAACTTACCTGGCAGTACAGTTTGTGCTATACAGTTTCCTTGCAATTATTGCGATGATTACGCTGTTCAATATCATCAACAGCATTTCGATGAGTGTGACAGCCCGTATCAAACAATATGGCGCAATGCGAGCGGTTGGAATGGATGGCGGTCAGCTTGCGCGCATGATTACAGCGGAATCTCTCACCTATGCTGTTTCTGGCCTTGTAGTGGGTTGCGTGGCTGGATTACTTCTGAGTCGATATCTGTACATCATGTTGCTAACGAGATATTTTGGTACAGCTTGGAGTTTGCCAGTACTGCTACTCTGTATTATCTTCCTGTTCGATTTTGCGGCTGCTTTTCTGGCAGCTTATACACCATCAAAACGGATACGCAATATGGCGATCACAGAAACGATCAACGAGTTGTAATGAGCCACGTTTTAGAGTTATATGTTGAAAACGTTAAAGTAGCTTATCTGACTCCTGGTGAGTCACTTCTTATCCTGGTCGATCACGGGCCGCCCCCTGCGGATGGTCAGAGCATCCGTTAATACGATAACATCAAAAGGGCCGAGCGGTTATTTGGTGGCTGATGACCGGCCTGTGGCAGGCTGGAAAGTGACAGGACGCGCAGCACAAGGGACCGTGCCACTCACCGAAACTTACTGCGAATATGGCGCCGACCACATATCGGTGGTGTTGCGTCGGACTAACTGGCGCAGCATTTCTTTGATTATAGATATGAGTATTACACTTGGGCTGGCTATAGCAAACGGGTAAATCCCTGCACCGCTCACCACATCAGCGTGAAAAACCTGAAAAAGCTGGTAACTGATGATCTTCGCAGAGTAACACATTCCAGCACCTTTATGAAGAAAGATAAAAGGACAGTTGACGGATGAACGCTTATACTTTGACAGAGTTTTTCGCCGAATACATATAGCATCCATCTGTTCCTTTGGGAGGTGGAGGTGAAGGCGGCGCTGCCGCCGGTTCTTGGCATCTGCGCATACCGCTATATCAGTAAATCCTTCACATAGATTCAAAGGTGATGTTCCGGCTTTTGAAAAAACGGGTTACCTTATCATCCCAGGCATAATCCACGGATTTGTCCATGGTGAAAAAGCGGAGGGATGTTCCTGTGACGCAGGTAAGGGAAGTGCCGTCAAACTGGCAGTTTAAGTACAGGCCGAAGATATCATCCTCTCTCAGGGAGAGACTGTTTTCCAGAAGAAGCTGCCTTGTCTCATTTTTGTTCAGCTGGAACACGATCTTAAAATAAAGGGGCGTGTGCTTCCCTTTGATCAGGGAAAAACAAAAGGGGCGTATTTCGCTCCAGCTGATGTGAGTTTCTTCCCGGGCCTTTAAAAGCTCCGCCTCTCCGGCATCATAGAAGTCGGGATGCAGCTGACCGTCTATGGTGTATGTCACATTGGTGGTAAGGGTCAGTTCCTGCAGTTTAAAATGATCAAAGGTGTCCTTTAAAAGCAGCTGTGACATAAAATATTTAATCTCAGAGATGGTAAATGCCTTCATGAAATGTTCCTTTCTTTCCTACCACTTTATCATGTGAAACGGCAGAATGTCAACGTGAAAGGGAAGCCGTTTCCGGACGCTGAAAAAAAATTAAGTTGAAATATACTGATATTTCCGCTATAATATTTCAAAATTCATTTAAGGAGGCAGAAGGATTGAGTTCAGTAAACGAGGAAAAGAGTTCTGTAATTAAAGAGCAGGACTTTGAAGAATTATTAAAATACTGTATGAGTTCCGGAAAAATCAATCCGGATTTGTATGCAGAGTATGATGTAAAGAGAGGCCTTCGTGATTCTAATGGTAAAGGTGTGCTGACCGGACTGACGGAGATCTCCGATGTTGTGGCTTACGATATCGTAGACGGAAGAAAGATCCCCAGTGACGGAAGGCTTTATTATCAGGGTTATGATGTAAGAGATCTGGTGGAAAGTCATAAGAATCGCCGGTTCGCGTTTGAAGAGATCACCTATCTGTTGATGTTTGGCGATCTTCCCAACAGGAAACAGATGGAGAAGTTCCTGGATATTCTTTTTGATATGCAGGATCTGTCGGGACGATTTATCAGGGACGTTATCATGAAAGCTTCCAATCCCAATATTATGAATGCGCTGCAGAGATGTATTCTGACTCTGTACAGTTATGACGACGCGCCGGATGATATTTCCGTGGCCAACGTGCTTCGTCAGTCTCTGGAGCTGATTGGAAAAATTCCGCTGATTGCGGTTTATTCCTATCATGCGTATCAGCATTTCCGCATGGACAAGACGCTGCTGATCCGTAATCCGGAGAGAGGTCTGTCAGTGGCTGAAAACATTCTTTACATGCTCAGAGAGGATGGAAAGTATACAGAGCTGGAGGCAAAGGTACTGGATACTGCGCTGGTGCTTCACGCAGAGCATGGCGGCGGTAACAACTCTTCCTTTACCACTCACGTGGTTACGTCGTCAGGTACGGATACTTACTCAGCCATTGCAGCGGCCATTGGTTCGCTGAAAGGACCGCGTCACGGCGGGGCTAACCTGAAAGTACAGGATATGTTTGAAAATATCATGGAAAACTGTTCTGACTGGACGGATGAAACCAGCATCCGGAATTATCTGAATGATATTCTGGATAAAAAAGCGTTTGACCACAGCGGTCTGATCTACGGTATGGGTCACGCGGTTTATACCGAATCCGACCCCAGATGTGTCATTCTGAAAAAATACGCGAAAAATCTGGCGGAAGAAAAAGGTCTGCAGGATCAGTTCGCGCTGTATGAGCTGGTAGAAAAGAATGCCGGAGAGCTTATTATGAACAAGAGAAAGCTGTTTAAACCGGTTTGCGCCAACGTGGATTTCTACAGCGGATTTGTTTATAAGATGCTGGGCATCCCGAAAGAGCTGTTTACACCTATCTTTGCCATTTCACGTATGCCGGGCTGGTGTGCGCACCGTCTGGAAGAGCTGGTAAATCAGGGCAAGATCATACGTCCGGCCTATAAGTATGTGGGAACTCACAAAGAATTCCATCCGGTGGAAGAAAGATAATATCATACCCTTGTCAACAGAGAGTATATGTGATAGTATAATATGGTATTCAAAACTACGTAAGACAGCGAAGAAAATGAATACATATCAATATCCATGTGATAGTTCTGGAGGCAGGTTGAAGATATGAAATATAAAGTTGTTGTGGACAGCTGCGGAGAGCTGACGGAAGAAATGAAACAGGATCCTCATTTTGAATCTGTTCCGCTGATTCTGGAAGTGGAAGGGGAATCCATTGTAGATGATGAGACGTTTTGTCAGGCAGATTTCTTAAAAAAAGTAGCGGCCTCGCCTCACTGTCCCAAGTCGTCTTGTCCTTCTCCGGAAAGTTACCGCCGGGCTTTCGACTGTGATGCGGAACACGTATTTGCAGTAACTTTGTCGGCGGAGTTAAGCGGCTCTTTTAACAGCGCTATGCTGGGAAGGGATCTTCTGCTGGAAGAAAAGCCGGAACAGAAGATCTATGTGTTTAATTCCAGAAGCGCTTCCATAGGAGAAACGCTGATTGCCATGAAAATTGCGGAATGTGAAAAGGCGGGTATGAAATTTCATGAGATTGTTCAGGCGGTGGAAGCCTATATTGCCAGCCAGAACACATTCTTTGTGCTGGAAAACCTGGATACCCTCCGGAAAAACGGAAGACTCAGTCTGGTGAAGGCTTTTGTGGCCTCTGCCCTTAAGATTAAACCGGTGATGGGTTCCACAGATGAAGGAACGATCTGCCAGCTGGATCAGGCCCGCGGTATCAATAAGGCCCTGGTAAAACTGGTGGACTATGTGGTGGAGAGAACAGTGGACAGCGCCAACCGGATTCTGGCCATTTCTCACTGCAACTGCCGGGACCGCGCCGAGATTGTGCGGGATGCTATACTGGCCCGTATGAAGGTGAAAGATGTGGTGCTTCTGGATACGGCGGGAGTCAGTACTATGTATGCCAATGACGGAGGCGTGATTGTGGTGGCATGACGGGGAAAATACTTTTCAGACTTATGAATATATGCTATAATAAGTCTGAGTTTGGACGTAAGGAGTGTGCTGCATGAGTCAGGAAAAAGTAGACCGTTATAAGGAATATAAGGCGAATAAACAGAAAATCTGGAAAAAAGAGAAGCGTGTCCGCAGACTGGAGTACGCGGCGGCGGTTGTTGTTGCAGTGGTGCTGGTGGGATGGTTTGGAATTTCAATATATCAGAAAACGACAAATTCCGGGGATCAGCCCGCAGAACAATATACGCTGGATACGACGGCGGTGGATGAATATCTTCAGAGTATTACGCAGGAATCATAGTATATAAAAGAGCTGGATTGTTATGATCCAGCTCTTTTTAATGGGGCGTCGTTGCATCGTGTTTTAGGATTTTCATGAAAAGAAAGATTTGACGGCAGGATACAGTCCGGTAAACTTCCGGTACTGCGCTTCATATTTTTCCGTCAGGTCCGATACGGGTTCTACGGTTTCTTTGACTTTTACTATTTTATCAGCCGCGCTTTTTACATCGGGAAAGACACCGCAGCCTACCGCTGCCAGCATGGCGGCTCCCAGCGAGGGGCCTTCTTCCTGATTCAGCACATCCACTTTCATGTTCATGACATTGGCGATGATGGTTCTCCACAGCGGGCTTTTGGCTCCGCCGCCGCATATTTTTGTCCGAGAGGGGGAAATTCCCAGTTTTCTGGCCACTTCAAGGGAATCCCGCAGGCCGAAAGCGACCCCTTCCAGAACGGCCTGGGTCATATCCGCCCTTGTGGTATCCATGCTCATGCCGATGAACATGGCGCGCACGTCGGGATTGTTGTGGGGAGAACGTTCTCCCATGAGATAGGGCAGGTAAAACACCTGATTTTCTCCCAGACGCAGGATACCGGCCTGCTCTTTTTCATTATCCTCCGTATGCAGGATATTTTCCATCCACCATTTATTGCAGGAAGCGGCGCTGAGCATGCAGCCCATCAGATGGTAGTTTCCGTCCGCGTGATCGAAGGAGTGGAGCGCATTGTGTTTATCCACCCGGAAATCATTGCTGGAGATGAAAATAGTTCCGGAGGTACCAAGGGAGATATTGCACATGCCGTTGCCTACTGTACCTGTTCCAACTGCGGCAGCAGCATTGTCCCCGGCGCCGGCGATTACTTTTACGCCGGCGGAAAGGGAGAGTTCTTCTGCTGTCTGAGGCTGGAGGGTTCCCACCACCTCGTAGCTTTCATAGAGGCGGGGGAGCTGTTCTTTCGATATTTGACAGATTTCCAGCATCTGATCGGACCAGCATCTGTTTTTCACATCCAGAAGCAGCATGCCGGAGGCATCGGACACATCGGTGCAGAAGGAGCCGGACAGGCGGTAGGCCAGATAGTCTTTCGGCAGCATGATCTTTTTGATCCTCCGGAAATTCTCCGGCTCATGTTTGTAAAGCCAGAGCAGCTTCGGAGCGGTAAATCCGGCGAAGGCGATGTTGGCTGTATACCGGGACAGATTTTCTTTTCCGATTTTTTCATTGAGATATTTCGTTTCTTCACCGGTACGTCCGTCGTTCCACAGAATCGCCGGACGGATCACCCGATCCTGCTCATCCAGAATCACCAGACCGTGCATCTGGCCGCCGAAACTGATGCCTTCCACCTGCTCTTTTTCAAAGCCTTCCAGCAGCAGTCTGATACCTGATATGGTCTGTTCGTACCAGTCTTCCGGGTTCTGCTCAGACCAGCCGGTGTGAGGAAAGTACAGAGGATATTCTCGGGATACTGTGTTAAGCACCTGTCCCTCCTGATCCATCAAAAGCAGCTTGACGGCGGAAGTTCCCAGGTCAACGCCGATATATAACATATTTTATCTGCCTCCTGTTCGTTTAGGAAAAAGGATTTTCTGTGGGGTAACGATCGCCTGCCGGATGGTTGTAGCCGATTTCCTCCACCGGTACGCCGATATATTTGAACACTTCAAAAAGTTCCCTGCCGAAGTGGCCGAATGCTACGGCGCCGTGATGAGGGTAATTGCCCTCGATCAGCACGTGACGGTAGAACCGGCCCATTTCGGGAATGGCAAAGATTCCGATGGAACCGAAGGAGCGGGAAGGAACGGGAAGAACCTCACCCTGGGCGATGTAGGCACGCAGTTTGCAGTCGGCTGTACTCTGCAGACGGAAGAAAGTGATATCGCCGGGCACAATATCGCCTTCCAGCGTACCCTGAGTCACCTCTTCCGGCAGAGACCGGGCCATGATCAGCTGATATTTCATTTCACAGAAGGAAAGCTTCTGGGAAGCGGTATTACCGCAGTGGAATCCCATGAAGGTATCTTTCAGGGTATAGTTGTATTTTCCTTTGATATCTTCGTTAAAGATGTCTTCCGGCACAGTATTGTTGATATCCAGAAGTGTTACGATATCATTGCTGACAACGGTGCCGATGAATTCGCTTAAGGCGCCGTAGATGTCAACCTCGCAGGAAACGGGAATGCCCTGAGCGGTCAGGCGGCTGTTGACATAGCATGGCACAAATCCGAATTGAGTCTGGAAAGCGGGCCAGCATTTGCCTGCGATGGCTACATATTTGCGGTAGCCTCTGTGTTCATCGATCCAGTCTTTCAGGGTCAGTTCATATTGAGCCAGTTTGGGAAGAATTTCAGGTTTTTTATTGCCGCTTCCCAGTTCTTCTTCCATTTCTTTGACGATAGCGGGAATTCTTTCATCCTGATCGTGCTTATGGAATGCTTCAAAAAGATCCAGTTCAGAGTTTTCTTCAATTTCCACACCCAGATTATAAAGCTGACGGATAGGCGCGTTGCATGCCAGAAAGTTTAACGGGCGGGGACCGAAGCTGATGATTTTCAGGTTATTAAGCGCGATGACAGCCCGCGCAATAGGGAGAAACTCGTGAATCATGTCGGCGCATTCCACAGCATTTCCTACGGGATATTCAGGGATATACGCTTTTACATTTCTCAGCTTCAGATTGTAGCTGGCGTTGAGCATCCCGCAGTAAGCGTCACCCCTGCCCTGTACCAGGCTGCCTTTGTCTTCCTCGGCGGCTGCCACGAACATTTTCGGACCGTCAAAATGCCTGGCCAGCAGCGTTTCAGCAATTTCCGGGCCAAAGTTGCCCAGGTATACGCACAGAGCGTTGCATCCGGCTTTTTTAATATCTTCCAGGGCCTGCACCATGTGAATTTCACTTTCCACAATGCAGATGGGACATTCATAGATGGTATCTTCGCCGTATTTTTCTGTGTAGGCATCAATTACCGCTTTTCTCCTTCCGGCGGAGAGACTTTCCGGGAAACAGTCTCTGCTGACGGCGACCACGCCGATTTTTACTTCTGGCATATTGTTTTGATTCATGGTGTACCTCCTTTATAATTGAATATTAGTTCCTTTTAAACCGCAGCAGGCTCCCTCGATGCCCGCGTCCGGATGGGCAATCAGCCATTTGTTTCTGGCTGTCAGAAGACGGTCCTCTCCTTCGGCGCCATGGGGAAGGGAAAGTTCCGTATTAGTGCCTTCCGGCAAAACGATAGCACACTGGAAAGGTTTTCCATTTGCGCAGATGGGAGCGTAATGGAGAGTGGTGGCGTAAAGCTGCACTCCCGTGCCTGCGGGAAGCAGAAAAGCTTCCAGGCGGGAAGTATCATAGGAGAAATCATTTTCGATATCCTGCTGCATTCCCAGAAGGAGAACCAGATCGGTGGCGGCCAGGTCAAGCTCGCTGCTGCGGTGATATTCCAGGGCGTTCAGAAGATGATTGGTTCCGTTGCAGAAACCGATCTGAATGGGCAGTTCCCCGAAAGCCTGAGTTTTTAGCTGCGCGGCCACTGGAAGAGCTTCCAGCGCTTTGAGTGAAGGCTGGTAAATGCAATCATCCAGAGGCGTCGGTGTATGTTTCATGCTCTGCGTCAGGTCACTGAAATCATATCCCTTCAGAATTGTTCCGTATTTTTGAAAAGATGGATCCATAATATTTTTTATCTGCATAAAAATAGACCTCCCGATTAATGGTAGGTCTATTATATCAGTCAATTTTGATCTTATCGACCAAAAAGTTGGCCATTTTATGGCGATTTCTTATCCTTTTATGTTTTTTCGATATTCGCTGGGCAGAAATCCGTATTTTTGCCGGAAAGCGCCGGAGAAGGATTTGCTGTTGGCAAAGCCGTTGCGGGAAGCTATTTCCCCGATAGAAAGATCGGTATTAGAAAGCTCCCGGTAAGCGTATTCCAGCCGGAGGCCCTGGAGATAAGTTTTGTAAGTGGTTCTGGCATATCTGCGGAACATCCTTGCCAGGTAATTGGGGGAATAACCAAAGGTTTCGGCCAGGGAAGTAAGAGTAAGTTCCTGATTGTAATGTTCTTTTATATATGAAGTAATCAGGGAAAGCCGGCTTAAATGCCGGTTTTCCTTAATCAGCTCCGGGCTGACATCCAGTTTCCGGTATCGGGTCACCAGCAGATAGATGATCATGTAAAACTGACTTAATACTTTCAGTTCATAGCCGCATTTCTTTCCGGCGTATGTTTCGTACATATCCTTTAAAAGAGTCATGATCTCCCTGTCGTAATTGAGAGAACTCCTGGAGAAATAGATGAATTTGTCATCGGTGTAATATTTCTCAAAGGTGGACAGGGGAATCTGCAGAACAATTGTCAGATTGGGGCGGGGAGCGGCAATGGAATGCACTTCATTGGAATTGACCAGCATAAATTCTCCAGGCTTCAGGGGAAATTCTTTTTCGTTGACAAAAAAGGTCAGTTCACCTTCAAAGAGAGCAAAAATTTCCACAGAACGGTGCCAGTGCTTGTCCCGATAATAGCTGCCCTGCCTTCCTTCAAAAATAAACATTTTAAAAGGGATGTCTTCATTGGGTAATATAAGTTCATGAGAAATATCCATATTTTGTACCCCGCAAAAAAATTAAAAATTCAGGATTTGATACATAAATTTTCCGAAATTTTCTTGACTCATACCGGTTAGTTTTGTACAATATACCTATAAAAGATGCATGCAAAATACTGAAAAAACAGAAAAATTCACAAAACAGGATTACTTTTTACAATGGGAATGATCCGGTCCATGTCCGATGACATCGGAAATCTTTTCTGCTGCTGTGTTGGAAAAAAAAACGATTTCAGAAGGCTTTCCATCAGCGGATTCACCGCTTAAAACCAGTCCGTTGTTGTTTTCTTTGAAATCCAGCGGCAGCAGACGGCTGTAACAGCGGCCGGTTTCCTCATCCGTCACCTGAAGGGTCACGCTGGATGCACGGATATGATCCGCTGGTTCGCAGGAGGCGTACAGAAGTTCCATCCGGGCGTTGACAGCTTGAAGGATCTGAGCGTGGAGCTCTCCCAGTTTTTTCTGGTTATCTGCATTAGCGGCAGCGGTAAGGTAATCGACTATGCGGGATATTTGCAGTTCGATTTCAGTATAAAGATCTTTCATGTATCGGTTCTCCTTTCTCCATTGGTATCTGATATTTATTATAAGAGACCGGAAGAGAAATGAAAAGTGTTTTCACTACTTAAGCGACAGATGTTCTGCTACCAGGGATGACAGAAAGCACAGTATTTATCAAAGGAGGTAATCGTATGATTAAAAAGAGACTTGTAATCAATGGATTGCCGCGTACCCTGCTTGTGAATCCGGACGATACCCTGGCAAAGGTATTGCGTGAGCAGCTGCTGCTGACAGGCTGTAAAATCGGTTGTAATCAGGGACAATGCGGCACTTGTACGGTAATTGTGGACAAAAAGGCGGTTCGTTCCTGTATTCTGAAGATGAGTAAGATTAAGGATGATACCGTAATTGAAACTATCGAAGGCATCGGTTCTGTTGACAATCTCCATCCGCTGCAGGTGGCCTGGATGGGACACGGTTGTGCCCAGTGTGGTTTCTGCTCTCCGGGCTTTATTATGTCGGCGAAGGTGCTCCTGGAGGAAAATCCTTCTCCTACGCGAGAAGAGGTACGTCACTGGTTCCAGGTTCACAGAAACCTCTGCCGATGTACCGGATATAAACCTCTTGTGGATGCTGTTATGGATGCGGCGAAGGTAATGCGCGGCGAAATGAAAAAAGAGGATCTTATCTTCAAGCCCGTGGGCAATAAGATTCTGGGAACCAGTTATATCCGTCCCTCCGCCATTCAGAAGGTTACCGGTACCTGGGACTATGGCGCTGATATGGCGCTGCAAATGCCGGAAAATACGGCAAGACTGGCTCTGGTGCAGGCGGATATTCCCCATGGCAACCTGAAAGGCATTGATTATTCGGAAGCGGAGAAAATGCCCGGTGTATATAAAGTAATCACTCATAAAGATGTAAAAGGCAAGAACCGCATCAGCGGACTGATTACATTCGCCAATAACAAAGGCGACGGTTGGGATCGTCCCATTCTCTGTGATGAAAAGATTTTTCAGATCGGCGATGCAGTGGCCATCGTGGCTGCCGATACAGAGGAGCATGCAAGGGCTGCCGCTAAGACGGTGAAGCTGGATCTGGAGCCTCTGCCGGCCTATATGAGCGCCATGGAAGCCATTGCGGAGGATGCCATTGAAATTCATCCAGGTACACCGAATATTTATTATGAAACCAACTGTATCAAGGGGGAAGAGACGGGGCCTATCATGGAAAGCGCTCCTTATGTGGCGGAGATTGATGCGTACACCAGCCGCCAGCCCCATCTCCATCTGGAACCGGACTGCGGTTTCGCCTATATGGATGAAAAAGGAAGACTGACGGTGCATTCCAAGAGTATCGGAATCCATCTCCATTCTGCCATGATAACGGCAGGAATCGGGATTGAGCCGGAAAAATTCAGACTGGTTCAGAATCCTTCCGGAGGTACTTTCGGATATAAATTCAGTCCCACCATGGAGGC
The DNA here is from genome assembly GCA_050944415.1 of Ruminococcus sp. GTDB lineage: Bacteria > Bacillota > Clostridia > Lachnospirales > Lachnospiraceae > Ruminococcus_G. Next base: position 29,104 of record JBMNRA010000005.1, read on the forward strand.
TTTGCTGGGTGTTGCCTGTCTGGCGCTGGATGGCCGGCCTTGCAGTCTGGTATATGATCAGTACCAGAATATCACTTATACGGGAAAACGTTCTCCGGCGTTCATGCATGTAAAAATGGCAGCTGATGAGAACGGAAGGCTTCTGGCCATGGAAGGTGACAACTACATTGATCATGGTCCGTATTCTGAGTTCGGAGATCTGCTGACCATGCGCCTGACACAGTTTACAGGTGCCGGATACGATATCAGAAACATCAGAAACAGGAGCCAGACCGTATGTACCAATCATGCCTGGGGATCCGCCTTCCGAGGTTATGGTTCTCCTCAGTCTTTTATGGGGTCGGAGATCTGTATGGATGTTCTGGCGGAAAAGATGGGAATTGATCCTTTTGAGCTGCGTTTCCGGAATATTTACCGGGAGGGTACAGGATGCACTACTCCCACAGGGCAGGAGCCGGAGGTTTACTGTCTGGAGGAAATGTTTGAAAAGGCCAGACCGGTCTATTATGAAGCAAAAGAAAGACTGGCCAGGATGAATACTGATAAACTGAAATACGGCGTGGGATTTGCTTTGGGCATCTACGGATGCGGTCTTGACGGAAAGGACAGTTCCTTTGCTAATATTCAGCTGAATCCTGACGGAACAGTGACTGTCTTTAATTCCTGGGAAGATCACGGGCAGGGCGCTGATATCGGTACGTTAACCATGGCTCATGAGACTTTAAGGGAAGCGGGCATTACACCGGATATGATCAAACTGGTGATGAATGATACCGCACTGACGCCGGCCTCCGGACCGGCCGGCGGAAGCCGTTCCAATGTAGTAACGGGCAATGCCACCAGAGTTGCCGCGGAGATGCTGGTAAATGCCATGCGCAGGCCGGATGGAACTTTCCGTACTTATGACGAGATGGTAGAAGAGAAGATTCCTACTTTCTACGAAGGCACCTGGGTAGCCAGCGCCTGTACGGACTGTGATTTGGAAACAGGCCAGGGAGCTCCTTTCAGCAACTATATGTACGAGCTGTTTATTCCTGAAGTAGAGGTTAATGTGGAAACCGGAAAGGTTCGTATCATCCGCTTTACCACAGTCTGCGATTTCGGTACGATTATCAACAAGATTGTTGTTGACGGCCAGGTATACGGAGGATGTACCCAGGGATTTGGACTGGCGCTTTCCGAAGATTTTGAGGATTACAGCAAACACACTACGCTGGCGGGCTGCGGTATTCCCTATCCGGAAGACGTGCCGGATGATTTCAATATCATTTATACGGAAACGCCCAGACCTCTTGGGCCTTATGGAGCCTCCGGCTGCGGCGAAGGTCCGCTGACAGCGGGTCATCCGGCCGTTTTAAGCGCTATCTTTAACGCTACCGGTGCGAGAATCACCGAGATTCCTGCCAGACCGGAAAAAGTGAAAGCTGCGCTGGATGCATTGAAGTAACCGGAAAATAGCGGGAAATCATCAGCTTCCCGATTATGAGGCGGCAGGGATAGTCATCCGTATGATTATTCCTGCCATTTCCTTACATGAAGGTGAGTGATATGGAAGTTAATCAGAAAAAACTGCATGAGCTGGAGCAACTGTGTGTGAGGGAACAGCCGCCGGCCGCTATGGCTGCCTGTCCCCTTCACGTGAACTGTCGTGATATCTGCAGTAATATTGCGGCGGGAAATTTCAGTGAGGCCAGAGCCGCTTATGAGAAGAGCGTAACCTTTCCGGAAGTGTTAAGCCGCGTCTGCGGCCAGCCCTGCCGTCTGTCATGCACCAGGGGGAAATGCGGAGACCCGCTCTTCATGCGGCAGCTGGAGCGTTCGGCAATGGAACTGGGGCAGATAAAGCCCAAACGGTTGTTTCTGCCACGAAAAAAAGAACGGGCGGCAATTGTAGGAGGAGGAGTGACAGGTCTTACGGCAGCGGCGGAACTGGGCAAAAAAGGCTATCAGGTGACTATTTTTGAAAAAGATATAGTTCTCTGGGGAAGTTTAAGAGAAGACGGGCGTCTGGAAGAGGAGATTTTTCACAGGGAGCAGAAAAAACTGGGCGGGTATCCGGTTTCCATTGTATACGGCAAAGAGATTTCCGAGCCGGAAAAGCTGCTGGGAGAATACGGAGTGGTGGTGATCGCCTGGGGCAGAAAAAGGGAGCCTGTTAATGTAAGGGAGGGAAGCTTTCAGACAGGAGACACCGGGATGTTTGCCGGGGGAGACGCCATAAGAGAAACGCCCGGAACCTGTGTGGAATCCATGGCGGAAGGAAAACGTCTGGCTATCTCGGCGGATCGGTATCTGAAAAAGGTCTCCATGGATGCGGGAAGGGAGAAGGAGGGAGTGTTTAAGACAACCCTTCATGTCCGCTGGGAACAGGAGGATGAAAAAAAATCCAGGGCAGAAGGCAGAGAGTATTTGACCAGAGAAGAATCCATAGAAGAGGCCGGCCGATGTCTTGACTGTCAATGTACCGACTGTACGGATGCCTGTGCTTTTATGCGCCATTATAAATCCTATCCGAAGAAATACCTACGGGAGATCTATAATAATCTTTCCATTGCCATGGGAACCCGTCATGCCAATAAAATGATTAATTCCTGCACCTTGTGCGGCCAGTGCGGCGCCGTATGCCCTCATGGCCTGAATCTGGGAGAAACCATACGGGAAGCCAGAAGAATTATGGTGGAGAAAAAGAAAATGCCCCCATCGGCCTTTGAATTTGCTTTAAACGATATGAATTACAGCAATTCGGAGAAAGCATTTCTTTCCCGGTGCCGGCCGGGGGATTCCCAAAGTGAATATGTGTTCTTTCCCGGATGTCAGATGACGGCAGCGGCTCCCAGGACGGTGGAGCGTGCATATCTGGATCTGATGAAGAGGATAGACAAAAGCGTAGGGCTTATGCTGGGATGCTGCGGGATTATGGCGGACTGGGCCGGAGAACGGCAGCTTTTCGAGGGAACCCTGAAAAAAATAAAAGAAGAATGGAAGAGGCTGGGAAGTCCGGTGATGATTCTGGCATGTCCCACCTGTTACGATGTGTTCTCTCATAAACTTCCGGAAATTCCCTGCAAAGGTATCTGGGATATTTTGCTGGAAATCGGTCTCCCGAAGGAGTATGAGGTCTGTTCAGCGGATGGCATTATCCATGACAGCTGCGGAGCCAGAAGTCACCCTCAGATCCGCGCAGCTATCCGACAGTTGGCGGAAACAATGGGATATCGGCTGACAGAAGAAGCATATAAGGAAGAACAGTCGCTGTGCTGCGGCTACGGGGGATTGGCTCCGGTATCCAATCCTCAGGTCGCGGATGCCATGACCAGACAGTTGACAGAGGAGGAAACGGGGCTGCGTCTTACCTATTGCATCAATTGCCGGGACCGTATGGTCAGACAGGAGGGAAAGGCGGTACATATACTGGAGCTTATCTATGATCCGGAGGAATGCGGCAGGAGAAAAGCGCCGGGGTATTCTCTGCGAAGAGATAACCGGTATGAGCTGAAGCAGCGTCTGTTGGAACAGGTCTGGATGGAGAAGACGGCAAAGGAGGAGTGTATGAAACTTGTGTATTCGCAGAAAACAGGAGATATGCTGGAGCAGCGGAAAATTCTGGAAAGCGACATCCGGACGGTGCTTAACTGGGCGGAAAACGGTCACAGAATCAGGGATGAGAAGAAAAAATGTTTTATCGGCCACCGGCAGGCAGGAAATGTAACCTTTTGGGTATATTACCGTCCCTGTCGGTCAGGGGAATATGAGATTTTAAATGCTTACTCTCACCGCATGACGATTACCGGAGAAGGGGTGTGAAAAAAATGTCAGAAAAGTATTATGCATCCTGGGAGTTTGAACCCGGCAGCCTGATCTGCGACCGCTGCGGTATCCCTCTTGAGCCGGGGGAAATCGTGCTTCATTACATGGGAAATGATTTCCCCATGATTGTAATAAACTTGATGATTGAACTAGGCTTGGTAGGAAGGGGCGCATTTATTCTACTGGCATTCATTGTGTCTGTTATATTAGCAATATTTTCTTATCATACAACAGGAGCTTTATATAGAAAAACAAGTTGCCACTAAAATAAAATGTTGCTTCAGCTTTTAGAATATTGAAATTGAAGAAACTCATAATTGATTATTTGGAAAGGTGGGTTATAGCAATGATTGAAGTGGTTTTAAAAATAGTAAGAAGATTATATAATGCGATGAATTCTTTTATATACTCGGTTATATATTTTTCTGTAAGAAATCAAAAATTGAATATAAAATTTGATTCCACTGTGATCGAAAGCAAGTGGCTCAAAAAAGATATTCATTGCATCACAAATGAACTACTTGGAAGTCCAGAAATTGATTTATCAATTATAATACCATTATATAATTCCGAACCTTATATTGATAAATGTCTTTCATCATTTTTGAATCAAAAAACAAATTATAAATATGAAATTATTCTTGTGAATGATGGGTCGATTGATAGAACGGCAGAGATCATTAATGTCTACTCTTCAAGGTATCCAAAGCTGGTTAAAGTGTATTCACAAGAAAATGCAGGTATTTCAGCAGCCAGAAACACGGGAATAATGAAATCAAAAGGAAAATATATTGGATTTGTAGACCATGATGATTGGGTAAGTGAAGAATATATTGAAAAACTATTAACATATGCTTATAAGGAAAACGCTGATATTGTAAAATGTGAATATGCTTCTGTTAAAAGTGGGGTGATTAGATATAAAGAAATTCGTCCCCAAATGACTATTAAAGGAAATATGAAAGAAAAACTATTTGAATATCCGAGTTTTATTTGGGGGGGAGTATATCGGCATGAGTTGATAGAGAAAGTAAGATTTCCGAAAGGATTTTGGTATGAGGATATGATAACCAGAATGATGCTGTTTCGTCAATCAAAATGCTTTGTTGATGTTGGAGAAACATTGTATTATAAACGTATACACGCTGATAATGCATCCACTAAAGTATGGAATGACAATGATTATAAATGCCTTGAACAGCTTTATTTGCCTGAAATATTATATAATGACAGTGTTACTCTACTTGGAGCAGAATCAGCAGATGTTTATGCATATCTATGCATATTGTTAGAATATTCCGCTATACTTTATCATAGAATAAAGAATTTACCTGAAAATATTCGTGAACAGGCATTTTTATATGCTGGTAATAGATTGGAAGGTATATATAAACCTGAGTATGAGAACTCAATGAGTTTAAAACAGAAAAGGTACAATAAAGCACTTATTGAAAGGCATTATAAAGCATGGAAAGTATTGTCCTGGATCAGGTAAAACTGACAAAGTGATTAAGTTAACAGAATGTCATGCTTTTAAGGCAGTGTTATATACAGTTTGGTTATATAATATAGTTTAGACTACAAGTGAAGGTGCGAATGATATGAAAATTTTGGTAACCGGTGCCAAGGGCATGGTAGGAACTGCCCTTGTAGCCAATCTGAAAAATATAAAAGAAAACAAAAATAGAACTAGACCCAACCTACAGATTGATGAGATTTATGAGTATGATCTAGATTCCACACAGGAACAACTGGATGTTTACTGCCAGTCCGCTGACTTCGTTTTCAACCTGGCCGGTGTGAACCGTCCGGAGAATCCGGAGGACTTTATGAAGGGGAATTTTGGCTTTGCCAGTACCCTTCTGGACACACTGAAAAAATACCAGAACAAAGCCACTATCATGCTTTCTTCCTCCATTCAGGCGACCTTGGCGGGGCGTTTTGGGAACAGTGAGTATGGCCGTTCTAAGAAAGCCGGAGAGGAACTGTTCTTTTCCTATGCTGAGGAAACTGGGGCAAAGGTGGCCGTTTATCGTTTCCCAAACTTGATGGGTCACAGCCGACCAAAGTATAATTCAGCAGTGTCCACCTTCTGCTGGGCAGTGGCGAATGATGAAAAATTTACTGTAAATGACAGGTCTACAGAGTTGGAGCTTCTATATATTGACGATTTGGTAGAGGGGATGTTCGACCTGCTGGAAGGTAAGGAAGCACACTGTGAGTTTGACGGTGTGGAAACCATACTGACGCAAGATGGCCGTTACTGCTGTGTGCCGATAACTCATAAAGTAACTCTGGGTGAGATCGTAGATCTGTTGGAATCCTTTAAACAGCAGCCATCTACACTGATGATGCCCAAAATGCCGGAAGGATCTTTTGCGAAGAAGTTGTATAGTCTGTATTTAACGTATCTTCCGGCGGAAAAGTTTAAATATGCATTGAAGATGAACGTAGACGAACGGGGGAGTTTTACGGAGCTGGTACATACGGCTGATTGTGGACAGGTCAGTATTAATATTAGCAAACCGGGGATTACAAAAGGCCAGCACTGGCATAATTCTAAATGGGAGCAGTTTATTGTTGTAGCCGGACATGGACTGATTCAGGAGCGGAATATTCATACAGGAGAAATTGTAGAATTTGAAGTCAGCGGGGATAAGATTGAAGCGGTTTATATGATTCCGGGATGGACTCATAATATCATCAATCTCTCTGACACAGACAACTTGGTAACGGTGATGACCTGCAACGAGATCTTTAACCCGGAGCGGCCGGATACCTTTTCTGAGAGTGTGGAGTAAATGATAGAACATCGTTCATTTTTACAGCCTGTTCAGCAGACAATCTGCGGGCTGTTGGCATATGAAATGTTTGGTGAAAAGCTGATTCTGAAGGATGACACAGACTGGCAGGAAGTTTATGAAGAGTGCGAGAAGCAGGCTGTAATTATTCCAGCATTTCTTTCTTGTCAGCAGCTGCCGCTAAATGAAGAGATGAGGCAATGTATTGAGAATGCTGCCAATGATTGTGTATTTCAATGTATTCGAAATGAAACTTGGCATGGCTATTTGGATTGTCTGATGCGGGAAAATAATATTCCTTACGTTGTCTTGAAGGGAGCTGCATCGGCCTATTATTATCCCAAAGCTGAAATACGCCAGTCGGGAGATGTGGATTTTCTGGTTCATAAAGAAGACATTGAGCGGGCCTCGGCAGTGCTGAAACAGGAGGGATTTCAGCCATGGGAAGAAGATCATATCTGTCATATTGTATTTCAAAAAGATCAGTTGCATTTTGAAATGCATTTTGAACCGGCAGGAGTTCCTAATGGAAAAGCAGGAAAAATAATCCGGGAATACCTGCGTGATATTCAGGCAACATCCAAAGAGATACGAAATAAAACTTTTTCCTGCAGGATACCGGATTTTTTTCATCATGGTCTTATTCTGCTGCTTCATATGCAGCACCATCTTCTGTCCGAGGGAATCGGTTTGCGGCATTTATGCGACTGGGCTGTGTTTTTTGCTTCCTGTTCAGAAGATGAATTTATAAATATTTTTCAGGAACGGCTGACAAGAGCGGGAATATGGCAGTTCGCCAAAAGTATCAGTCTGACCGCCCATATAGCTGTTGGTGCACCGTATCGAAGCTGGATGGGAGATGATTATGATCTGGCTATGAATCTATTGAACGATATTTTATCCGGAGGAAATTTTGGTTCAAAGGATGAGCAGAGAATGTATGAGGGTATGTTTATTTCCAACAGGGGAAAGGATGGTGTCAGGCATCCCCGTGCCCTTCAGTTTATTTATACCCTGAATCAGGTGGTATATACCCACTGGCCGATGGTAAAAAGATGGAAACTTTTTCTGCCACTGGGTTGGTTGTTTTTTGGAATACGCCAGATTATTCGAATGCTTACCGGAAAAAGAAAAAAGGTGAATTTTATAGAGTCATATCATAACAGCAGTAGGAGGAAAGAACTATATCAGCAACTGCGGTTGTTTAAAGTAAAGGGAGAAAAATAAAATGCCGATGAAAATCAATTATACGGATATAGCTTTTAAAAATAACGGAAAACTGAAGCTTTTGATCATTGTGGGCACTCGTCCGGAGATCATCCGGCTGGGAGCAGTGATTAACAAATGCCGGAAATATTTTGACTGTATTTTGGCGCATACAGGGCAAAATTATGATTACAATCTAAATGGTGTGTTTTTCCATGATTTAAAATTGAATGATCCAGAGGTTTACATGGATGCGGTGGGAGACGACTTGGGAGCTACTGTGGGAAATATCATTAATTGCTCGTATAAGTTGATGAATCAGATTAAGCCGGATGCGCTGCTGATTCTGGGAGATACCAACAGTTGCCTGTCTGCCATTGCGGCGAAGCGCTTGCACATCCCGATCTTCCATATGGAAGCGGGAAACCGATGCAAGGACGAGTGCCTGCCGGAGGAGACGAATCGGCGGATTGTGGATATTATTTCAGATGTAAATCTGGCATATAGCGAACATGCTAGAAAATACCTCCATGAATGCGGTTTGCCAAAAGAGCGTGTCTATGTTACCGGCTCTCCTATGGCAGAAGTGCTGCACCAGAACCTGCAGGAGATAGAGAATTCTGATATTCTTGAAATACTGGGATTGAAGCCGCAAAAATATATTCTGCTTTCCGCCCATCGGGAGGAAAATATTGACACGGAGAAGAATTTCCTGTCCCTTTTTACGGCGATTAATAAAATGGCAGAGAAGTATGATATGCCGATACTCTATTCCTGCCATCCACGCTCGCGAAACCGCTTGGCTGCTTCCGGCTTTCAGCTGGACAAGCGTGTAATTCAGCATGAGCCTCTTGGTTTCCACGATTATAACCATCTGCAGATGAACGCCTTTGCCGTTGTGTCCGATTCTGGCACGCTGCCGGAGGAGAGCAGCTTCTTTACATCCATTGGGCATCCTTTCCCTGCCGTATGCATCCGTACCAGTACGGAGCGTCCCGAGGCCCTGGACAAAGCCTGTTTTATCCTGGCGGGGATTGACGAGAAGAGTTTGCTGCAGGCGGTGGATACAGCTGTGACCATGAATCAGGAAGGGGATTATGGGATTCCAGTGCCGGATTATGTGGAGGAGAATGTCAGCACGAAGGTAGTTAAGATCATTCAGAGTTATACGGGAGTTGTAAATAAGATGGTGTGGAGGAAATAAAGTATACCCACCCGGATAAAATTGTTGTTGAAAAAGTCAATGACACAGAAAGTCAGAAAAATAAAAGATTGAGTAAAAAGGGGTATAAATAATTATGTGTGGAATTGTGGGCTTTAATGGAATAGAACAGGCAGCACCAATTTTACTGGACGGTCTTTCTAAACTGGAATACCGGGGGTATGATTCCGCAGGGATTGCAGTTCGCAATGGGAGTAACCCTGTAGAAGTGATAAAAGCAAAAGGCCGCCTGGCAGGACTGAAGGCGAAAACAAATGAAGGAAAGGCTCTTTTGGGCAGCTGCGGAATCGGCCATACCAGATGGGCGACCCATGGTGAACCATCAGAGATAAATGCTCATCCCCACAGAAGCGATGATGACAACGTAATTGCGGTACATAATGGCATTATTGAAAACTACCAGGAGTTAAAAGATAAACTGTTACGCAACGGTCGTACGGGGCGGTTGCTTGTAAATCTGGAACTGATGAAAGCAGGATATCCGCCAATTGATATTAAATTTACAGATCGGATTGCATACTATAATGCTTTTGATGAATATCATGTGAAGCACAATTTGGGGGGCATGGAAAAATTATTTGCAGGATATGTGAATGAAAGGTTGGACAGTTATTTATTTATGTTAGAAAAATAAATATTTATTGAGAGATAGTTTGACGAGTTCTATCGTAATATTGTACTGAGAAAGTGAATGGTAAAAAGACAAAATAAGAAATACAATTCTGAGAAATACCGTCTCGCACGTGTCCGGCATCCGGCAAAATGATATCCTGATTTTCCCGGTTCAGCTTCCTGTACGCGGAATAGCCGTCACAGACAACTACGCCTGCAAAGTCTTTCAGGAATTCTCCCGGTGGTCTGTTCCACGGGTGTTTCTTTGCTGAAGCTGCCTTTTCGGATCGCAAGATCCAGATGGAAAACAGGAACTGTGCTCTGGGGAGATGATGGAGGTTTGATCTCAGTAAAAGAGACCGTCTCCTGAGTCGCTGGCGCCAACTCCTGATTCGGACCGGCAGTTGCCGGTAATGATGAATTCCTGGAATTATCGAAAGTTTCTCTGGGGAGGATCCTCTGCCAGTAGAAGAACTGCTTTACGGTGCTGTATTATTTGGCGCTTATGTTACAAGGTATTATTAAGCTAAATATTATGCTGATAATGTTGCCATTGTTCCGATAAGGGGGTATATTATTTTTAGGTAATTACGAAACGGGTCAGCAGTCCTGCGGATGCCCGGATGTACAGAAGAAAAACAGAGGATGATAAATCATGCATAGAGAATATATGGCGGAAGGCAATATAAAAGGTGTGAAAGCACAGAATAATATTATGGTGTTTATTGGAAACGGGTTTGACATTTCCGTATTAAAAAAATACCGGTCCGATAACCTGATATCGTCATACAGTAAATTTTATGATTATCTGGTGTATAAGGAGTTTAATAAAAACAATATTCTGTATAAAAAAATGGGGGAGGATAAAGATCAGGGGAAGGAAAATTGGAGCGATTTTGAGTGCACGTTGGGGAAGTTGATCCATGCTGCAGTGCCCCAGGAAGAACTGCAGGATGCTCTGAGCGAGATTCAGAATATGTTTCTCCTGTTCCTTAATGAAATAGTCACACCGGAAATTCTGATAAAGTTAAGTGACGATGCAGCCGCCAGGCAGTGGAGCATTACATCACTGTCCAGGTTTCTGGGAGATCTGACAAGAGAAGATTTTGAGAAAATGGAATTTCCGGGGAAAACGGATCATTATCACATGATGAATTATCTGTTTATTAATTTTAATTACACATCCCTTTTCGATGATTATATCTACCTGGATAAAGTACAGCATGACAGACAGCCGAATAGGACTATAGATACAAATTTTACTTTTATTCCAAATCCGAATAAGTACGCATATAGTAAAAACAGAAAAGACGGTGAGGAAATTAAATGGTCATCTTTTATCATGACAGATATCATTCATCCGCATGGGTATCAGAATATTCCCCGTTCTCTTCTTTTTGGGGTGGAAAGTGTTGAGTATAAAAATGATAAAAGCAGAAGAAGGTTCAATAAGTCATACTGGGCACAGGATGATCAGAAATATAAGACGTATTTTGCGAACACGGATTTGTATATTATTTATGGAGCTTCTATGGGAGAAACGGATTCCTGGTGGTGGAGAAACATCTATGAATCTTTAAAAAATCGGAAGAGCGAATTGTTGATCTATTATTATAATCCGGAAAATCTGACAGCAGAAAAGATAAAGCAGATTTTTATCGATGGCTGCAATCTTTCCGAGGAAAGTGAGAAAGTAAAAAAACAGGTGAAAGAGAAAATATATGTAGTATCTTATGATGACAGCAGAGCGGTTACATTGTTCCATTTGGATTAATGTAGCCGGATTTTATCAGAATGGAAGTAGAGATATGAAAAAGAAAATAGGGAAACTGCGCTGGCAAAAGTCCTGGGGAGTAACGATAGGGGTAATCCTGCTGGTCATATTGGCCTCCTATTTTACAATCCGCTGGATTAATGACAGAGAAGAGGAAAAATGTTTTGAAACCTTATACGAAGAAGCCGATGAATTGGCAGCAAATATAGAAATGTATGCAGACAACGACAGGGAACAGCTGGAAATGCTGGCAGATATCGCAGCCGGTTATGAGGATTTAACGAATGAGCAGCTTTGGAATATGCTGGATGCTCACGGTTCTGTAGGCATGATGTCCCGAATAGAGATTTTGCTGCCGGACAATACTGTAATTCTGGAAGGCGGAGAAAAGGTAAATGCGGAAGGCGTGTTATCTTTTGATGAAGAAGCTGCAAAAGGGATCCATATCACAAACAGGGAAATGGATGTTGTAAACAGTGACGAGTATATCGTAAGAAATTATGTGCCCGTAGTTCGGAATGGAAGCACGGCAGCCATGCTGTATGGTGTTATTGAACTGGGAAAACTTCCGGAAGAGATACAGGCCAAACCTTATGGCGGAAAAGCTGCTATTTATATCATAGAAGGCGAAACAGGAGATTTTCTGGTAGATACCTGGCATAATGAGGCCGGAGGAAATATATGGGAGCTTGGGGAGCGAAAAATGGCTTCGGGGTACGATCATGATCAGCTGAAGCAGGGGCTGATAGATGGTGAATCGGGATACGTTGTATTTGTTTCCGAGTCTATAGGACAGTACCTTTATTTTTACTACACGCCCATGGCGATTAACGATTGGAGACTCGCACTTTCTGTTCCGGAAGACGTGGTTTTTGAGGGCGCGGGCACAATTCGAAACGTTTTAAATATATTCATGGTTTTTGAGGGACTGTGTTTCTTCCTGTATTTTCTGTGGATGCTGCGTCATATTCGCAGGGAGATCAATGAAAAGCAGCGGCAGATGAATATATTGAATTACATTTATGATGTGCAGAGCTCTCTGTTCGGCGCCCATGAATCTCAGGAGAATATTATTATGGCGCTGGAAAAGGTGGGTCAGATGACCTCCGCGCAAAAAACAGGCTTCTGGATTCGGGAAAGCTCGGATAAACTGACCACATTTACCTGGACAGCTAAGGATGAATCGCATGCAGATGAATGCTGTGACGACGGAATTGTCCGCAGGCTGCTGCAATATTTTGATGAGACCAGCGTACAGTTTGAAGCGTCAAATGAAAGGGAACTGCGGGAAAAACTTCCGGGATGCCGTTTTGATGGAATGAAAAATCTGATTGCTATTCCGGTAGAATATCTGAACGGAGGTATATGCGGAGTTCTGACGGGTGAAAATCTGAAGCATGTGCAGGATGGGCTGGTGCTTCTGAAAAATGTAAGCTTCAGTTTTTCCATGCTGGCACAGAATGTATATTCTTATAATGCAATCAAAGAACAGGGCGAGACGGATATTCTCACCGGGTTACATAACAGAAACAAATTCGAACTGGATCTGTTGGAAAATCAGGAAAAATTCAGTTCAAATACTGCATGTATTTATATAGATGCAAATGGTCTGCATGAACTGAATAATGAGCATGGCCATGAGGCTGGAGATCGAATGCTGCAGACAGTGGCGGATCAGATCAGAAAAATGTTCGGCAGCAGATATGCATACCGCATTGGAGGGGATGAGTTTCTTGCTTTTGTTCAGGGGCTGGATGAGGTTACCGTATCCTATCGGCTGAAAAAAGCGGAGGAAAACCTGAAAGAAGCGGGTATTTATATATCTGCCGGTGTGCAATGGACCGATGGTGTAAGCTCTATACATGAAGTGATCAAAGAAGCCGAGAAAAAGATGTACAGGGCAAAAGAAAAGTTTTATGAAGAAGGTGTTTTCGGAAGAGAACAGGTTCGATAAAAATTGCAGGAAACGGAATAGTATCCATGCTGGAAATGTTTATATGAATAGTAAGAGCTGAAGAAAGAAATACATTTTTTTTAATGCCATGTAGAATAATAAATCAGAACCTGAATACTAATGTAAGTCGAAAGGAACGTTAGATGGAAAATAAGAAAAAACGAAGGATTCCGTTGTTTGTGAAGATTCTGATTCCGATTGCTGTACTGGTTTTGCTGGTGGGTGCTGTTTTTATTTACGCGCAGTCAAAACTCAGCAAAATCAATCGGGTGGATGATTCAAAAGTAGAAGCGGTGGATCCTTCAGAAGAGGATTTTGAAATTGATGAAAAGCTGGCTCAGGAAATTCAGGAAAACGCAGATCTGGATGTCATTAATCCGGATGATGTGAAATGGAATAATGTGGATATCAATGTCATGCGGGATAAGGATGTGGTTAATATTCTGCTGATTGGTCAGGACCGCCGGGAAGGTCAGGGGCGGCAGCGGTCTGACAGTATGATCATCTGCAGTATCAATAAAAAGAGCAATAAGATTATTCTGAGTTCTGTCATGAGAGATTTGTATGTGCCGATTCCGGGGTACAGCGATAACCGCATCAATGCGGCCTACCAGTTTGGCGGAATGCCTCTTCTGGACCGTGTCATGGAGGAAAGTCTGGGCATTCATATTGATGGAAATATAGAAGTTGATTTTGATGGATTTATCAGTGCCATGACGGAAGTTGGAAATCTGGACATTGATCTGAATCAGGCGGAAGCGGATTATCTGAATAAAAATTCCGGCGGGACCTGGAATTTGCAGGCCGGTATGAATTCCATGACGCCGGAGCAGGTGCTTGCGTATTCGCGTACCAGATATGTGGGAAATTCAGACTGGGAGCGAACGGACAGACAGCGGAAGGTTCTGATGGCCGCCTTTGAAAAAGTCAGAGGCCGGGGTATTACAGCGCTGCTTAATATGGCGGACAGAATTATGCCCAGCCTGACAACGGATATGAGCAATACTCAGATCATGGGTTATATTTATACGGTTCTGATTAATGGGATGACAGAATTCGAAAGTTACCGCATTCCGGTGGAAGGAACGTATACTAATGAAACTCTGAGTATCGGCATGGAGGTGCTGATGCCGGATCTGAAAGCAAACAGTGAATATCTTCAAAAATATATATACGGAGCAAATGCATCATCCGGATCGTAATGAAATCATATGGATAATATATATGAAATTATAAAAACACATAACCGGCCCTGGCCTGCAGCGGCAGTCGTCTGTTTTGCAGTGATTTTGCTTCTGACAGCAATTACGGCTTTTCTTCTTCACAGGAAAAAACTGGTGAAAACCTTGCAGGCTGTGGCAATTTGTGGTATGGTGAATTATCTGGGTATAGTTTTTGCATCGACAGTTTTCACCAGACCGTTGACGGAAAATTTTACTTATGAATTGGAGCCGTTCTGGTCATGGAAGAAAGTGTTGTTTGAACACAGTATGGAATCTCTGGAAGAGATTGTTTTAAACTGTCTGCTGCTTTTGCCCATTGGTCTGCTTCTGCCGGCGCTGGCCGGACGGAAAGTAAATGCGCTTTGGGGCCTGGCAGGAGGTTTTCTGGTTTCTTTGATCATTGAATTGAGCCAGCTGATGTTTCGCAGAGGTTTGTTTGAGTGGGATGATATGATTCACAACGCGCTGGGAAGCATGGCAGGCTGTATGATCATGAACTTGATATTATATCGGAAGAAACGAAGAGATTTTGAGTGAAAAGGGAGTAATAATATGTGTGGAATTGTAGGTTATGTAGGATTTAAACAGGCAGCCCCCATTTTGTTAAGCGGTCTGGAGAAGCTGGAGTACAGGGGATATGATTCTGCCGGACTTGCGGTGCGCGACGGGGATAAAGAAGTGGAAGTGGTAAAGGCCAAGGGAAGGCTGCGGATTCTGGCGGAAAAAACCAATGACGGCAATGCCATGATCGGTACCTGCGGTATCGGTCATACCAGATGGGCGACTCATGGCGAGCCTTCAGAAGAAAATGCCCATCCTCACTGCAGTGACGATCACAACGTGGTGGGTGTTCATAACGGAATTATTGAAAATTATCAGGAACTGAAAGATAAACTGCTGCGGAACGGATACCAGTTCTACTCATCTACGGACACAGAAGTGGCAATCAAGCTGGTGGACTATTATTATAAAAAATATCTGGGCACTCCGGTGGATGCGCTGAATCATGCTATGGTGCGTATCAGGGGTTCCTATGCCCTGGCTGTCATGTTCCATGATTACCCGGACGAGATCTATGTGGCAAGAAAAGACAGCCCCATGATTATCGGTGTGGAAAATGAAGAATCTTATCTGGCTTCCGATGTGCCTGCGATTCTCAAATATACCAGAAATGTTTATTATATCGGCAATATGGAGATCGGACGTCTTCAGAAGGGAAAGGTAACCTTCTACAATCTGGACGGCGATGAAATCGAAAAAGAACTGACGGAAATCAAATGGGATGAAGAAGCTGCTGAGAAGGCGGGATATGAACATTTCATGATGAAGGAGATTCATGAACAGCCGAAAGCGGTGGCTGATACTATTAATTCTGTGGTGAAGGACGGAAAGATTGATCTTTCTGAAGTAGGACTTTCCGAGGAAGAGATTCAGAATATCAGCCAGATCTATATTGTGGCCTGCGGTTCCGCATATCATGTGGGTATTGTGGCGCAGTATGTGATTGAAGACCTGGCGCGGATTCCGGTGCGTGTGGAGTTGGGGTCGGAATTCCGTTACCGTCGTCCTATTCTGGATAAGGACGGTCTGGTGATCATCATCAGTCAGTCCGGTGAAACGGCTGACAGCCTGGCAGCTCTGCGGGAAGCGAAAAAGGCGGGAATTAAGACGCTTGGCATTGTAAATGTGGTTGGTTCATCCATTGCCCGTGAAGCGGATAACGTATTCTATACGCTGGCGGGCCCGGAAATCGCAGTGGCTACAACGAAAGCCTACAGTACGCAGCTGATTGCCAGCTATGCGCTGGCGATTCAGTTCGCCCTGGTTCGCGGGGAAATTTCCGCTGAGAAAGCTCAGGATCTTGTGAAAGAGATCCAGGCATTGCCGGAAAAAATAGAGAAGATCATCGAAGACAAGGAGCGCCTCCAGTGGTTCGCAGCGAAACAGGCGGCAGCGAGAGATATTTTCTTTATTGGAAGAGGGGTTGATTATGCTATTTCACTGGAAGGCAGCCTGAAAATGAAGGAAATCAGCTATATTCATTCAGAAGCTTATGCGGCAGGAGAACTGAAGCATGGAACGATTTCTTTGATTGAGGACGGTACATTGGTGATAGGGGTACTGACCCAGACTGAGCTGTTTGAGAAAACGGTCAGCAACATGGTGGAGTGTAAGAGCCGCGGCGCTTATCTGATGGGCCTGACGACTTATGGCAATTACAATATTGAGGATACGGCTGACTTTGTAACTTATATACCGAAAACGGATGTGCATTTCACAGCATCACTGGCAGTGATTCCGCTGCAGCTGATGGGGTATTACGTTTCCGTAGCAAAAGGGCTGGATGTGGATAAGCCGAGAAATCTGGCAAAGAGTGTAACGGTAGAGTAGATGAAACGCGAGATCAGTATTAAAGATATTCCAGGAGTGAACATAGGGCAGGCGGAAAATTCCGCTGCCGGAACAGGGTGTACCGTTATCTACGCGGAAAAGGGGATGGCAGCAGGACTTGACGTGAGGGGCGGCGGCCCGGCCTCAAGAGAATCCGAACTGCTGAATCCGCTTGCGGCGGCGCAGATGATTCACGGCATTGTCCTGGCGGGAGGCAGCGCCTTCGGCCTGGGAGCGGCGGACGGAGTGATGAGGTATCTGGAGGAGCGGGGGATCGGCTTCGATGTAGGAATACTGAAGGTTCCTCTGGTATGTCAGGCGGATCTGTTCGATCTTACAGTGGGAGATCCTCAGGTCAGGCCGGATCCGTCAATGGGATATGAAGCCTGCCGGAATGCGGAAAAGGGAAATTATCGGGACGGCAATTTCGGCGCGGGATGCGGAGCTACTGTCGGCAAGGCGGCGGGCATGGATTACTGTATGAAGTCGGGAATCGGAAGCTATGCTTTGCAGGTGGGTGATCTGCAGGTGGGAGCAATCGTGGCAGTGAACGCTCTGGGTGATATTTACGACTGGAAGAACGGGGAAAAGATTGCCGGCCTGCTGGCGGAAGACAAAAAATCTTTTCGAAAGACAGAAGACGTAATGTATGCCAGCACTGAAGTGGTGGAAAATAAATTTACCGGGAATACCACCATAGGCGTTGTGATTACCAATGGACGTTTTCAGAAATCTGCGTTGTGTAAAATTGCAGGAATGGCCCATGACGGATACGCCCGTTCCATACGGCCGGTTCATACAACAGCGGACGGCGACAGTATTTATGCGGTTTCTGTGGGAGAGGTGACGGCGGATCAGGATCTGACGGGAATGCTGGCGGCGGAGGTAATGAGCGAAGCGATTATCCGTGCGGTTACCAGTGCGGAAAGCGCTTATGGCTTTCCGGCACGGCGCCGGCTTGAACTATAACCGGGAAACATCCGGCAGAGAAAGTTCCAGGATGTCATCAAAAGGAATGGAACAATCTTCAAAAATCAGAAGCTGTCCGATGGAATCGATAGCCGCCACCTGACTGCTGAGTGTCCGGTAAAGTCCCAGGGGAGTATCCTCAGGGGATGAAGGAGCTTTCCGGAAAAAGGTAATCTGTACCTGCATTCCCTTTTTCAGAGTATTTATTTTCCGGGAAAGGTTCTCTTGTTCTTCCTCAGACAGGAGAGATTTTGGAACAAGCAGGATTTCCTCCTGTTCGTTTTTAATAACATCCTCGTATCCTTTCAAAGCGGAGAAAGGGGCAAATATTTTCGCCCGGTCCGCGGAAGGCATCCGGGGATGTTTGATTCTGGATTCTTCCGTACAGGGACGGCTGCGGCGGATGATATCGCCGTACTTTTCTTCAGCGTTTCGATTGAAATATTCCATGATGTTCCTCCTTATGCCTTGTGACCGCCGATCTGGCCGTGGCGTTCTATGGCGGTTGCGCCCTGCTGCAGGCTGGTTCCTCTTAAAACAGCATTTTTTCCGAATTTTTTTCGAATCTCCAGTACAGCGTGCTGGAGATTTTTTTCTTTTTCCAGTTGTTTGAAATCAGAAAACAGATCCAGCTGGGTACAGCTGTCCTCTACCACCCGATTGGCGGTGAGAGTGATGCGGCGGATCAGCAGGGAAGGATTGACGATCTGATCGTAGAGAGATGTTACGGCTTTCATGATTTTCACGGAATTTGCGGTAGGACTTTGGAGACTGGCTGTTCCGTGTGCCGGATGGGGAACCTGACGGCCGTAGTGATCTGTATGAATTTTTCCGTGATATCGGCCGGAATCTACATTTTCCCGATCATAACCGATATGGAGCGTGATGGAATCAGTGGCAAGATTTTTATCGGTCAGATCCAGAATCATCTCGTCAGCCATTTCCCGCACAATCATCCTTGCTTTTTCACAGGGATAACCGAAGGGAAGAACCTGTCCGGAGCCGACGGAGCTGTTTTTGGGGCGGTAGGATTTGATGTCCTTCATAGTACAGGATTCATATCCCCATGCGTGATCAATCAGAAGCTCCGCGTCGATGCCGAAGGTTTTGTAAAGCCAGTCTTCCTGGTAAATGGAAGCTTCCGCCAGATCGCCCATGGTGAAGATGTGATTCTTTTCCAGGGTACGGGCCGTTCCTTTTCCAATACGCCAGAAATCGGTGAGCGGACGGTGATCCCACAGCAGACAGCGGTAGGAGTATTCATCCAGTTCGCCGATGCGGATGCCGTCTTCATCTCCGTCTATATGTTTCGCTACGATATCCAGCGCGATCTTGCAAAGGTACAGGTTAGTGCCGATTCCGGCGGTGGCCGGGATGCCGGTGGTATTCTGCACATCCTGAAGGATGTTTTTTGTCAGCTGGCGGGCGGTCATGCCATACAGAGAAAGATAATCGGTTATATCAAAAAAACATTCATCTATGGAGTAAACGTGAATATCATCGGCGCTGATGTACTTCAGGTAGATGGAATAAATATTTCCCGAATACTGCATATACAGCGCCATCCGAGGAGGTGCGGTGATATATGATACCTTCCGTCCGGTCTGCTCTTCGAATTTTTTCAGTGTATGATGAACTTCAAATAGACGGCTGCGGCCGGACAAACCGTATTTCTTTAAAGAGGGAGAGACTGCCAGGCAGATCGTTTTGTCTGTTCTGGAAGGGTCGGCCACTACCAGATTGGCAGTCATAGGGTCAAGTTTTCGTTCCACGCATTCAACGGAAGCATAAAAACTTTTCAGATCGATAGCGATATAAATTCGATGCGGTTCCATAGCAGCTCCTCCTTTTTGATAGTATGTCTTTATGTTTATTATAATATGCTGGTCACAGTTTTTCAATAAAAAATAGAACATATGTTTGCTGTTGGGAGTTTTTATATATAATCTCAAAATTTCAGAAAATCTGTAGTTTCTTATGGGATATCTGGAAAAACAATAGTGAAATCAGGATGCTGTTTTCGTAAAATATATACAAATATTAGAAAAAGGAAGGAGGAAAAGGGAAATCGAATGAAAACAGTGTTTATTCTTTGCGATACAGTTAATCGCAGAATGCTGGATCTCTATAATAATGATCCAAAGCAGACAGCGCTGATGCCGAATCTGAACCGTCTTGCCCGACGGGGAGTGGTATTTGAAAATCACTGGTGCGGAAGTGCTCCTTGTATGCCGGCAAGAAAAGATCTTATGACGGGACGGCTGAATTTTCTGGAGAAGCCCTGGGGAGCCATTGAACCATTTGAGCAGACGCTCCAGACGGTTTTGAAGGACCGAAATGTTCACACAATGATGTTCAGTGATCATTCTCATTATGTGATTCCGGGAGGCGAGAATTACACAAAAGGATTTACTGCCTGGGAAGTATTCCGAGGGCAGGAAGGGGATCCATGGTGCGTGAGACCGGACAAAACAGGAATTCGCCGCGAGTGCAGACCAACGGGGTTTAAAGGGGAATATTCGGAATCTGAAGAAGCTAATCGGCAGCGTCTGCTGAACGAGGAGGATTATCCCAGTGTGAAAACACTGACCAGTGCAGCCAGATGGCTGGAGGAAAATCATGAAGCAGATAATTTTCTTCTATGGGCGGAAGCCTTTGATCCGCATGAACCTTACGATGTACCGGATGAATACATAAAATTGTATGAGGAAAACTATAATGGATTTGACGCGAAACATCCTGATTATCAGCCTAATATTTTTACGGAGGAGGAAACCCAACATCTGAAAAACCGCTGTAAAGCTCTGATGACTATGACAGACTGCCATATCGGAGAGATGTTGGATGTATTGGATAAGTACAATATGTGGCAGGATACCATGGTGATTTTTACTACAGATCATGGCTTCCATCTGGGTGAGCATGGCTATATGGCTAAGAATTATATGGCTCCTTATAATGAAGTGTTCCATATTCCGCTGATTATCGCGGCGCCTGGAGTTCAGCCGGGACGAAGCGATGCCTTGACTCAGAATATTGACGTGATGCCCACAGTACTGGAATATTTCCGGGTGAAAAAGAAGCTGCATTATTCCATTCACGGAAAAAGTCTGCTGCCGGTGTTGCAAAGGGAAGTTTCACAGGTGCGGCAAGGGACTATTTTCGGATATTTTGGGAAACAGGTTGCATATACGGATGGAAAATACGTTTATATCCGGGCGGCAAAAGATGAAACAAACCGTCCGCTGTATGTTTACACAGCGGTTCCCAGCATTCTCCGTCAGTATTTCGGGGCGGATGACGCAGTGAAGGCGGAGGATTACGACAGAATTGAGATGGGACGGTTTCTGCCCTGGACGAATTATCCGGTATATCGCATACCAGCGGATATTATCTGTTTCAACAATCCTTCTCAGGAATTTTCCCGCAGATCATCTTTTAATGAGGAGACAATGCTGTTTGATATTCAGAATGATTATCATCAGGAACATCCGGTAAAGGATGAAAATCTTGAAAAAGAATATATGCAGAAGCTGAAACAATGTATGAAAGAATATGATGCTATGCCGGAACAATTTGAGCGGCTGGGACTATAAGTCATTTTCTTGAATACGTATTCGAGAGAAAGAGGCAGAGTATATGACATCCAGAGAACTGGCGGTATTGGCAGGAGTATCTCAGTCTACTGTTTCCAGGGTGCTCAATGGATGCGGCGGAGTTTCCGGTGAGAAGAAAAAAAGAGTTATGGAGATGGCAAAGAAGTACCAGTTTGAACTGGACGTCAACGCAAGGGGGCTTAGAACGAAAAAGCCGGGAAGGGCAGGAATACTGTTATCCCGCAGCTTTATCGGATTTGATGTGAATCTGTTCTGGGCCACGATTTATTCCAAACTTCATATTGAACTTCTGAACAGAGGATACACGGCGCTTCCGATATATGGTTACAGCGGTTCGGAGAAAGAAGTACTGAACCGACTGATTGCGCAGAAACAGACGGACCGGGTGATTCTTATTTCAACCAATGGATTTTACCCGGAGGAACATCTGGAGGTACTGTTTGAGAAAGACATTCCGTTTGTGTGCATCTATGACAGGCAGGAAAAAGATATTTACTATCCGAATCGAAACGTTAATGTAGTCGCGCTGGATTTTAAAGACGCAGGAGAAAAAGCCGGGCAGTTTCTGTACCGTATGGGACATCGCAGAATAGCCATGCAGACTAATATACAGGGCAGTTCTGATGTCAGCCGCTGCGCCGGAATCAGAAAGGTACTGAAAGAGAAAAGCCAGATTGTGGAACTTCCTGAAGTTTCCGGAAGCAATCCCGTGACTTTTCAGGGCGGCTATGCAGTCGCGCGCAATGGAATGAAATTGTTGAAAGGATGTACGGCAGTTCTGGCAGTTAATGATGCATCGGCTTTGGGAATTATTGCGGCACTGCAGGAAGAAGGATATCGTGTCCCTGAAGATATCAGTGTGGCAGGCACCAACAATATTCCCATGTGTACCTGGTGGACACCCAGGCTGACGACCGTGTCTTTTGACACATCGCAGATAGCCAGAAAAGCAGTTGAGATACTGATGGAAGAAGGGAAAGGAGAAAAAGTGGTGATTACTCCGGCACTGGTAATCAGGGATTCGGTAAAACAATTGATATAAGAGTATTGGAGGGAACTTATGAAAAACAGAAAACGAATACTTAGTTTTGGAATGGCAGCGCTGATGGCAATATCTCTGTGTGCGTGCGGGGGAAAGACAGAATCAGAAGCGGAGACGACAGAAGAGACAGAGACAACGGAGGAAACGGGAAGTCAGGAACCGGTGCCCAGCGGTGAGACGGTAAACATTGCGGCTCTTATTAATACGGACGGTCTGGCTGTATGGTATGCGGATAAGATGGGATATTTCGATGAAGTGGGTCTGGATACTAATATCACATACTTTGTAAATGGAACTCTTCAGAACGAAGCATTATCTGCCGGTGAAGCGGATATAGGATTCAATGGATTCGCTGGAGTATATCCGCTGGCTACCGGGGATTATACAATGGTGGCAGACTGTGATGACGGAAAAGGACTGGCTGTTTATGTAAGTCCAGATTGTCCGGTCGTAGAGGTGCAGGGAGAATACAGAGAAAACGCACCTGATGTATATGGAAATGCAGAAACAGCAGCAGGATTAAGCTTTGCTGTAACACTGGGAACGATTCAGCAGATTATGGTAGACTCTTATTATTCTAATCTTGACCAGGATGATTACAGCCTGGTAAGCATGGATCTGGCTTCCTGCTACAATGCACTGATCAGCGGAGAAGTAGACGGAGCGGCGCTTTCTATGAATTACTGTGCAGCTGCAGAAGCAGCAGGAATGGTTTGTCTGGGTACCTACGAAGATATCACCGGAGTAGGGACCGGTTCTACTGTTATCGTGCCAAATGATTATCTGGAAAGTAATCGGGATGATATCGTACTGACTTTAAAAGCTGTTTTTAAGGCCCTGGATGAAATTCAAAATGATGAAGATCTGGAGTTCGAACAGGGTATGGAATTCTTTAAAGAACAGGGAACGGAATATACGGAGGATGAGATGTGGACGGAAATTGAGGTCCGTGATCTTTATTCCTATGATAAATTAAAAGATCTGGAATATGGAAACCACGTGGTATTCTCGGCAGAAGAACTGACAAAACTGGGATTGCTGGAAGAAGGAAGTGCTGAGACAGTGGCGAAAAGCATTAATAAGGATCTCCTGGAAGAAGCGACAGGTGTTCCTATTACAATTACTCTTCCGGAAGGATATGAATAACTGTAGTACAACTGCCCCTGCGCCCGGTATCAGAGCGCAGGGGCAGTTCGGTAGATCAGACAGGAGGTTTGAAAAATGCACAGGAAAAAGAAACGTTCTTATATCTGGTTATCTGTGGTATCAATCATATTGTTTTTCTTTATCTGGTGGCTGTTTACAGAAGGAAGTCTGGGAACTATTAAAGAAAATGTACTGCCGGGACCGATCAAAGTTTTCAGCACACTGATTGATAAGTTTTCCAGTAAAAACCCGGATGGAGCTACGATGCAGGTTCATCTGTGGGCCAGCCTGAAAGTGACATTGACAGGATATGTGATTGGATGTCTGGTAGGTATACCGCTGGGAATACTGATGGGATGGTATGAAAAAGCAGATATTTTCATTAACCCGATTTTTGATTTTATCCGGCCGATCCCTGGTATCGCATGGACCCCGCTTTTTATTCTGCTTTTTGGGATCGGTATGCTTCCCAAAGTGATAGTTATTGCGCTGGCAACTTTTGGGCCGGCACTGGTTAATACGTATACGGGGATCCGGCAGACAAAGGAAGTTCATATCTGGGTAGGACAGACTTTTGGAGCGTCGAAAGGAGAGATCCTGAGGAAAATTGCCATTCCTTCATCCATTCCTTTTGTCCTGACGGGGATGCGCGTAGGACTGGGAGTGGCCTGGTCTACGATCATCGGGGCGGAAATGCTGGCGGCTACGGCGGGACTTGGTTATCTGATTAATCTTTGCAGAGGTATATACCGTCCTGATATTATCATCGCATCCATGATCTGTGTAGGCGTAATCGGGGCAGCTCTGGGATTACTGCTGACTTTGCTGGAACGGCAGCTGATGAAAGGAGGGCGTTGGTAATGTTGGAGAGAAAAGCAAAATTGTGGCAGAAAATTATAGCAGCAGTGATATCTTTTGCTGTCCTGCTTTTCATATGGCAGCTGGCAGCGATGAATCCTCAATTCAGTCAGGTCATGCCGGGGCCGTTTGAGGTTTTACAGCGTTTTTTTGTTTCTTTTGTGGAACCTATTGGAAAAAATGTAATGCTGCAGCATATGTTGATTACATTGTCCCGGTGGGCGGTGGGATTTGTGGCAGCTACAGTTCTTGGAATTGCGCTGGGACTGGCCATGGGCTGGTACCGGGGATTTGAAGCTTTCATGCGGCCGCTTTTCGAGCTGGTTCGTCCCATACCTACATTGGCATGGATTCCTCTGGTTATTCTCTGGTGCGGAATCGGGGAATTGGCCAAATATGTTCTGGTGTTTATCGGCGCATTCATGAGCATTGTTCAGAATGCGTATCACGGTGCAAAGTCGGTGGACCGTACGATCGTAAATGCGGCCCGGATGCTGGGGTGTAATGACCGGCAGATGTTTTTTACGATTGTAATTCCCGCGTCAGTACCGGCTATTTCAGCAGGTCTGCAGATCGGTGTGGCTTCTGCATGGTCTTCTGTCGTGGCAGCTGAACTGGTTCGTTCTTCCAGCGGCGTAGGTTGGATAGTGGTAACGGGCCAGCAGAACAATAATATGACTCAGATTCTGGTAGGAATTCTGGTGATTGCGATTATCGGCCTGGTACTGGCGCTTTTAATCAGAAAAGTGGAGGATGTTTTATGCAGATGGAACAAGCGCGGAAGATAGAAAAGAATTTTATCACACTGGAGCACGTGGATAAAGAGTTTGAAAAGGTAAAAGAAGGGGGAGTTTTCAAGGTTGTAAAAGATCTGAATATCAGTGTTCGAGAAAATGAATTTCTGGTATTGTTCGGGCCAGGACAGTGCGGAAAAACAACGATTCTGAATATGATTGCAGGATTTGAAGAACCGACAGCGGGGAAAATATCCATGAAAGGAGAAGAGATTCATGGTCCGGATCCCTCCAGGGGAATGGTCTTTCAGAATCTGGCCATATTTCCCTGGCTGACAGTGATGGGGAATGTGGAGTACGGTCTCAGGATGAAAGGAGTGGACAAGAAAACACGCCGGGAAAAGGCGCAGTATTATATTGATCTGGTAGGACTTAAGGGATTTGAAAATCATTACCCGATACAGATTTCAGGAGGAATGAAACAACGTGTGGGAATTGCCAGAGCTTACTGCAATGAGCCGGATGTGATTTTAATGGATGAACCTTTCGGAGCGCTGGACGCCCAGACACGTTACCTGATGCAGGATGAAATTATCCGGATATGGGAAGCGGAGAAGAAAACAATTATTTTTGTGACGAATAACATCGAGGAGGCGGTCTATGTGGCGGATCGGATTGTGGTCATCCGAAACTGTCCCACCAATGTGAAAGCGGAATATGAAATCAGTCTGCCCAGACCCAGAAGCTATATCGATCCGGACTTTTTGGAAATGCGGCGGGAGATCAACAGTGTCGTAGATCATACGCTTTAGAAATAGTAGGAGGTATCTATGGGCGAACGGAAGAAAGTGAAAATTCAGGTGGATCATCTGACCAAAAAATTCGGCGACCTTACGGTGCTGGATGATATTTCTTTTGATGTGGAGGAAGGAGAATTTCTCTGCATTGTAGGACCGACAGGATGTGGAAAAACCACCTTTTTAAACAGTGTCACAAAATTATATGATATTACGGCCGGACGGGTATTGGTAAACGGTGAGGAGGTAAATCTGAAAAAACATAATATTTCCTATATTTTTCAGGAGTTTTCTGCAATGCCCTGGTTGACGATTGAACAGAATGTAGGATTTGGACTGGATATCAAAAAGGTTCCAAAGAAAAAGAAAAAGGAGCTGGTTGATGAGATGCTGGAAATAGTAGGCCTGGCGGATTTCCGGAATTTTTACCCTCAGCAGGTTTCTACCAGTATGAATCAGAGAATCGGTATTGCACGTGCGTTTGCTACCAGACCGGAAATTCTTTTGATGGATGAGCCTTATGGACAGCTGGATATCGATCTTCGGTTCAAACTGGAAGATGAACTTATCAAACTGTGGAAGAAAACGGGTACGACTGTTTTATTTATTACCCATAATGTAGAAGAGGCGGTTTATCTGAGCGAACATATTATGGTTCTGACGAACAAACCCTGCCATGTCAAGACGGTAATTGAAAATGATCTTCCAAGACCCAGGGATGTTATGTCTTTGGAATTTGTAAAAATGAGAGATTACGTTACGGAAATGATCAAGTGGTGGTAAGATGACGGTGTTACTGTTTTTTGTATGTCTGACTGCTTCTGCAGTGGGGGCTGTGGCCGGTTTTGGAGGCGGAGTGATTATTAAGCCGGTGCTGGATGCGCTGAAGATAATGCCGGTAAGCACTGTCAGTTTTCTGTCAGGATGTACGGTTTTGTCCATGTCGGCAGTTTCTCTGCTGAGAAGCAGAAAAAATGGTGTGGTTTTGCAGGTGGAAACCAGTACCCCTCTGGCTTTGGGTGCGGCTGCTGGTGGTCTGGCGGGAAAAGAACTGTTTGAATATATTCAGCGATCTTTCGGCAGGGAAACGATACTGGGACTGATACAGAGCGTGCTTCTGCTGGCTACGACGATACTGGTTTTTATCTACATATTAAAAAAAGACAGGATACCTTCTCTGCAGATAAAAAACAGGGCAGCCTGTTTTATCATCGGTCTTTTTCTGGGGATGGTTTCTTCTTTCCTTGGAATCGGGGGAGGTCCTGTTAATGTGGCGGCTTTGTTCTTCTTTTTTTCCATGGAAGTGAAGAGAGCAGCAAAAAATTCTATTTATATTATACTTTTTTCACAGGCTTTCAGTCTGGTCAGTTCTCTGGTACAGGGGACGGTTCCGGAATTTAAAATAACCTGGCTTTTGTGTATGGTTTTCGGCGGTATAGGCGGCGCGCTTTTAGGCGCGGCAGCGTCGAAAAAACTGGATGCAGGAAAAACAGAACGGTTGTTGTACGCACTGATGTTGTTGATTATTGGAATTAATATTTATAATCTGTTTGGTTTCATAAGTGAAATGTGAGTATCAGGGGTTACGGTACTGTGTGGGGGTCTGGTGAAACTGGCTGCGAAAATACTGTGTAAAGTATGAATCGCTTGGGAAACCGGTTTTATCAGCGATTTCTCTGATGCTCCAGTCGGTATCACGCAGCAGAATTTTAGCTGCGTTCAGGCGGGTCTGAATCAAGTACTGTTTCGGTGTCAGACCTGTCTTTTTTTTGAATTTCTCAGAAAAATAACTGGCATTCAGGCAGGCAATTTCAGCCAGATCAGAAACAGTAATAGGAAGATAATAGTTGTTTTCAATATAATGAATCGTCTGGTCGATGACAGACTGACTGTTTCCCTCCATACCATACCGTAATGTCAAAAGATCACACAACAAGGTATGAATATGGCTGGAAATTATTTCTTCTGGAAGAGGGTTCTGAGAGATAAAGCCATCTACAATTTCGGTAAGAGCCTGAAAGGTTCGGTTATTATGAGGAGGGACAAAGGCATGACGATAAGAAAACAGTCTGGAAACCAGGGCGGGAGAGGTGTTTCCGCGAAAACGGACAAAAAGCAGTTCTGTGTCTTGGCAGGAGGCGTACAGATGTGCTTTGGAAGTATCTATAATTCCAAGCTCATGATCGTGAATCAGATATTCTTTTCCGTCAATGACCAGGAGCATCTCGCCTTTTACTACATAAAGGAATGAAAAGTGGCGATAGTTGCACAGGGAGCGGGAAGTAACGTAGTGGTGGTTCAGAAAATAATGTCCGCCCTGCTCTGTATAAAAAAGATTTTCCCTGGCGAAATCCGAAGGGAAATTCACGTAGTATTCTGAGGTTAAAAGAGATATTCCTGCTTCTCCATAAGGTTTCATATACTTCTCCTGATCTGTAGTTTCTTATGCGTTATCTGGAATCTGAATAATGAAAAAGCTGATAGAAAGCTTTAATATAATAGGTAGATTATAACACGCGGGTTATAGTAAAACAATAAGTATAAAATGTATGGAGGAAGAGATGATAACAAGAAAAAATTTTATAGAGGTTATGAGGGGAGAGAAAACG
The DNA here is from genome assembly GCA_050944415.1 of Ruminococcus sp. GTDB lineage: Bacteria > Bacillota > Clostridia > Lachnospirales > Lachnospiraceae > Ruminococcus_G. The sequence continues at coordinate 57,866 of JBMNRA010000005.1, forward strand.
GGGCAGGTTCCCCTGCTGATGAGAGAAGGGTTTGAATACTGGTGGGAGCCGAAAGGAAAAGATGCATTTCGTGCAGGATGGATGAATGATCCCCAGTATCGCAGGCTGATTCAGGCGGTGAAAGAAAGTGATGCTTATATTTTATGTCAGGATCAGTCATTTTTATTCAATCGTTTCATGATGACCAGTACGGACAGAATCCATACGGTAACGCGAGATATTGATGAAAACACAAAAGATATATTGGGAGAAATTCATACGGGAAAGGGAGTCTTAAGGTTCAGAGATTCTGTCTTCCGAAATCAGTGTACTCAATGGATTATGGAAGTTCCTGTAACAGAAGCAGCGCAGCTGGAAGAATTGATGGACACTCCTTTTGAAATCAATGAAGAAGAGGTGGTCAGAGAAGCCGGAAAGATACAGGAACAGACGGAGCGTCTGGATGAACGGGTGATTTATCAGTTTTTTGTTCCGTCTCCCATTGTGACAATTTCCAGATGTATGACGTTTGACACGTTTCTGGAAATGACACTTACCGAGAGAGAACTGATTTTGGATGCGCTGGAAGAAATTACCGCACGGCAGATAAAAATGGTAGATGCGGTAGCGCCCATTCTGCCGGAAAATATTGTATTCTGGATGGGAGGATCGGAACAGTGTACACCGCCTATGATGGATCCGGAAGCATTTGAACGTTTTGTGGAACCTTATGATTCCAGAGTCGTCAGAAAAATTAAAGAATATGGATATGCAGTAGGTTGTCATTGCCATGGAAAAGTTTACCATGCCCTCGAAGTAATGCGGCGGATTGGCTACGATGCTACCGAACCGGTGGAACCGCAGCCTCAGGGTAACGTTTCTATGAAGGAGGGATTTGAACGAACGAAGGGGGAACTTACGCTGATAGGGAATCTGGAATGGGCGGATCTGGAATTAAAAACGACGGAGGAAATACGGGAGAAGGTAAGAGAACTGGAAGAGGTAAAAGATCAGCGGCTGATTGTGGCATCTTCGGCAGGCCCAATTACCACTGTGACGGAAAAGCTGGTAGAAAATCATCTGGCATGGCTGGATGAATATCAGAAAATCTTTCTCAATTAATAATCATGAAAATGAGGGGTGTTATAAACAGCTGTTTATAACACCCCTCAAAGTTTCACCGTGTTTAAAAAAATCAGGAACTTATAAGGGATATATGCGGAAAGCAACTCGGGAATTATTCTTTCTAAGAATATTTATGGATTCTGCCCGGAAAATATGGTAGAATAGCTTGTGACTGTTGTGCAAATAGAGGAAAAAAGGAATGAAAAAAATATTATTGCCGGTATCACTGCTGGTTCTTGTTTTTCTGGCGGCAGCGGCCGGATGGCTGCTTCTTACCAGGGACAGAGAAGGGCCGGAAATCGTATTCGATGAAAGCGGTGCTGTTACCTATCACTCCGGTATGACCAATGAGGAACTGCTGCAGGGGGTGACGGCGGAAGATTACCGGGACGGAGACGTGACGGATTCTCTTATGGTGGAATCTGTGAGAACTTCAGAAGAGAATGATCGTGTGACAGTTACCTATGTGGCTGTAGACAAAAGCAAAAATATAACCAGAGCATCCAGAGAACTGCCGGGTACAGGAGAGACGCAGGAAGAAGCGGAACAGCCGGCCAATGATGCTGCGACAGGAGAAAGCGAAGAGACAGCGGAGGTTCCGGAAGAACCGGCTGCGGAGGAGCAGCAGGATCCGGAAGCTGCGGCGGTTGCGGAAAGAGAAGAAAAGATCGAGGCTCTTTCGCCGGATGCGCCCAGATTCTATCTGAAGCAGCATCAGGTATCCCTGACTGTGGGAGAGAGCTTCAGCGCCCTGGACTGGGTGGAGGAGATTATGGATGACCGGGATGACAGAAGCAGCCTTTTCCGGAACATTCAGATAGACGGCAGTGTGGATACCTCGCTGGCCGGAACTTATGAGCTTACATATTATGCAGTGGACAGTGACGGGAACCGTTCCAATGAAGAAGTGATGACGGTGACCGTAATGCCATGATAAGGGGAAAGAAGGCCGGGATGAAAATGGCAGATGTACACTGTCATATTCTTCCGGCGGTAGACGATGGGGCGTATGATCTGTCTGAGACGAGAGAAATGCTGAAAACCGCGTATGAGGAAGGGATCCGCACCATATTTGCCACGCCTCATTACCACGGGGAAATGGGAAGCGGTGTCTGGGCAAAGAGAAAAGCGATGCTGAAAGAAACACAGCGAATAGCCCGTGAAGTGTCGGAGGATTTCAGAATCCTTGCCGGTTCGGAAATCTTTTACAGTGAAAAAGCGGTAAAAGATCTTCTGGAAGGGACAGTTTGGACTATGAATGACAGTTGTTATGTTCTGGTGGAATTTGTGCCCTATGAGGAATTTTCCTATATAAAAAGAGGACTGCAGACTTTGCAGTATCATGGCTTCTGGCCTATACTGGCTCATGTGGAACGTTATGAAGATCTGATGAAAATAGAGCGGGTTCGGCAGCTTACAGATATGGGAATTTATCTGCAGGTAAATGCGGGAAGCGTATTGGGAAAAAATGGAAGGTTGGTAAAGAATTATATCCGGGAGCTGCTGAAGGAAAGAATGATTCATTTAGTGGGAACGGATGCCCATGGAAGCCGGCATCGCAGACCGCTGATGGCTAAATGTGCGTCTTACATTGAGAAGAAAACGGACAGGCAGTACTGTCGGGATATCTGTCGGGAAAATGCCAGGAAGATAATCAGGAGGGAATATATTAATGTATAAAGTAACAATAGGGGAAGAGATGCAGCTTTCTTCTCAGGAGAAAGAGGTATATCGGACCTTGAGGACGAATATTGAATTCACTGGAGTGGAGAATCGGGTGATTGCTATAACCAGTGTGGCGCCGGGAGACGGGAAAACGACCGTATCTTACCATCTGGCATTGGCATTTGCGGAAAGCGGAAAGAGAACTCTGTTGATTGATGGAGATCTGAGAAAATCGGTACTGCTTCACCGACTTCAAATTCTGGATTCCGTGAAGGGGCTGAGTCATTATCTTTCTGGACAGGAGGCGGTTGGTGATGTGATTTACTCTACAAATAAACGAAATCTGTTTTTGATGCCTTCCGGAATCTTTCCCACTAATCCGACGGAGCTTTTGGGTAATGAACGGTTTGTGCAGATGATGCCAGTGCTGAAAAAAACGTTCGATTATATACTGATTGATACGCCGCCTCTGAGCAATGTGATAGATGCCGCAGTGGTGGCCAAAGCGTCAGACGGTGCGATTCTGGTGCTGTCGGCAGATTCGTCTTCCAGAGCGGAGGCCAGAAATGTTATGGAACAGCTGAAAACGGCCAACAGTAATCTGCTGGGTGTTGTTCTGAATAAAGTGGATGTATACCGCGGCAGTTATTACGGCAAATATGGACGATATGGAAAATACGGTGAATACTGATGGAAGCAGAGGAGCAGATTTAAAAATGGAAAGATTTGATAAAGATGAAATTGAAATCGATCTGGGAGGATTGCTGCGGGAACTGATCAGAAGATGGTGGATGTTTGCAATTGCGGCTATAATCGGCGGTCTGCTGGCGTTGATCGGCACTATTGTGATGATAACGCCTCAGTATGAATCCAAGGCTATGCTGTACATACTTTCGAAGACTACCAGCGTAACTTCTTTTGCAGATTTTCAGCTCAGTACGGAGCTGACAGCGGATTTTGAGGTTATCGCTACCAGCAAGCCGGTTATTGACGGAGCTGTGGAACGTATTCAGGAAGAAGATGGAATGACTTTAACCCGCGAACAGATTCAGAATATGATTCAGGTAACCAATGAGACAGATACCCGTATTCTGGTAATTACAGCCAGAGACACAGATCCCTCCCGGGCATGTGTTGTGGCCAATGCAGTGGCGGCGGAAACAGCGGACCAGATGGCCTATATCATGCAGTCAGATCCTCCTACCACAGTTGAGGAAGCGGAGGTTGCGGACAGTCCGGTATCTCCCAGCATAAAGAAAAATACGGCCATGGGAATCCTGACGGGAATCCTTCTGGTAGCGCTTTATCTGACGGTTCTTTATATCAGAAATGACAATATCAAGAATCAGGAGGAAGTGGAAAAATATCTGGGGCTGAATACGCTGGCGGTGATTCCGGTCAGAAAAGTGAAAAAACGCGAAAATGAAAAAAAGAAATAAAATTATATTCTTCTTATGTCTGGCAGTGTTTCTGGGAGCTTCTGCCTTCGGGATTACCTATTATCTGTCAGTAAAGGAGAATGAAAAAGTGTATGAGAAGCTCTCGGAAGATTCCGCTCAAAGTGTTTCTGGGAAATCGGAAAAAGAAAAGACGGATACAGCAGATGAAAGTGAGGAAGAGGAGACTCCCGCACCGGAAATACCTGTGGATTTTTCATCCCTGCAGGCTCTGAATCAGGATATCTATGGCTGGATCCAGATTCCGGGAACCGGTGTGGATTATCCCATCGTTCAAAGCGGTACGGATGACAGTTATTATCTAAATCATACGGTGGAAGGAACAGAAGGGCTTCCGGGTGCCATTTACACGGAATCGTATAATGGGAAAGATTTTTTCGATGGAAATACAGTGATTTACGGTCATAACATGCGGGACGGCACTATGTTCGGAGGACTTTCCGCCTATGCGGATGCTCTTTACATGGCGGAGCATTCAGAAGTGGTTATTTATACGCCGGAACATAAATTCACGTATCAGATATTTGCGGCGGTTACTTATGATAATCGCCATATACTTCATACCTATGACTGCAATGACAGGATGCAGCTGCAGGCTTTTCTGAATTCCCTGCGGCAGGAGGGAATTCAGGCCTGCTGGAATGATCAGCTGCAGGTAACAGGGGAAGACAGAATCATTACGCTGTCAACCTGCAACAATAATGACGAACAGCGTTTTTTAGTGGAGGCGGTATTAATTGATGAAGAATAAAAGAACAGTCTCAGCCGTACTGCTGACGCTGGCGCTTGCGGCGATTGTAATTCTGTCTGTTGCGGCGGGAAGGTTGCTGGCGGAACGCGGACAGGAACTGCAGACGGTACAGGAAGAAGCAAAAGAGGTTTCGGCTCAGACCAATACCCGGGACGAACTGACTTATCGGGGTAAAACGTATACTTATAACCGGAATCTGACGAATATTCTTTTTCTTGGAATCGACAAGGAAGAAGAAATAACGCTGCAGGATATGCCGGGAAGAGGAGGACAGGCAGACTGCATCATGCTGCTGTCTCTGGACGATGAGACAAAGACCGGAAGAATCCTGCAGATTTCCAGAGATTCCATGACAGATGTGGATGTGTATGATGTTTCGGGAAATTATTATACTTCTGTAGAAGCACAGATCGCTACACAGTATGCTTACGGAAACGGAGAGAAAAGCAGTTGCTGGGCTATGGAGAAAACCGTAGGAGAGCTGCTTTATGATATTCCTATTGATGCTTATATGTCACTGAATATCAGTGCCATAAGCAGTCTGAATGACGCGGTGGGAGGCGTTACGATCACTGTTCCGCAGGATTATACGGATATTGATCCGGCATTTTCGGCGGGAGCACAGATAACCCTGACCGGTGAACAGGCAGAGCGGTATGTCAGATACCGTGACACTACCGTGCAGGGCAGCAATAATGGAAGAATGGAAAGACAGGTTCAGTATATCACGGCTCTGGTTTCGGCTTTAAAGTCTGCGGCAGGTGAGGAGGACAACTATTACGAACGGTTTTCTTCTTATCTGCGGCCTTATATGGTGACAGACATGGATGCTCAGCAGATTGACAGCATGGTGAACTATCAGTTCCTTCCAGAAGAAACACAGTATGTGCCCGGAGAAGTTGCTGCCGGAGAAGAACATGAGGAGTTTTATGTGAATGAGGATAAATTGCTGGAGTTGCTAATAGAAATGTTTTACAAATCAGAGGAATAATGGTATAATCACAGATAAACAGATGCTTTTAAACAGTTTTATAATATGAACCAGGAGGGTAACATTATGGTGAAAAAGTTAGTTGCAGTATTGACTGCCGCTGTTTTAAGCGTATCAATGACAGCAGCAGTTTTTGCACAGGGCAGCGTACAGATTACAGGCGTTGTAACTGAAGTGAGCAGCGGCGTAGATGCAAATGGAAACGCAATTGAAGCTACGATAAGCGAAGTGCCGGCAGAGTATCAGGCAGCTGTCAATGAGATCAGAAATATTGAGACAGTAAAGGCGCTTCTCGGTGATGCTTTTGTTGAAGGTATGCAGGTAGTGGATGTTAAGGATGTTACAGTTCCGGAAGGCACTGTGTTCCCGGCAACACTTACTTTTACGGTAACAGGTGTATCTGCGGATTCTAATGTTGCGGTTCTTCATTATGATACAGAAGCAGGCGCATGGGAAGTTGTTGAGTCAAAAGCTGGAAACGGCACAATTACAGCTGTTTTTAATTCCCTTTCACCGGTTGCTTTTGTAGTTGATGGCGGTGCGGCAGCAGCTGCAGGAAGCGCTTCATCAAGTTCAAATACAAGCGCAGGATCAAGTTCAAGCAGTTCCCCGAAGACAGGTGAAACTTCCGTATTATCGACTGCCGGCATAGTGGCAGTGGCAGCACTTCTGGGTATGGGAATTGTAGCTGTACGCGGCAGAAAAAGAGCATAAGGTTGAGTAATAAAAAAAGTTCCGGTTTAACCGGAACTTTTTTTATGCGGAATATTGCGGATTTCTGTGGTATGATAATATTATGTGGGTAGTGATTACATCCGCAGGCTGCGGCAGCGGTTGAAACAGGCATACAGTTCCTGGGGACGGGGCATGGCCATGTCAGTGTTTGATCCGGAGGGGCCGCCCAGAGCTTCCAGACCTTTTTCATCGGTCAGTTTCAGAAGAATTCTGATGACGGTGCGGAGATCCTTTTTGCCGTCACAGATATGGAGCATGGCATATCGAAGATACCAGGAAAGAGCGGTGGTCTGTTCGCTGTCTGCCAGCTGTTCCACATATCGCAGGTCCACGGTATCTCTGTTGATGGAAAATGCATCCTTTCCGAGGGTTTTCATCTTGATCCGATCCTGAGGTCTTAATGCGCCGCCGGAGGGTCTGCGGTTAAAATCAGGGAGAGCCGGCATGGGAAGGGGCTGGGATTTCAGCGGGAAATTCCGGGCTTCTTCTTTGGCCAGGGCTGTGATGTCCGAGGGAACGTAGCAGTCCATCTGAATGATCTGATCTGCAATGTGGAAATAGGAGCCGGAGCTGCCGGCTACGATAACGGATGAAATTCCCCAGATCTCGTAGAGGGTGCGAACCCGTTCGATAAAGGGTGTGATCGGTTCCTGATCCCGATGCACCACCCGCTGCATCAGTTCATCACGGATCATAAAGTTGGTGGCGCAGGTATCCTCATCAATCAGCAGTAAAGAGGTACCGGCCTCAATGGCTTCTACCACATTTGCTGCCTGGGAAGTGCTGCCGCTGGCGTCTTCCGTCTGAAAGTTTCTGGTATTGCGTCCGCCGGGGAGATTGTTGATAAACATGGAAATATCCGTGTTGTGAATGCTGCGTCCATCCTCCGCGCGTATTTTCATGGCGGTTTCATCGGTGATAACAAACTCTCTGCCATCTCCTTTGATATGGTTATATACTCCAAGTTCCAGCGCTTTCAAAAGCGTGGATTTCCCATGATATCCGCCGCCGATAATCAAAGAGATTCCTTTTCTGATTCCCATGCCGGTCAGGGAACCGTAGTGCGGCAGTGAAAGGGTAATTTCCATGGAGGCGGGCGACTGGAAGGGAACGGCTTTTTTCATGGGGCGGGAAGAAACGCCGCTTTCCCGCGGAAGGATGGAACCGTTGGCGACGAAGGATACCAGCCCTTTTTCTTTCAGCTGTTCCCGGATATACTGCTGATCTTCTGCGAGGTCGATAATGCCGCGGACATAATCCGGATTCAGTGCGGAGTAGAAAAGAGTCTTTTCCACGCATGCCGGAAGAAAATCAAAAAGAATTTTAATCAATTCTCCGGAATTGATGGTACGGCCGTTGGCAGGGAATCCCACGGCCAGCCGCAGGGTTACGCTTCCGTCATCGGGAGACAGGGAACAGGCAGTCCGCTTTAAGATCTCCTGACCTGGCCGGCTGATAGACATAAGTCCGCTTTTTCCCGAGCCCTTTGCCTTAAACTGATAATGTTCCAGTTCTTTTCCGAAAAGCCGGATCAGACAGTCTTCCAGTGCGGTCTGTTTATGAGGCAGGTCGTAGAGAGAAGAGGGAAATCCGGCTTTCTGGCCGGGAACAAGGATGCTGATTCTGGAGGGAGAGGCAAAAGGATCTCCCTGAACATGATCAATATTTAAAATGTAACTGCCGAAACGGTAGCTGCCCCGGGTATCTTTGTAGGCGGGATAGCTTCTTTTGTTAATGGAAAGTAAGTGTTGTTTTAAGTCCTGTGCTGTTTTCAATGTTATTTACCACCTTGCTTTAATGATGTAAAAGGGGAGAAACACTCCCAACGCTATCATAGCAGATTTCAGGACAAAAGGAAACCGCCGGAAAATATGCAGCTTATCTTTTCCGGCGGTTTGGTAAACGTTATGAGTGCTTTATCTGGTAGGCAACCAGAGCGATATTGCGATATCCCTCTTTCTCCAGCTTTTGTTCAAATTCTGTCAGATGACGGCGGCAGGATTCTGAAATATCGGCGTATTCCGCTTTCATTTTCTGCGTGTCTGTCTCCTGGTTATAATCTGAATGCATATGGGCACCTCCTTTACCGCTATAGGATGTGCGGCTGAAAGAAGAAATATACACCAGTCCGGGGGAAAATGCATATTTTAAACAGAAGGATATTTATGAGGTGCCTTATGCCATATAAAATTGTTCTGGATGCCGGTCACGGCGGGGAAGATCCGGGAGCCGTTAATCAGGGGAGAAATGAAAAGGATGACACATTGAATCTGGTGCTGGCTGTAGGAGAGATTCTGGAAAATAACGGGTTCGACGTGGTGTATACGAGAACCACGGATGTATACCAGACGCCCTTCGAGAAGGCGCAGATTGCCAATCAGTCCGGGGCTGATTTCTTTGTTTCCATTCACCGCAATTCCAGTCCGAGACCGAATCAGTATTCCGGTGTGGAGAGTCTGGTATATGATAAGTCGGGGATTAAACTGGAGATGGCAGAGAATATCGATCGTGCGCTGGAGGAGGTCGGCTTTAAAAA
>JBMNRA010000006.1:0-65369 GCA_050944415.1 Ruminococcus sp.
AACTGTCTTAAAAAGTGTCTTAATTTATGAGACCATTATAAACATCATTCAAATAATCTGCCAATTCTGGGATATCTTCAATTTCAACCGTTTCTTTTTCATAACTGAAGTCTCCTCTCTCAATTCCATATGTGGTAAATTTCCAATTTGTCATTCTTACTTTTCTTCATTATATCATTCGCTTACTACTCTGTCATTTTATTTTCGCTGTAGAGTAGGCGGATGAGATTTTCGTCCGCCCCTCATCAAACTGTGCATGAGCAAGTGTGGTCCAGCTTTGCTGGACGCACTATACAAAAAGAGAGCGGAACATCATCTGTCCACTCTCTTCCGCTCCTCCCTTACTTGTGATACGGCTCTCCATAACATATCCAAATGAGGTTATCTAATCTTTAAAATCCTCCATTATTGTAAGCTCTTGTTATCACATAAGACGGTTCATAATATGCGCTGCTATTGTAATTATCAATCGTATCACATATTTCATCATTATATATCCTGATCATTCCATCGATATAATCTTCCTCCGGCTGTAAAGTTGACAGAATCAGCCTTGTATATACCTTTCCCATCTGTGTTTCTGATGGAATCTCATCTACCAGTTCTGAATCGACATCCGTAATATCAAAATTCCCTCTTGCTAACTTATACTCTTCAATCCATTCATCTTCAATTTTCAGAGGATTCTCACAGTGAAGTACATTAGCCAGGCTGATCAGGCGCACCCACTCATCTTTATCTATAGAATTAACAACATATTTGTTTTTCTGATGTAATTTCCTTGCTATGCGTTCTATCATATAACACAGAAAATAAAGATCATTCTCGGTTATTTGCTCTTCTGGGAAAAATTTATTTGTCATAGCGAATAACTCCCTTCAAATTTGATAGACTGTAATGCTTTCTCTGTGCAGAATACAATCTGATGTGTCGGATACTTAAACTTAACCAGTTCCCAGAAAGCCGCTTTCGAAATTCGTTCAGCCATATAATCTTCAACATAATCCCAGATTGTATCATCCGCCATCGGTCCCTCAACAATGTCATAATCATGTTTTAAACCAAGCCGGCAGTTTACGACAAACTGCAGCCACTCCTCTGTCATTTCACTAAACTTTTTTATGTTCAGATCCTTATCAGGTAAATATTCATAAAAATTCACAATATGCTTTCTACGTTTTGTCAAAGCCCAACGTTTTGCCTGCTTTTCTAAAATTGTACAATAAAATCCATAGCCAAAATCTTTGTAAAAACCATTTTCCAAGATTTGCGGTTCTTGAACTATTACATTACTTCCATGATATAAAATCATATACTTTTTACTCCTTCACAAATTAGGATTTATCGAGAAGATTGTTTATCCAATCATCAAGAAAAATCATTTGCTCATCTGTATGAAACCAATGCTCTCCATTTTTCATAACAGTAAGTGTTGCGTTGGCTTGTTTTGCAAATTCAGATATAGTCGAATAAGAAGTCAAATTATCTTTTTCGCCGAATAAAATATGTGTTGGAATTTTCCATATAATCGGATTTTTTCTACTCGACAACTTCCAAATTGTCAAGCCATTTAATCTATTATAACACCATTAATATTTCCCTGCCATTCTATTTTTCACTCATACAAAAAGAGAGCAGCACATCTGTCCGCTCCCTTTCAGGTACTCTTCATGATTCATTACTTCACACCATATCATACCCAAATGCGAAAAAAACGCACTTACTTATGATATGGCTCTCCGTGTATAATCCGAAAGCATCTGTAAATCTGTTCCAAAAGAATGACACGCATCAGCTGGTGGGGAAAAGTCATCCGGGAAAAACTGAGCGTTTCGTCTGAGCGTTTCAGCACGTCTTCCGAAAGACCCAGAGACCCCCCGATGACAAAGACCACATTGCCGGTTCCTTTAAGACCCAGATTTTCTATTTTTGCGGAAAACTGAAGAGAATCCATGGCGGTTCCTTCAATGGCCAGAGCAATTACATAATCCTTTTCTCTGATATGTTTCAGAATGCGTCCGCCTTCCGTATCTTTAATCTGCTTCTCCAGCTTCTCGCCGGCTTTGTCCGGCGTTTTTTCATCCGGTACCTCTATGATTTCCAGCTTTGTGTATTTGCCAAGCCGTTTCTGAAATTCAGCAATGGCCTGCTGATAAAATTTTTCCTTAACTTTTCCCACCGCGATGCATGTAATCTTCATCTTTTCAATCCTTTACAGAGTCATGTGATTTTGCATATTCACAGAATGATCCTTCCGTCAGAGCAGAAAGGCTGCTGATTTTCTGATTCACCATCTCCCACATACAGTAGGGAAGGTGATCCTGATGGCCTCTGTGAAATGTCACGCACTCAAAACAGTTGCCGTGATGAGGACAGGCTTCCGGGCAGGGACAGTGATCGCCGTTTTCCTTTACCTGTTTCATAAATTCCTGTTTCAGTCTCCAGGATTCCTCACTGTTTCCAGCCCGGGATGCCTGAATCTCCCGTTTCATTAACTCATTTCCATCAATTTTCATGGCAGAATCCTCAGCTTACTTCTCTTTTTTAAAGCAGTTGGGAACATTTCCCAGATCATCTCTGTGGTGAGCCACACAGGCACAGCACCTTCCATGATTTTCGCAGTCCGTATTTGGACAGACGCAGGGTCTGTCATTGCTGCATACATCATTTTTACTCATAACAAATACCTCCTTATATTCTTTTGTATTTATAAAATCGGAAACTGACAGAGAATCACCCTTCCATTTTCCGAAATTATCAAAAGTATTTATCTGACTCCTATTTCTGCTTATTGCTCAGATATTCGTGAATTCCACGGGCCCCTGCACGTCCGGCTCCCATGGCCAGAATAACGGTAGCCGCGCCTGTCACAGCGTCACCGCCGGCATACACGCCCTCTTTTGAGGTTTTTCCGAATTCTTCATCTGCAATAATACATTTCTTTTTATTGACATCCAATCCGTAGGTTGTAGAAGAAATCAGCGGATTGGGTGAGGTTCCAAGGGACATGATGACAGTATCCACTTCCATCTCAAACTCAGATCCGGGAATTTCCACAGGGCGTCTTCTTCCGGATGCATCTGGTTCTCCCAGTTCCATCCGGATACAGCGAATGCCTCTTACCCAGTCATTTTCATCCACCAGAACTTCTGTCGGATTGGTCAGCAGATCAAACTGAACGCCTTCTTCTTTTGCATGATGAACTTCTTCCACACGGGCAGGAAGCTCAGCTTCACTTCTCCTGTAAATAATATGTACTTCCGCGCCAAGACGAAGAGCCGTTCTGGCAGCATCCATGGCAACGTTACCGCCGCCGACAACTGCCACTTTCTTTCCGCGCATAATCGGCGTTTTATAATCATCCCGGAAAGCTTTCATCAGATTGTTTCTGGTCAGATATTCATTGGCTGAAAATACGCCATTGGCATTTTCACCGGGAATTCCCATAAACATGGGAAGTCCTGCGCCGGAACCGATAAATACAGCCTCAAACCCTTCTTCTGTCAGCAGTTCATCAATGGTCGTGGATTTTCCGATAATAACGTTCGTCTCAATCTTTACGCCCAGAGACAGTACATTTTTCACTTCTTCCGCAACCACTTTGTCTTTTGGAAGACGGAATTCAGGAATGCCATATACCAGCACTCCGCCCGGTTTATGGAGCGCTTCAAAAATAGTAACGTCATACCCAAGTTTTGCCAGATCGCCGGCACAGGTAAGCCCCGCGGGGCCGGAACCGATAACAGCTACCTTGTGTCCGTTCTTTTCTGCCGGTGGATTGGGCTTTACATTATTTTCTTTGGCCCAGTCAGCCACAAAACGCTCCAGTTTTCCAATGGAAACCGGTTCGCCTTTTATGCCGCGGATACATTTTCCTTCACACTGACTCTCCTGAGGACACACACGACCGCATACAGCCGGAAGCGCGCTGGATTCACTGATAATCTGATACGCTTCATCAAATTTTCCTTCTTTTACCTGAGCGATGAAGGCCGGTATATTTATGGAAACGGGACATCCGGTAATACATTTCGCATTTTTGCAGTTGATACAGCGAGATGCCTCTTCCATTGCTTCTTCCTTATTATATCCGTAACATACTTCTTCAAAATTAGTCGCTCTGACCTTTGGATCCTGCTCCCTTACCGGAACTTTTTTTAATACATCAGCCATTATTCTTCACCTCCGCAATGTCCGCATCCGCCGTGATGTGTATCGCCTTCTTTTTCTCTCAGATAAGCGCGTCCCTCTTCTGTTTTGTACATCTGCTGTCTTTTCATTGCCTCATCAAAATTTACCAAGTGGCCATCAAATTCCGGGCCATCCACACAGGCAAATTTCACTTCGTCTCCTACAGTCAGACGGCATGCGCCGCACATTCCCGTTCCATCCACCATAATCGGATTCATGCTGACAATGGTGGGAATCCCCAGATCCTTCGTCAGCAGACAGACAAATTTCATCATAATCATGGGACCAATGGCTACTACCAGATCATATTCTTTCTTCTGATTCACAACCAGATCCTTGATAACCTCTGTAACCATGCCTTTTCTTTTATAGGAACCGTCATCTGTCGTTACATACAGATTGCAGACTTTTTCCATCTCCTCTTCCAGGATAATCAGATCTTTATTCTTCGCGCCTACGATAGCGTCCGCCTTGATTCCGTGTTCGTTCAGCCATTTTACCTGCGGATATACGGGAGCCGTGCCGACACCGCCTGCAACAAAAAGAATTTTCTTTTTCTTAACTTCTTCCAGATCATCCGTTATAAGTTCTGAAGGCCTGCCCAGGGGACCTACGAAATCCGCAAAGGAATCGCCTGCTTTCAGTTTTGACATCTGAAGAGTTGATGCTCCGATAACCTGAAATACAATAGTTACCGTTCCTTCCTCTCTGTCATAATCACAGATTGTCAGAGGAATCCGTTCCCCTTCTTCATCAATCTTCACGATGATGAACTGTCCGGGTTCACAATGTTTTGCAACCCGCCGCGCTTCAACATTCATCAGATAAATGTTGTCTGTAAGTTGTTTAGCCTCTCGAATTTTGTACATAATTCCCTCCTGTTTTCTTTTTTATCCCTTTAATACATAAGTAGCGCTTCCGGGATAACTTTCCTTTCCGTTCTGATCCACTATGATCGCATAGAAAGTATGTTCCCCGTCAGGCATGTCCACCGGCTGAGTGTATTGCGCACTCTCCAGAGTGGGTTTTTCATCAAAGGAGTAATAGGCAGTGCATCCCTCCGGAACGGTCAGTGTAATCTGAGATCTGGTCGAAGACGTATATTCACCGGAAACCGGTGTAATTGCCGGTACGTCCGGACGGGGCAGTTCCACCGTATATATATAATTTTTTTCTTCTCCCGCAATCCCTTTTTCATTTACCGCAACTGCTCTGAGAGAAGTTGTTCCCTCAGGGAGATCAATGCCTGTTTTGTAAATATTCCGTTTGGTAAGAGGATCCGAACCATCCGTTGAATAATAGATGCTGCACATCTGATCCCCTTCTGTATATAATTCCACTGTTGTCCGGTCCTGATAAGTTCCAGGCGGCTGTGACGCTTTTACTTCCACCGGCATATAAGCCTGATATTCCTTTTTTATTCCTTCATCTGAAATATCCGCAATCAGCTCTGTCAGAGAATCCATATCTTCCTCCGACTCATACACGGAGACCAGCTCGGCATAAGCTTCTTTACTGGACGGATCGTTCGCAATGAGATCCAGCAGAATTCCTTCCGCCTCATCCACACGACCAAGCTGAAGGAGAATCTGAGCTTCCAGAATTCCGGCTTCCTCACCGTTATCCGTAAGAACAGATGCCCTCTGCGCATAGGACAGCCCTTCTTCATATTTCCCGTTTCTGTAACTGGTCTGCGCCATATTGATCTGATACTCATATGAATCATAATTCTTCATATCTATGTACCATTTAACCCCCAGAAAAACCAGGGCAGCCACAAAAAGACACACCAGTGTTTTCAGAAAGTAATGTTTTTTCCTCTTCGGCTTTTCCCGGGATCTGACCGCAGAATGATTTTTATGCGGGCTGATTTTTACTGCATTCCAGCTCTCATTTTCTGATGCCTGAACATTTTCATTGGAGCGGTAAGAACTGATCGGATTATACTCCGGCACCCACTGAATTTCTTCACCGCAATTCAGGCAGAAAACTCTTCCTTCTTCCACCGGAGCTCCGCAATAAGAACATTTCATAATATATCTTCTCCATCAAATTATATCATAAGACATTTACAAAACTTCTTCAATATATTTTTCAAATTCTTCCATACTCATCAGAACTTTTCGCGGTTTTGTTCCTTCTTCCGGTCCCACAACGCCGGCGTCGCTGAGCTGATCCATGATTCTGGCTGCCCGGTTGAAGCCGATTTTAAACATTCTCTGAAGCATTCCAATGGAAGCCTTATCTTTTTCAATAATAAATCTGCCTGCTCTTTCAAAATAGACATCTCTGTCACCAGCAGCTTCCTCGCTGCTTCCGGCAGCGAGATTACTGTGCTGATTGATTTTTTCTTCGATCTGCGTATCATAGGCTGACGCGTCATGGGATCTGGCAAGAAATTCCACTACGCTGCTTACCTCTTTATCTGATACAAAAGAGCCTTGCACCCGGGCAGGTTTCTGATAGCCCTGAGGATAAAAAAGCATATCACCTTTCCCCAGCAGCTTTTCTGCTCCATTCATATCAATGATAGTTCTGGAATCCACACCGGATGAAACGGAAAAAGCGATTCTGGAAGGCATATTCGCCTTGATAAGTCCCGTAATCACATTGACGGAAGGACGCTGTGTGGCAATAATCAGATGTATGCCTGCCGCACGGGCCAGCTGAGCCAGACGGCAGATGGCATCCTCCACTTCTCCCGGAGCCACCATCATCAGATCCGCCAGCTCATCTACAATAATCACTATCTGCGGCAGTTTCACCGGTTTTGCATCATCATCAATTCCCTGAAGAGAATCAACTTTTGCATTATATCCTTTCAGATCCCGGACATTATACTCTGCAAATTTATTGTATCTGTCCGTCATCTCCGCCACTGCCCAGTTTAGCGCTCCGGCAGCTTTCTTCGGATCCGTAACAACGGGAATATAAAGATGAGGAATTCCGTTGTAAACGCTTAATTCAACTACCTTGGGGTCAATCATGATCAGCTTGACTTCATCCGGCCGGGCCTTATATAAAATGCTCATAATCAGCGTATTGATACAGACCGACTTTCCGGAACCGGTTGCGCCGGCAATCAATAGATGAGGCATCTTTGCAATGTCCGCCACTACAGGCTGACCGGCAATATCTTTTCCTACGGCAAAGGCCAGATTGGAGGGGAATTCCCGAAAAGCGTCTGATTCCAGCAGATCTCTTAAAAGTACTGCACTGTTGGTTTTGTTAGGTACTTCAATTCCCACGGCAGCCTTACCCGGTATAGGCGCTTCGATTCGAATATCAGCAGCCGCCAGATTCAGTTTAATGTCATCTGCCAGATTTACTATCCTGCTTACTTTTACCCCCTGATCAGGCTGCAGCTCATATCTGGTGACGGAAGGACCGCAGCTTGCATTAGTTACCGTTACATTTACACCAAAATTTTTCAGCGTCTGCTGCAGTTTCATTGCCGTCGCTTTTACCTGCGAATTCCTTCCGCTTTCTCCGTTTCGTCCGGAACGTTTCAGCAGGGTAAGGGGCGGAAATTCATAATCAGCTTTTCCCTTTCCCGAAGGTTCCCGGTCCTGGATATCTGATTTGATTTCCGCCACACTGTTATGTATCTCCTCCTGTGAAGACCGGGGATTTTTCCGCCCTTCTTTTTTAGCAGCTTCTTTTTCTTCCGGATAATCCAACTCCACAGTTTCCGGAATCTCCGCAGCCTCCGGCTGCAGCGCCGGTGAAAATTCTTCCAAAAATTCCGGAATTTTGATTTCCTTAGCCGTACCCTGTGATTCCCGATCTTTCTTCTTTAAAACCACATCCACAGGCACCTGTTTTTCCTCAGGAGATACCCGTGAAGATTTTTTTTCTTCATAAT
This sequence comes from Ruminococcus sp., assembly GCA_050944415.1. Lineage (GTDB taxonomy): Bacteria > Bacillota > Clostridia > Lachnospirales > Lachnospiraceae > Ruminococcus_G. The sequence goes on from JBMNRA010000006.1 coordinate 8,057, forward strand.
GCTGTTTCCGGCTTTGAGAAGCATTTTTATAAGCTTTTTCTCCACACTCCCTCAAAGAAGAGATCACCGGTTTCTGGGTCAGTATAATTACGAAAATGATCAGTCCCGCAATGACAATCACGTAGGCTCCAATCATCCCGAAAGCAAGGCTGAAAAGCCATGCCTGAAAAGCGCCCAGTATACCGCCGCCTATCTTATCTCTCGCACATATCAGAAAACTTTGTATGACCTGGCTGTCCTCGGCGGTTCCCACCGTCAGCAGATGCAGGAAGCCGCACATAAAGAAAAGACATCCCATCGCTCCGGTCATTTTCCTTCGGATCAGTTTATTATCTTTATTGGAAATATAAAATGCCGAACCAATAAAGAGAAATGCCGGAAAGACATACGCCATCAGTCCGAAAATGCCAAAGAAAAAGGAACTTACCGCATTGCCGATAAATCCTCCCACACCGAAATTACTGATAAAAAGCAGAATAGAAACGGCCAGAACCAGAAGCATTACAATATCCTGATACAGAGCATTGCCTTTATTTCTGCCTTTTCTTCCCCGTGTTTTTCTTTTTTTGGCTGCTGCCATTTCCCCTCAACCTCCATTTTCAAGCCCCGTCAGTCTGCTTGCGGGGTATTAGACTCCCTCTAAAGCAAAAAGTTGCACACAAGTGCCACAGTTCCGATAAAAAAGCAGTAGCAGGCGAAATACTTGAACCTTTTCTTTTTTATCAGACGTATCATAATTTTGATACAGAAATATCCTGCCACGCCGGCTGTTATGACTCCGACAAGCCCACACAGAAAAGGCAGAATCTGAAACTGTATTTCTGTTACCTTCCTCAGCTCCCAGACAGCCGCGCCTAAGACAGCCGGAATGGACATGATAAAAGAATATTTCACAGAAAATTTTTTGTGAAAGCCGCAGAGAAGTCCTGCCGCAATCGTAATTCCTGCCCTGGAAACACCGGGAAAAACTGCCAGTCCCTGACAGACGCCCATCAGCACCGCGTAACCGTAAGCGGTTTCCCTCGGCAGCTTCTCCCCGTCTTTTACAAAGTCTGCCACCAGCAGCGTAACGCTGGTTACATAAAAACCGATTCCTGCCGCCAGCAGTGAAGTCGATGCGAATTCTACTGCTGATTCCGCCAGAACACCGATGACTGCTGTGGGAACTGTAGATATAATAATAAGCACAGCAAACTTTCGGTAATTATTATGTACTATTTTGCAGTACCGCTGCTCCTCCCCTGTGCGGATTTTTTTATATAGTAATTTAAGATTCTGTACGGCGTCTTTTACAATGCAGACGCATTCCCGAAACAGCCGCCTGATATCATTCCAAAATGCAACAAAGACAGCTGCCAGGGTTCCCAGATGCAGCATTACATCAAAAAAAATTCCTGTATCTGAAGAAGAAATACCCAGCAGCTCTCTTATAACCACCAGATGACCGGAACTGCTGATGGGCAGAAATTCTGTCACGCCCTGAATCAGCCCCAGTATAATCGATTCTAACAATGTCATTTTTTTAACCACCTTATTATGATACAATCGGAATTATATCATAATTTATCCGGATATACAATTTACGAGTGTGTTTTTTCCCTTATTAGTTCATGAAGTTTTTTTAAAGCTCTGTCAATTCCTCCCACTTCATCGATCAGCCCTTCCCTGACCGCTTCTTTTCCGTCCAGCATAGTGCCAACATCTTTCACCAGCATATGGGTATCCAACATCAGTTCTTCCAGCCTCTTTTGAGAGATCTGTGAATGTCTGGAAACAAATTCCGTAATTCTGTCCTGAGTTTTTTCAATATTCCGGTAAGACTGGGCTACCCCGATAAAGGTTCCGTTGGAACGCACCGGATGGATAACCATAGTGGCGCTTGGAACAATAAATGAATAATCCGCCGATACGGCCAGCGGCACACCTATGGAATGGCCGCCGCCAAGTACCAATGATACTGTTGGCTTGCTAAGAGAAGCGATCATCTCGGCAATGGCAAGTCCGGCCTCCACGTCACCGCCCACTGTATTCAGAAGAATCAGCATACCTTCCGTCTCAGAATTGTCTTCAATCATGGCAAGGCGCGGCAATACATGTTCGTATTTGGTTGTCTTGGAGCGTTCCGGAAGAGCATCGTGGCCCTCCACTTCTCCGATAATTGTCAGCAGCTGAATTCTGGTAGGAAGCTCTGTCACATTCCCTGTTTTCGTTGTATTTTCCATATAAAAAACTCCTCTTTTTTATAGCTATCTGCAAAAAAGGGGAGTTTTATACATATGTTTCTTTATCGCCGCCGATTATTCAGCCCAGTTGTGATATACATACTGCACATCATCATCATCTTCCAGCAGATCCAGGGTTCTCTGAAGATTTTTCACTGCTGTCTCGTCCGTCATTTCCACCCAGGTCTGGGGAATCATTGTTACTTCCGCAGAAACCATCGGAATGTTTTCTTTTTCCAGTGCTTCCCGTACAGCTGAAAAGTCATCCGGATCCGTGATGATCTCATAGGCGTCTTCCTCCTCTGAGAAATCCTCCGCACCCGCATCCAGAGCCATCATCATCAGATCATCACTGTCCATTTCGCACTCCTCTTTCGAGATAATGATCTGACCCTTTTTATCAAACATAAAGGACACACATCCGGGAGTTCCGATATTTCCGTTTCCCTTTGTAAATGCGCTTCTTACATTGGCTGCCGTCCTGTTTTTGTTATCTGTCAGCGCGTCAACGATAATGGCAATACCATTGGGACCATATCCCTCATATGTAACGTATTCATAATTGGAAGCGTCCGCGTCACCGGCTGCTTTTTTAATGCCTCTTTCTATGGTGTCATTGGGCATGTTATTGGCTTTTGCCTTCGCGATGACATCTCTCAGTTTACTGTTATTGGCCGGGTCCGGTCCGCCCTCTTTGACAGCCACCACAATTTCACGGCCTATAATTGTAAATATTTTTCCTTTTTTTGCGTCATTTTTCTCTTTCTTATGTTTAATATTCGCAAATTTAGAATGTCCTGACATATTTATTTTCCTTCTTCCTGCTGTAATTTGTACCTTTAAAAATATACCATCATCCAATTCATTCGTCAATACGGCACTTTATGTAGGGAGTTCCAGACTGATACAAAGGGCTTTATTGACTTGCTTTAAGATTTCTGCATCCAGATGACATACCTTGTCTTTCAGCCGCTGTTTGTCGATGGTTCGAAGCTGCTCCAGCAAAATTACGGAGTCCTTCACGATTGCGTATGAGGACGCGTCGATTTCTATATGAGTCGGCAGTTTCGCTTTGTTCATTTTGGAAGTAATCGCCGCACAGATAACTGTCGGACTGTGCTTATTTCCCACATCATTCTGTATAATGAGAACCGGCCGGATACCTCCCTGTTCGCTTCCTACCACCGGTCTTAAATCTGCGTAAAAAATATCTCCGCGTTTAATAACCACACCATTCACACTCCGATTTTCTATGATCTAGCCATAGTATTTCCAAAATCTTCTGATGTATTCCCCTTTCTGATAAAAATGCGCGGAACACGCTTGCCGATACAGCATGCAAATTCATAATTGAAACGTCCGGACAGATCCCCAAGCATCTCCATAGTGATTACCTCATCACCATCCCGGCCCAGCAAAGTAACCTCATCAAATTCCTGTACGCCTTTAATATCGGTAACATCCGCCATAAACTGATCCATACATATCCGCCCGATGACAGGCGCCCGCTGTCCCCGGATCAGTACGTAGCCTTTATTGGAGAGTCCTCTTGAGTAGCCGTCTGCATAACCGACGGGTATAGTCGCAACCACTGTAGGTCTCTCTGTAATATATGTGCCTCCATAGCTGACTGCCTCTCCTTTATCCAGCGTTTTTATAAATGAAACGCTGCTTTTCAGACTCATTACCGGTGAAAGGTGTACCGGTTCCCGGTTTACTTCATCCGATGGATACAGTCCGTAAATACTGATGCCGGCCCGCACCAGATCCAGATTCGCCTCAGGAAACTGCATGATGCCGGCGCTGTTGCTGCAATGATGATAAGTCACGGTGACTCCGGCTCTGCGAAGCATTTCATCAAAACGGATATAGCGATCCAGCTGTATTTTCGCCGGCTCAAGAGATTTCTCATCGGCTCTGGCAAAGTGAGTAAACATTCCTTCTAATTCCAGATGAGGGAGGCGGGCAATTTCACATATCTTTTCCACACTCTCTTCAGTGTCTGCAAATCCGATTCTGTTCATTCCGGTATCAACAGCCAGATGAATCTTTGCATTTTTCCCAACGATTCCAGCAATATCTGACAGCTGTTTTGCCATGGAAACTTTAAAAACAGCAGGTCTTATCTCATTTTCAACGATAATCTTATAATCATCCGGAAAAGCGAATCCCAGCAGAAGAATGGGTTTCTTTATTCCTCCTTCCCGAAGATGGACCGCTTCTCCCACCGTTGCCACTGCAAATCCCCAGATATAATCAAAAGCTTCCGCCATTCTGGCAATTGGCACCGCGCCGTGTCCGTATCCGTCCGCCTTTACTACTGCTATTATTTTGGTAGTCTCCCTGATATTTTTTTTCATTTGCATGAAATTTTCTTCCACAGCATCCAGATCAATCTGGGCATATATTCGTTTAAATGATTCCACTGCTATCCCTTCTTTCGCAATTCTTTGTTTCTGCAGGCAGCTTTTTTAAAACCGTCGGGATCGCATCAATAATATCTTCCGCCAGCACAGAAGCTTCTCCCAGCCTGCAGGCTGCCCAATCACCGGCTTTTCCGTGAAGCCATACACCACAGCAGGCGGCATACTTTACGTCCATTCCTGCTGCCAGCAATCCGAGAATCATACCGGTCAGCACATCCCCGCTGCCGGCCGTGGCCATCCCGCTGTTTCCCGTGGTATTAATGACAAATTTGTCCTCTGTCCATGCAGTTATCGTCCGTGCATCCTTTAATACACATACGATATGATGTTTTCCGGAGAAGTCTCCCGCCGTTTTCAGACGGTCTGCGGCGATATCTTTTATTGCCATTCCGGTCAGCCGGCTCATCTCACCCATATGAGGTGTAATGATGCAGGGACATTGAATTCCATCCAGAATTTCAGGATGACTGCTGATCAGATTCAGACCATCGGCGTCAATAACCAGTGGTTTCTGGCAGTTTGCCGCAGTGAATTTCAAAATCTCAAGGGCGGTTTCCGACTGACCCAGCCCCGGTCCTATACCGATGACATCCGCCCACTGCATGGCTTTCTCCAACCCGGAAGCGTCAAAAAAGTCTTCATCATAACACTCCAGCATCACCTCAGGAAGCTGTTTCAGCAGAATATCACGGTTAGAGCGGACCGTATATATTTTCACCATGCCGGCGCCTGTCCGAAAACAGGAAAGCGCCGAAAGATAAGATGCGCCTTCCATACCGTAGGAACCGGCGATCAACAGGACTTTGCCAAAGGTTCCCTTGTTTCCGGCAGGGTTTCTTCCGGGAATAAGATTTCGATCCGCTTCCTCCATCCTGAATATATCCGGCTTATAACTGATCTGCTCATGTTCATAAATTCCGATATCACAGACCTTTACTTTCCCCGCGCAGGCAGCGCCGGGATACAGAAGCAGCCCGGGTTTTTCAAAAGCAAACGTAACCGTTACGTCTGCCTTTACGGCACAGCCCATCAGACTTCCCGTGTCGGCATTCACGCCGGAAGGGATGTCCACTGCCAGAACCTTCGCATCCGCCTGATTAACATCCCGGCAGAGATTCTGATACTCTTCCGACAGATTTCTGGACAGACCGATGCCAAATACAGAATCTACAATAGTAGTATATTCAGAAAGCTCCGGGTTGTTTACAAAGGGCGTACCATAATTTTCCGCTATTTTTTGCTGCATTTTATTTTCTTCGCTGCGATGCGCGGGATTTCCCGTTATGCAGACAGAAACTTTATATCCGGCCAGATGCAGCAGTCTCCCCACAGCAATGCCGTCCCCTCCGTTGTTGCCGCTGCCGCACAGAATCAGTACGCTGCTCAGATCAAAATCACCTTCCGTCAGTGTTTCCGTCACAGCCAATGCCGCCCGCTCCATCAGGACACAGGAAGGGAGCCCCATGATTCCGATAGCTGCCTGATCAGAATTTTTCATCTGAAGCGCCGTTGTTACACGTTTCATATGTTACCTCCTGAAACAATAATGTTGTACCTGGAATCCTGGCTGATTTCAGGTACAACACCATCAATGATCTTTATATCCGTTTTCCGCATGTGTCAGATTATAAGACAGGCACATCAGGCTTTCAGACAAATGTACATTTTCCACAATAACCTCTTTGGGCAACACCAGGTTCAGATCAATATGTGCGAAATTCCAGATTGCCCGGACACCGTTATCCACCAACATATCAGCAACTTCTCTTGCACTGTCCTTTGGGATAGTCAGTGTAGCGATATCTACCTTATGTGTCTTCAGAAAATCCGGAAGCTCCGGAAGCATCTGAATCTCTATCTCCCGTACGGTATTGCCTTTCAGTTTCGGATTAATGTCGAAAATTCCTATAATCTTAAATCCTCTTTTTTCAAATTTAACGTAATTGGCCAGTGCCTGTCCCAGATGACCCGCACCGATAATAATCATGGTATGTGTTTTATTCAGTCCAAGGATTTTACCGATCTCACTGTACAAATGTCTGACATTGTAGCCGTACCCCTGCTGACCGAATCCACCAAAGTTATTCAGATCCTGGCGTATCTGAGAAGCAGTTACTTTCATCAGTTCACTCAGTTCATTTGAAGAGATGCGTTCTACCTTACTGTCAATCAATTCACCCAGGTACCGGTAATATCTGGGCAGCCTTGCTATCACCGCTTTTGAAATACCTTTATCGTCCAACATCTGAGCCTCCTTTTTATCATTTTTATTATATCGGTCTGTTATAACTTTGTCAAACAGAAGAGAGTTGTCATTTGAAATTTTTTTCTATATAATAAACTGTGTTAAAAATCTGTACAAAACAAGGAGTTTTACCAATGATATTATCATGTCAGGAAATCACGAAATCCTTCGGAACCAATGTGATTCTGAAAGATGTTTCTTTTCACATAGAAGAACGGGAAAAAGCCGCGCTGGTAGGCGCCAACGGCACCGGAAAATCCACCCTGCTGAAAATAATCTCAGGAGAGATGTCCTGCGACAGCGGTACCACTGTTGTTTCCAGAGACAAAACCCTGGGATACCTGGCCCAGCACCAGGATATGGACGGCGATTCCACCATCTATGATATATTGCTGGAAGTCAAGCGCCCGGTTATGGAAATGGAAGAACGTCTGCGCCGGATGGAACGGGAAATGAATCAGTATACCGGTGATAAACTGCAGCAGCTGATGGACAGCTATCACCGCCTTTCTTCCCGGTTTGATATGGAAAACGGGTATGCCTATAAAAGTGAAGTTACCGGTGTTTTAAAAGGCTTGGGATTTGAGGAAGATGAATTTTCAAAAGAAATCAAAACTCTCTCCGGCGGTCAGAAAACCAGGGTTGCTCTCGGCAGACTGCTGCTGATGAAACCGGACATCCTTCTTCTGGATGAGCCAACCAACCATCTGGACATCAGCTCCATTCAGTGGCTGGAAACCTTTCTGCTCCATTATCAGGGCGCTGTGCTGATTGTATCCCACGACAGGTATTTTCTGGACCGTATTGTCACGAAAGTATTCGATCTGGATCACGGCGCGCTTACCGCTTACAACGGAAATTATTCCGATTACGCAAAAAAGCGGGCACAAATTCGGGAAAATAAAATCAAGGCCTGGCTGAATCAGCAGCAGGAAATCAGGCATCAGAAAGAAGTGATTGAGAAGCTGAAATCTTTCAACCGGGAAAAATCCATTCGCAGAGCAGAAAGCCGGGAAAAAATGCTGGAAAAAATGGAAGTGCTGGAAAAACCTCAGGAATATAATGAGGAAATGCGGCTGATCCTGGAACCCGACATCCAAAGCGGCAGTGACGTTCTTACGGTGGAAGACCTGGCTAAATCCTGGGACGGCACACCGCTCTTTTCCCATCTTTCTTTTTCCGTAAAGCGTGGGGAACGGGTGGCGGTCATCGGAGCCAACGGAACAGGGAAAACTACAATTTTAAAAATATTGAACGGACTGACGCCTCCTGATAATGGCACCGTACATCTGGGAAGCAACGTTCACATTGGTTATTACGACCAGGAACATAACGTACTGGATATGGAGAAAACCGTATTTGATGAAATATCGGATGCCTTCCCCAGTCTCACCGGCACCAGAATCCGCAATGTGCTGGCTGCTTTTCTCTTTACCGGAGATGACGTTTTTCAGCAGATCAAAACTCTCTCCGGCGGTGAACGGGGACGTGTGTCACTGGCCAAGCTGATGCTTTCCAACGCGAATTTTCTTATTTTGGACGAACCTACCAATCACCTGGATATTGTTTCCAAGGAAATACTGGAACAGGCTCTGAACCAGTATACAGGAACGGTCCTGTATGTCTCCCACGACCGGTATTTTATTAATCAGACAGCTACCCGTATTCTGGAGCTGGTCAATGAATCTCTTGTCAACTATATCGGAAATTATGATTATTATCTGGAAAAGAAGGACGAACTGACCGCCCGTTACACCACCTCTCCCCAGGAGCAATCGGAAACAAAAGCCCCTACGGAAACAAAGCTGTCCTGGCAGCAGAAAAAAGAGGAACAGGCTCTTCGGCGGAAAAAGGAAAACCAGTTAAAAAAACTGGAAGAAGAAATTTCCGGTCTGGAAGAAAGAATCAGCGAAATCGATGAATTGCTGTCCCGTCCGGATATCGCCACAGACGCGGCACGCTGTGCGGAACTGGCGGCTGAGCAGGCAAACCTGCAGACGGACCTGGATGATCGATTGGAACAGTGGGAAATCATGGCGGAAGAATCCGAAGAAGATTCTCAAAATATGTAATATATAACCAAAAATCTCCGCGGCCAGAAAAGCGAAAGAACTGACCGCGGAGATTTTATTCGTTAAGCATTTCTGAAAATATGGCGGAACAGAAACCTTACCAGTGGTCCGGCATAGCACATCTGCCAGAAGAACGCCATAGGAAAATTCATAACCGTTGTTTCCAGCCATATGGGAATCAGATTTATTCCCGGATTTTTAAAAAGCAGAGTGGCCGCGAAACTCATGAGAGGACACATCCACATAACGGACACGGCTGAAATTGCCATAACAAGAAAAAACGGGTTGTCCTTCTGAGGGTTAATCAGCCGGAACGCGGTTTTTTTCGCGGCTTTCCCCACGAAAAAGAAATCCAGTACAAAAGCAATGGGCGCCATAATTACCAGCTCATGAAACGCCGAGAGAAAAACCGAATAACTCATACCTCCCGTATTCAGCACAATATTATAGCAGATCATTGCGTAGACCATGACAAAAACCATGATAACTGTAAAAACTACGTCCTGAAACTTTGTTTTGGGCATAAAAAAATCCTCCTTGAATGAATAACTTAAACTAAAAAATTGTGTTGTTCGTTATTCATTCAGGAAGAATGTACGTTTCCAATAAAAACCAAATTTTTCAAACGTATAAAATCTATCATGTTTTCTCCGGAATGTCAAGCTATAAATGGAGACCAATCCGGAGAATACCGAGCATCAGAAGATGTGCCGGGTAAAACAGATAGAAAAACCATTTGGAAAATGTCCGTCCTCTCTCCATCCGTTTCCCGTTATAGCAGAAAAGAATAACAACTCCGGCCAAAACAATTCCCACAGCTGAAAAAAGCGCGTAAACAATATCTATACCGATACCCCTGCCGCTTACTCCCGGCTGGAAATTAAGCAGCGCAAATACTGCAGATACGATAATAAAAGCATTCCGGATCTTTTCTCTGTTTCCCGCAGCCGCTGCAAACAAAAGTGTCAAAAGGGGAGCCAGCACCGCCCAGTCCGAAAACAGTGACAGTAGAAAAAGGATGGCCATTAAAAGAACTTTTTTGAAATTGCCTTTCACCTGATTCTGGACATGCAGGATGCCGAAACACAGAAGCAATGTAAAAATCATGTTAAATCCGCAGAAAGAAATAATGGGTTCTTCGTTATATGCCTGAGAAAACGCCAGACAAAAAGGTATTTCTGAAATAACCGCAAAAGCCGCCAGTCTTAACGCATACTTTTTTCTGGAACGGGTATAATGATATCCTTCTACCAGAAAATAGCACATAACCGGAGCGGTAAAATATCCGATATCAAGGAACAGCGTACACAGAACCGTACCTGGTGCCAGAAATATATTGGCAATATGGTTCAGCAGCATGGTAAACATGGCGTTATATTTAATTTCATCCCGATTCAGAAATTTTCTTTCACTCATGCTGCTGTCCATGCATCAACTGATGCTCCTTCTTTATCTCTTCGTAGATTTCCAGCGAATTCCAGGTCTGATTTGTTTCTGTCAGAACCGCTTTTAAATCTACCGGCGTCATGCCCTGCTTTCGAATCCGTATAAGAAGCTCCTGTATCATGCTCTGGGAAAAGCCGCACATAATCATCATTTCTTCTTCCGGATTTATCCCCGTGTACGGTTCCCTTTCTTTTTTTTCAAAGATACCGGCCAGTTCTCCCAGGGGCCGGTTATATTCCGCCGGTTCTATATTTTTAATACGGATTCCCATGGGTACCAGAATGCCCTTTAATATCCTTCCTCTTTTTGTGCCGGAAAAATTATACAGTAATGCGCATGGTTTCATTCTATTCCATCTCCCTTATTCTGATGGAATTATTGTACACCATTCATTTTAAATTGAACAGATAAATTTATTCAAAAGAATGCAAAAAAAACGGACCTTTTTATCAGTCCGTTTTTCAGTCTATATTTATTTCTCCAGCTCATCCTTAATTGCCAGAATAAAATCTTTGCTGTTCAGCACCGTGGGATTCGGAATGGATGTGATTAACGCCAAATCCTTCGTCATCTTACCGCTTTCAATCGTATGAAGCGTAGCCTTTTCCAGACGATCTGCAAAATCACACAGTTCCTGGATTCCGTCCAGTTCTCCTCTTTTACGAAGGGCTCCTGTCCAGGCAAAAATAGTCGCCACAGAGTTAGTGGATGTTTCTTCGCCCTTCAAATACTTATAATAATGGCGCTGTACCGTTCCGTGAGCTGCCTCGTATTCAAAGTAACCGTGAGGCGAAACCAGTACGGAAGTCATCATTGCCAGTGAGCCGAACGCTGAAGACACCATATCGCTCATAACATCCCCGTCATAGTTTTTACATGCCCAGATAAATCCGCCTTCTGCTTTCATGACGCGGGCAACAGCATCATCAATCAGTGTATAAAAATACTCAATTCCGGCCGCTTCAAATTTTTCTTTATATTCAGCATCATAGATTTCCTGGAAGATATCTTTAAAAGTATGATCATATTTCTTTGAGATGGTATCTTTTGTAGCAAACCAGAGATCCTGCTTTGTATCCAGCGCATAATTAAAACAGCTTCTGGCAAAGCTTTCAATGGATGAATTCAGATTATGCATGCCCTGTGCAATTCCGGGTCCTGTATAATTGTGTACCAGTTCCCTCGTCTCTGTTCCGTCCTCCGCTGTATATACCAGCTCTACTTTCCCGGGACCCGGGATAATCATCTCCGTATTCTTGTATACATCACCGTATGCGTGTCTGGCAAGTGTAATCGGTTTTTTCCAGTTTTTTACACATGGCTCGATTCCCTTTACCACGATAGGCGCACGAAAAACGGTACCGTCCAGCATGGCCCGGATTGTCCCATTGGGGCTTTTGTACATTTCTTTCAGATGGTATTCATCCATACGTGCTGCATTCGGCGTGATGGTAGCGCATTTTACTGCAACACCATACTTTTTTGTCGCATTCGCGGAATCGACAGTTACCTGATCGTTGGTTTCATTTCTGTGTTCCAGACCCAGATCGTAGTATTCTGTCTTCAGATCAATATATGGCAGCAGCAGCTCATCCTTAATCATCTGCCAGAGAATTCTGGTCATCTCGTCTCCGTCCATCTCAACCAGCGGAGTGGTCATCTTGATTTTTTCCATAATATCCTCCTGTATCTTTTTACCATTTGACTTTACACGGTTTCTATTGTATTCAAATGTGGAAAACTTGTCAATAGCTCAAAAATTTCTCCAGATCAAATTCTCCCCATCCCTGGCGGTTATGAGACATTCCCAGATCCTTGGCACAACCCTTCAGCATCATTTTTATTTCCACGTTAGTAAGCAGCGGATCTTTTTCAAGAGCCAGCGCCGCTGCTCCTGAAATATAGGGCGTGGACATGGAAGTGCCGCTTTTTCTTGTATATTCCCGTCCTCCGGGAGAAGCCTTGCATGACAGGATATCATGGCCTTTGCATACAATATCCGGTTTGCATATGCATTCTCTCGTAGGTCCGATACCGGAAAGCATCTGATATTGATCCAGCATATCGCTGGATCCTACGGTAATCACCTTCTTACTGCTTCCGGGAGCTGTAATGCTGCCCGGATTCGGCCCGCCATTACCGGCAGCCGTCACCACCACCATTCCTTCATCCCACACACTTTCCACTGCCTGTATCAGCCGTTCATGCTGCCGGTGATTTTGGGTAATGGAACCTACGGAAATATTAACAACACGGATCCCGTATTTTTTATAATTCCCCAGCAGCCATTCCAGCGCCCGAATCGTGTTCTGCTGCATACCATTTCCGGCGGCATCCAGTACTTTCAGACAGACCAAATGACTCTGAGGCGCCACTCCTCTGCATGTACCTCCCGAAGCCTTTCCGCTTCCCGCTATAATGCCGGCCACATGAGTGCCATGGCCATTGTCATCGTAGGGCCAGGATCTTTTCTGTACAAAATCCTGAAAGCAGACAATTCTCTGGTCAAAATCAACATGGGGATAGATTCCGGTGTCCAGCACCGCCACACCGATTCCCCTGCCGGTATATCGATTTTTAAGTTCCATTTCTGAACCTTTTTTTATTTATGGTATTCACAAATCATGGATGGGTTCATTTTGTATTTTTTCTTAATCCGTGGTATAATGATAAGCGCCAAAAAGAAGGAGGTTACGCCTATGAGATTAGTAATTACCATGAGCCGGAGATTTGGAACCGGAGCCAGTATCATCGCCAGGGAACTGTCAGAGCGGCTGAAGATTCCCGTATATGACAAGGCGTATATTGAACATGAACTGGAAGCCCATGATTACGCTTCGGAAGCGGAAGCCATCCGAAAGCTGGCGGAAAATCCCTGTATCATTCTGGGACGCTGCGCTTCTGATATTCTGAAAGACCGGCCCAATGTTTTCAACATCTATGTATGTGCCGATAAGGAAGACAGAATTCACCGGGTCATGATTTTAAGAGCCCTTTCCTATGAGGATGCGAAGGAAGCGCTGGAAAAGGCGGATGCTCAGCGGGCAGATTACTATTACCGCAACACAGGGAAAACCTGGGGGGATGTCAACGATTACCATATGATTCTGGATACTTCCCGGCTGGGTGTGGAAAACTGTGCCGGTATTCTGATGCAGTATTTTGAAAGAATGAATTATATCTGATCATATGTACATAGAATAGAAGGACGTTAATTATAGGGAGATTTTGCATGCCGCAGTCTGCAAAGGAAGCTATCTTATCGGAAGAGTATTATGATTATATTATTCCTACTACCGTATTAAATTCCGGCATCTTTTCTTCCCTGGTACCGGCAGACAGCTATTTTGTCATGATGGATTCTTTTTATGGAATTCTTTCAGCGCCGGTGCCTGCGGATCCTTCTATTATTTCTTTTGTCAATTATTCCACTATACCAAGTCTTTTTATGCTCCAGGATCTTGCAAGTCTTGAAGTATCCGGTATCATTCAGGCTCAGACTCAGACAACGCTTTCCCTTTCCGGAAAAGGTGTTCTGATCGGTTTTATCGATACCGGTATCAATTATCAAAATTCCGTTTTCACTGATGATATTGGGCAGACACGAATCGAAGCTGTCTGGGATCAGGAAATTCAGACAGGAACGCCTCCGTCTATCTTTCCCTACGGCTCGGAATATCTGAAAGAGGATATTAATCTGGCTCTTTCATCAGAGGATCCTTATTCAGTGGTACCCTCCCGGGACGAAAACGGGCACGGCACGGCTCTTGCCAGTATTGCCGCGGGAAAAGCGATTCCGGAACAGGATTTCACAGGCGCTGCTCCTATGGCATCCATCGCAGTAGTGAAACTGAAGGAAGCAAAGACTTATCTGAAAAATTTCTTTTTCTTTTCCGGTTCCGCCCCCGTATACCAGGAAACGGATATCATTATGGGATATTCCTATCTGACAAATCTGGCAAGGAAGCTGAATATGCCTCTCGTAGTCTGCATTGCTCTGGGTTCCAATCAGGGGGAACACTCCGGCGGTATGCCGCTGGAAGTTGTACTGGGAGGGGCTAACCGTTACATCAGCAATGCCGTCATCGCCGCCGCCGGAAACGAGGGCAATCGCTCGCATCATTACTTCGGCTCTCTGGAAGAAAATGAGTCTTACCGTACCGTAGAAATTCTGGTCCAGGAAAATACCGCCGGATTTTTTGCTGAACTGTGGACGCAGTCTCCCGAAATATTTTCTGTGGGCTTTGTTTCTCCCGGCGGCGAAACCATCGCACGCATTCCTCCCGGACTTAACAATACTGTCCAGGTTGGTTTCGTTCTGGAGAAAACTGTAATTGAAATCCATTACGAAACGATCCTTACCACATCCGGAAGCCAGCTGATTTTTATACGTTTCTCTGCTCCCACTCCCGGTATATGGCAGCTACGCGTATACGGTCCTCCCGTTTTGCGGGGAGATTTTCATATATGGCTTCCGGTATACGGGTTTACGAATCCTGATGTAATTTTCCTGGCGCCTGATCCATATACAACTATTACTTCACCGGGCGTTTCTTCCGGTATAATCACACCAGGAGCTTACAGTGCTTATGACGGCAGTCTGTATCTCCATTCAGGCCGCGGAAATAACCGTCTGGATATGGTAAAACCCGACTTGTGTGCCCCAGGTGTAGACGTAAGCGGTTTTGGGCCGCAGGATTATATCTCCGGTTTTACCGGCACATCATCTGCAGCAGCCATCACTGCAGGAGGCGCCGCGCTAATAATTGAGTGGGGTCTCTCTCAGAATCCTTCCTTTCTGTTTTCCACTACAGACATCAAAAATATACTGATCCGGGGCGCTGTCCGTGATCCGGGGAGAGATTATCCCAACCGGGAATGGGGTTACGGGAAACTGAATATCTATCAGTCCTTTATCGCTTTTATCAATCGATAATCATTTTCTTCGAAGTTCTTTGTAGCAATATTCCTCTCTTTTTCATAAGATGAATTGTAAATAAATTTTGGAGGATTTAACATGAGTGATTTAGCAGCAACAAATTGCGGATGCGGATGCGACAATGGATGTGATAACAACAGTGTAGGTTTATTCGGAGGAAATGGATGCAGTTCCATTATCTGGCTTCTGGTTATTCTTTCCTGCTGCTGCGGCAGCGGACGTTCCGGCGATGGATATGGCTGCGGATGTGACAACAGCTGCCTGATCGCCATTCTTCTGCTGGCATGCTGCGGAGGATGCGGTTTCTGAATGAATAAGTAATTTATCCGGAACCGGCGTGACGAGTCACGCCGGTTCTGATTTCAATTGATCGGAGGGGTGACAAGCCCCTCCGCTTTCTTATGGAGCAGTCTTTTTCCCCGGTCTGCTTCGCTGCACACGAATATTCCTGCCGGTTTTATTTTTGAAGGCAGATTCCTGTTCTTTTCTTTTTAAGCAATCCAGATCTATCTCATAAAGGGCATTGCCCTCAATCATCAGCTTGTGATTTTGATTCTGCATGGTTACTTTCTCCTTTTTTGCTTTCTATGCTGTATCATATGACAATTTTCACTCTACCGTCATATAATAATCGAAAAAAACATAAAATTTAAAAAAATCAAAGGTAGTCAATATGAACGAAAATGAAAGTCCCCGCATGACGGCGCTGGACCAGATGGTTTCCGATGACAGTCTTCAGGCAATGAAAGCAGTTATTCCCTATGCGCCGTCCAGGGAACAGCAGTTTTTATCCGTTTTCATAAAATTTATGGAACTGAAAAAAACATTTCAAATGTTTCAGAAGCCCGAAAATGATATGAAAATGGCTTCCGCCGAACCTTCTGTTCAGTCGCCTGCTGATA
The DNA here is from genome assembly GCA_050944415.1 of Ruminococcus sp. Lineage (GTDB taxonomy): Bacteria > Bacillota > Clostridia > Lachnospirales > Lachnospiraceae > Ruminococcus_G. The sequence continues at coordinate 24,309 of JBMNRA010000006.1, forward strand.
TGCTTCAGGATATCCGTCAACATACCGGCGGAAGCGTGCGGGAATCCATCGACAATCTTCTGAATGCATTTCAGACCATTCAGGTATTTCAGATGTATCAGGAAATGGAGGAGGGAAAAAACGAGTATGGATCAAAACTGGATGAATCATCCCAATCTGGCCTCAATTGACGCTGCCAAACTTCAGATGCTGCAGTCTCTTGTCAGCCAGGGAAAAGGAAAAGGCCAACAGGATTTGATGCCATTTCTGATGATGGCAATGAGGCAGACAAAAAAAAGCGGTGTATCATTTACACCGGAGGAAATGAATATGATTATTGAAGTGATGAAAGCTGGAAAATCTCCGGAGGAAACGGCACAGATGGATAAGATGCTAAATCTTTTGAAAATGATGAAGTAACTGGAAAAATACCGCAGGGAATCGGATCTTTTCCGTCCCCTGCGGCTTGTTTTTAACTGTATTTCAGAATACTGCTTCGCAGAAGTGTCAGTGCGGACATTACTGACTGTTCCCGGATTTTTGCCCGGTTTCCTGTGAAATGGTATTCTTTGACGGTAATGTGTCCGTTGACACAGCATCCGATATAAACCAATCCTACCGGTTTTGTATCAGTGCCGCCCCCCGGTCCTGCAATTCCTGTTACCGCTACACAGGCGTCAGAACCCGTCTGAACACACCCGCCTTTTGCCATTTCAAAGGCAGTTTCCCTGCTGACAGCACCCACAGATTTCAAAGTCTCTTTTTTTACATTCAGATATCTGCGTTTCGCTTTATTGGAATATGTCACCAGTCCTTGTTTCAGGACATCGGAAGCCCCGGGAACATTGACAATTCTGGCTGAAATTGCGCCGCCCGTACAGGATTCCGCACAGGTAAGCGTCAGTTTTCTCTTTTTCATCATTTTCACCAGAGATTCTTCCAGTGTTACTTTTTCATCAGTGGTGTAGATATGTTTTCCAAACCGTTTTTTTAATTCTTTCACTACCGGCTTGATCAGTCTTTCCGCAGCTTCATCATTGAAAGCTGAAGCTGTCACTCTAAGATGAACTTCTCCGATTTTTGCGTAGGGTGCAATGGTGGGATTGCTCTGAGCGCTGATCAGGTCCTCAATCATTGTTTCCACCATACTCTCCCCGATTCCACAGATTTTCACCATGCGGGAGCAGAGAACTTCCGGCTGTTTTTTCTCCAGATAAGGAAAAACCTGACGTTCAAACATAGGTTTCAATTCGCTGGGCGGTCCTGGAAGAAGAATAACCGTTTTCTCGTCTTTTTCCATTATCAGCCCGGGCGCCGTACCGTTTTCATTGTCAAGCACAATCGCCCCCTGGGGAACCAGCGCCTGTCTCCAGTTGTTTTCTGTGATTGTAACGTTTTTCCCTCTCAGCGTTTCAAAATATTCCTGAATTCGGCGTCTCGTATGTTCATCCTCCACCAAAGGAAGATTCATTGCCTTTGCCGCCGTATCTTTGGTGATGTCATCCTGTGTGGGGCCAAGGCCGCCGGAAAGAATAACAATATCAGAACGCTCCAGCGCAGTGCAGATTGTTTCATACATTCTCTTCTCATTATCACCCACTGTCGTCTCATAGTACAGGGTCAGTCCCAGACGCGCACACATTTCTGAAAGGTACGCTGCATTGGTATTGACAATATTTCCCATGAGAATTTCCGTTCCCACAGTAATCAGCTCTGCTACCATCCAAGGTTCCTCCTTTATTTCTGTAATGTGATCACATTTCTGTTTTTTACCAGATAATCAATCAATGATACTACCGTCAGCACCAGTGAAAGATAGATGAATATCTGCTCTATTGTGCCAAAGACACCTCCCAGATCTGCAATCAGGAGAATAATCATCAGCATCTGGGAAACGGTTTTGAATTTTCCCCAGTAGCTGGCCGCAATCACCACTCCGTTATCCGATGCGATCAGACGGAATCCGCTGATAATAAATTCTCTCGCTATAATAATGATAACCACCCAGCACGGTATTTTATCCAGCTCAATAAGACATATCAGAGCGGAACATACCAGAAGTTTGTCTGCCAGCGGATCCATAAATTTTCCAAAATTTGTTATCAGATTATCCCGCCGGGCCAGATAACCATCCAGAGCATCCGTCAGACTGGCAATAACAAATATTGCCAGAGCAATCCATTTGGAAGCTGCTCCTCCAAGGGAAGTCAGCATAAATACCACAAAAAAGGGTATCATAATCACACGAAACATCGTCAGTTTATTCGGCGTATTCATCAGCAATCTCTCCTATCAAATCGTATTCCAGTGCACCTGTTACCTTCACCCGGACAAAATCTCCCGTCATCAGATTTTCCCCTGTATTTACAAAGATATATCCGTCAATACCAGGCGCATCCGCGTAAGTTCTTCCCACATAGGCGTTCTCGTCTGCAACTTTACCTTCTATGAACACCAGCGTCTCTTCTCCGATCCGTTCGCTGCCCAGTTCCAGAGAAATATCCTGCTGCAGTTCCATGATTTCATTTTTCCTGAGTTCTTTCACATCTTCCGCAATCTGATTCTCCATAACTGCAGCCGGCGTATCTTCCTCAGGCGAATAGGTAAACACTCCCAACCGGTCGAAGGCCATATCGGCCACGAACTGCTTCAGCTCTTCGTGCTCTTCCTGTGTCTCTCCGGGAAAACCTGTAATCAGCGTGGTACGGATAACCATATCCGGTATTTTCTCCCGGATATCTGTAATAATACGTTCCAGATCTTCTTTTGATGTTCTTCTTCCCATCCTTTTCAACACGGAATCACTGCAGTGCTGTATGGGCATATCCATATAATGGCAGATTTTCGGCTCCCGGGCAATCGTTTCAATCAGTTCCGGATAAATTTCCTCCGGATAACAGTATAAAAGCCGAATCCAGACCAGACCGTCAATCTCACACAGTTTTTTCAACAGTATGTGAAGCATCTTTTCTCCGTAAAGATCTGTTCCGTAAAGAGTGGTTTCCTGCGCAATGACGATCAATTCCTTAACACCCTGGCGCACCATTTTCCGGGCGGATTCCACCAGCCTTTCCATGGGGATACTCCGGTAAGCTCCTCTGATCTTCGGAATCACACAGTAGGTACAGTGCTTTGCACAGCCTTCCGCAATTCTGAGATATTCATAAGATCCGCCGGTAGTAATTACCCGGTCTCCTCCCGTATCCACCAGCCGGTCGATCTGGCGGAAGGATGTATATTTTTCACCCTGCAATACCTTATCAACGGCTTCAATGATATCATCGTAACTGGCAGTTCCCAGCACAGCATCAACTTCCGGCATTTCCGCAAGAATCTCATTCTGATACCTCTGTGCCAGACATCCGGTAACAATCAGTGCTCTGATCTTCCCGGACAGACGATATTTTCCCATTTCAATAATGGTATCAATGCTTTCCTCCTTTGCATCGTGAATAAAACAGCAGGTATTGATTACCACTACATCCGCCTGTTCTTCTTCATCGGTTATTTCATATCCTCTTTCTTTTAAGAGATAAAGCATCTCTTCTGAATCCACCAGATTTTTGTCACAACCCAGTGAAACAAATAATATCCGCATCTATTCCTCCTGTATAGCAGAGATAAAAGGCTGCTGCACGGTATTCCTCTCATACATGCAGCAGCCTCCCCTTACATTCACTATTCTTCTTCCTGATCCTCTTCCTGTGTTCCTTCCGGCAGAATCTTTACCTTGCCCTCATACATTTCTTCCACCGCGATGGAGAGAGGTTTTTTACCGGCAGCCTTTACCAGTGGTTCCGCGCCGCTGATGATTTGTCTGGCTCTCTTGCTGGTAGCGAGTACAATGGAATACCGGCTGTTGACAAGAGGTGCCTCATTGGCGTCGTGTTCGCTGTTAATCGCTTTCATAAGTTCTGAATAAGATGGATGAATCATATATCCTGCTCCTTTCAAATATCACTCAATTGCTTCTTCATTTCATCTATAAAATCCTGATTCTGAGAAGTTTTCTGATGCGCTCCCTGAATCAGCTGGTGAAGACGTTCCATACATTCTTCTTCCCTGTCCGTCTCATTAACCAGTATATAATCATAGCACTCCATAAAACGGGATTCTTCCTTTGCCTGAGCCATTCTGGCCGCCACAATTTCTTCCGACTCCGTTCCCCTGGAAGTCAAACGTCTCAGCAATTCCTCTGCCGTAGGCGGCGTAACAAAAATCAGCAGCGTCTCCGGCAGTTTTTCTTTTACCTTCAGCGCTCCCTGCATTTCTATCTCCAGAATCACGTCCTTACCGGCATTCAGCTGTTTTTCCACATAATCTCTGGGTGTGCCGTAATAATTATCCACATACCGGGCATATTCAATAAAAGCATCCTCTGCTATCATCTGCCGGAATTCTTCCGTTGTCTTGAAGAAATATTCCACCCCGTCTCTTTCCCCCTGCCGGGGTTTTCGCGTAGTAGCAGAGATAGAAAGACAATAGTTATCATATTTTCCCAGGATCAGCTTCATCAGCGTTCCTTTTCCCGATCCGGAAAAACCGGACACCACCACCAATAATCCTCTACGGCTCATAATTATCCCCTTTTTCCTCACCTGACCAGCCGACATTTACGCGTCTGCTGATTGTCTCTGCCTGCAGCGCAGAAAGAACAACGTAACCGTCTTCTGTGACGATTACAGATTTTGTTTTTCTGCCTTGTGTGGCGTCAATGCTGTTTCCGCTTTCTTTCGCGCTCTGCATCAGACGCTTCACCGGAGCTGCGTCCGGATTCACAACCGCTACAATTTTCTCGGCATTCACCACATTTCCAAAACCGATATTAATCAAACGTGCCAAACAACTGTCCCGCCTATTCTATATTCTGAATCTGTTCTCTGACCTTTTCAATCTCCGTCTTAAGATCAATTGCCACATTGGATGTGGTAATATCATTAGCCTTGGCCAAAATAGTATTTGCTTCCCGGTTCATCTCCTGTGCGATAAAATCCAGCTTCCGTCCGATTCCTTCTCCGGTATGAAGCACATGTTTCATATTTTCTATATGACTTTTCAGACGGACGGTTTCTTCATCCGTGCAGATCTTATCCGCAAATACAATTACCTCTGCGGCTATTCTGGATTCTTCGATCTGACTGTCCTCCAAAAGCTCATGCATCTTCTTTTCCAGTTTTTCTCTGTACTCTCTTGTGATTTCAGGAGAACGTTCTTCAATCATAAGTACTCTGTCATACATGACATTCAGTTTTTCCAGCAGATCTTTCTGCAGGTGCTCCCCTTCTTTTTCTCTGGACAGCACGAAAGCTTCAGCGGCATTCCTCAGCACCGGCTCCAGCGCACCCCAGAGCTCTTCCTCATCTGCGGTCTGCTCTTCCATAGTGAAAACTTCCGGGAAACGGGCCAGCACGGAAACAGAGACATCATTCTCCAGCGCAAAATCCGCTTCCATCTGTTTCAGATACATCATATACTGCCCGGCAATATCCTGATTATATTTCAGATTGACACGATCCTGGGTGTAGTTTTCATAGGTTACAAAAACATCTATCTTTCCCCGCTTAATATACTCTTTGAGTACATTACGGATACTGCTTTCAAATGCTCCCAGCTTTTTGGGAATCTTGAAATTAAAATCCAGATACCGGTGATTCACCGATTTCATCTCTACAGTAAATTTGTAAAGCTCATTCTGAAACTCAGAACGGCCAAATCCTGTCATACTTTTTATCATGCTGCTTATATCTCATTTCTATCATTTCTGTCACATTTATCCAGGCGTTGCCTGAACATATGAATTCATTATAATTCATTATAAAACCCTAGTCAAATTTTTTTTTTCTGTTATAATAAATTCATATGACTAAAGGAGATTATTATGGCATTTGACGGTATTACCATTGCAAATATAGTATCAGAATTAAACAGAACAATTACCGGCGGGAAAATCAATAAAATCGCTCAGCCGGAAAATGACGAACTGCTGATCACGGTCAAGAATCAGAAGGTACAGTATCGTCTTTTTATTTCCGCAAGCGCATCCCTGCCTCTTATTTATCTGACAGAATCTAATAAACCCAGTCCTCTGACTGCCCCGAATTTCTGCATGCTGCTGCGCAAGCACATCGGAAGCGGGAAAATTTTAAGCGTCACCCAGCCGGGGCTGGAACGTATCATCCAGATTAAGCTGGAACATCTCAATGAGATGGGGGATGTCTGCCGGAAATACCTGATGATTGAAATTATGGGAAAACACAGCAATATTATTTTCTGTGATGAGGATTTTATGATTATTGACAGTATCAAACACGTGTCTTCCCACATGAGTTCTGTGAGAGAGGTTCTTCCCGGACGGGATTATTTTATTCCGCAGACCCAGGAGAAACTGAATCCGCTGACTGTTTCCTATGAGACTTTTCGTGATCAGGTCCTTTCCCGTCCTCTTCCGGTATCAAAAACTCTCTACCTTTCACTGACCGGCATCAGCCCGCTGACAGGTGAAGAACTCTGTGCCAGAGCTTCCATTGACGGAGGAGCGCCCACCGATTCTCTCACAGAAATTGAAAAAGAACATCTGTATCACATTCTTTTCCGCCTGATCGAGGATGTAAAATCCGAAAATTTTTCGCCGGGAATATATTACCGGAATTCCGATCCTGTTGAATATGCCAGCTTTCCGTTATCTATCTATACGGATCTGACACGCGTTACATATGATTCCGTCAGTAAAATGCTGGAATCTTATTATGCTGAAAAAAATATTGTGACCAAGATCAGGCAGAAATCAGCAGAGCTGCGCAGAATTGTTCAGACTTCTCTGGAACGCAGCAATAAAAAATTAATTCTGCAGAAAAAACAAATGAAGGACACAGAAAAAAAAGAAAAGTATCGTATCTATGGTGAACTGATCAACACCTACGGATATCATCTGGAACCGGAGGCCCGCTCCTTTGAGGCTGTGAATTATTACACGAATGAAATGGTAACTGTGCCGCTGGATCCGGCCCTGACGCCGTCAGAAAACGCAAAAAAATATTTTGACAGGTACAGCAAATTAAAACGGACGCAGGAGGCGCTGACGGTCCTTCTCAAAGAGACATATGAAGAAGTGGAACATCTGGAATCCATCAGTATGGCGCTGGACATCGCCCTGTCGGAAGATGATCTGGCTCAGATAAAAGAAGAATTAATGGAATACGGATACATTCGCCGCAGACATACGGGAGAGCGCAAAAAGAAAAAAAATCTTTCCCAGCCTTTCCATTACATCTCCAGCGATGGTTATCATATGTATGTGGGAAAAAACAACTTTCAGAATGAAGATCTGACTTTCAAGTTTGCTTCGGGAAACGACTGGTGGTTTCATGCCAAAGGGCAGCCAGGATCCCACGTTATCGTCAAGACAGGAGACGGGGAACTTCCGGACAGAACTTTTGAGGAAGCCGGCCGGCTGGCAGCCTACTATTCCAAAGGCCGCAGCGCTCCCAAAGTGGAGATAGACTATACACAGCGCAAAAATATTAAAAAACCAAAAGGCGGCAAACCGGGGTTTGTCATTTATCACACGAATTATTCCCTGCTGATTGATCCTGATATCTCCTCTATCCAACTGGCAGACAAAAGAAAGTAGGTAACAATTTATGATTCAATTAAAAAAGCTTCAGAAAGAACAGCCGGTTCAGATTTCACGAAAACCTGTCGAACGGATACAGGCCAGCCCTGAAACCGGCCTTACCTCCGCACAGGTAAAGGAACGCGTGCAGAGCGGCTATGCCAATACACCGGTGGATCCGCCATCAAAAACAATTAAAGAAATTATTCTTGGAAATCTGCTGACTTATTTCAACCTTGTTTTTGCGGTTATCGCTGTTCTGCTGATTCTGGTGGGCTCTTTCCGGGATCTTACCTTTCTGCCCATAATCATCTGCAATACGCTGATTGGTATCATACAGGAAATCCGTTCCAAAAAAACACTGGATAAATTAAGCGTATTAAACGCACCAAAAGCCAATGTCATCCGGGACGGCAAAGAATCGGTAATTCCCGCGGATCAGCTGGTCCTGGATGATCTGGTAATTTTTCAGGCCGGGAATCAGATTCCCGCTGATGCCTCTGTAGTAAGCGGCGAAGTTCAGGTTAATGAATCTTTGATTACCGGTGAATCGGATGAAATCACAAAAAAGTCCGGCGAATCTCTCCTGTCAGGAAGTTTCATTGTATCCGGAAAATGTCTGGCCCGCCTTGACAAAGTCGGCGCAGATTCCTATGTATCCAAGCTGACGCTGGAAGCCAAAGCCGTAAAAGAAGGAGAACAGTCTGAAATGATCCGTTCTCTGAATACTCTGGTTCTGGCGGTTGGTATTATCATTATCCCCATCGGCCTGATGCTGGTGACTCAGCAGCTTCTTTTCGCCAAGGCAAGTCTTCAGACGGCTATTACCTCCATGGTAGCTGCTGTCATAGGAATGATTCCCGAAGGACTGTATCTCCTCTCCAGTGTGGCGCTGGCTGTCAGCGTCGTCCGTCTGGCCGGAAAAAAGGTACTGGTTCACGATATGAAATGTATCGAAACACTGGCCCGTGTCAATGTACTCTGTGTGGATAAGACGGGAACAATTACAGAAAATACCATGCAGGTCAACGATATGATTCCTTTAAGCACTTATCAGGAGAACATGGAAACTCTGCCTTTGGAACTTCTGCTTGGTGATTTCGTCAATGCCATGTCCCGGGATAATATTACTATGGCTGCCATGAAAAATTATTTCCGGGAGAATTCCGGAAAAACGGCATCTTCCATTACTTCTTTTTCATCTGCCTATAAATACAGCAGCGCTACCTTTGATCACACCTCTTACGTGATCGGCGCACCTGAATTTGTACTGCGTTCCTCCTATGAAGAACACCGGGATATCATAGAATCCTACAGCAGTGAAGGCTACCGCGTGCTGGTATTTGGAAAGTATCACGGAACGGCTGACGGAAAAGAATTGAAAGAGGCGGTGACTCCCTACTGTCTGGTTCTTCTGTCGAATCCCATCAGAAAAGAAGCCAGAAGCACCTTCCAGTATTTTGAAGAACAGGGCGTGGACATTAAAGTAATATCCGGTGACAATCCCGTGACTGTTTCCAAGGTCGCTCTGGAAGCCGGTATAAAAAATGCTGCCAGTTACGTGGATGCATCCACACTCAGTACGGACAAGGAAATTGCCGATGCTGTACAGAAATACACGGTATTCGGAAGAGTAACGCCCAATCAGAAACGTCAGTTTGTAAAAGCTCTGAAAGCACAGGGAAAAACCGTTGCCATGACGGGAGACGGTGTAAACGATGTGCTTGCTTTAAAGGACGCCGACTGCAGCGTTGCCATGGCAAGCGGAAGCGATGCGGCTGCTCAGGCATCCCAGCTGGTTCTTCTGGAATCAAATTTTGCCTGCATGCCCTCCGTTGTTCTGGAAGGACGCAGAGTCGTCAATAATCTGCAGCGTTCCGGCAGTTTGTTTTTGGTAAAGAACATCTTTTCTTTTTTGATGGCTCTGTTTTCCATCTCCTTTATGATTGAATATCCCCTGGAACCATCACAGATCTCTCTGATCAGCATGTTTACCATCGGTGTTCCGGGATTTTTGCTGGCGTTGGAACCGAATAAAAACATCATTAAAGGGCATTTCATTACAAATGTACTGATTACCGCCCTGCCAGCCGGGGTAACTGATTTTCTTGTAGTTGGCGCCCTTGTTGTATTCGGACAGGTATTCGGAGTAGACGCTACCGATATATCAACGGCATCTACTCTTCTTCTGGCCGTGGTTGGATTCATGATCCTTTACCGCATCAGTAAACCAATGAATGCTCTGCGCTGGTCCGTATTTATCGGCGTTATTATCGGCATACTGTTTTGCATTTTCTTTGTCCATGATCTGTTTGCCATCAGCAGAGTCTCTTTAAAATGCGGGATGCTTCTCGGAGTATTTACACTTGTAACAGAACCGGTGCTTCGTTACACCAGCATTTTTATTGAAACTGTAGAAAGAACATTCAGCAATATGCGCCAGAAGCGAAAAGACAGAAAAAAGCGGTCCGGACGCCGTCATATAAAAGTAAAATAAGCGCTTGCAAAAAAGAGAGCGCCGCATCTGCGGCGCCCTCTTTTTAATGGTTTAAAATCGCTGTTATAAGACTTTCAAATTTGTCCTTTACCAGATCAGCAGCTCTCTGTACCTCCTGATGATCCAACGGCTGGTCTAAAATTCCGGCAGCCATGTTAGTAATACAGGAAATGCCGCACACTTTCATTCCCATGTGCTTCGCAGCAATCGCTTCGCATGCCGTACTCATTCCCACTGCATCTGCTCCCAGAGTCCGGAACATGCGGATTTCCGCAGGAGTTTCATAATTTGGTCCGGACGCCTGAACATAGACGCCTTCCTTCAGTGAAATTTTCAGTCTTTTTGCCTCCTCCCGCGCCGCCCCGCACAAAGTCTCATCATATACCCGGCTCATGTCAGGAAAACGCGTACCCAGCTCATCTGCATTTTTTCCAACCAGCGAACTGGGGACAAAGGAGGAGATATGATCTGTAATCAACATCAGATCACCGGGCGTCAGATCTTCCCGGATCCCTCCGGCCGCATTGGTCAGCATGAGAGTATCAGCGCCCAGCATTCCCATCAGCCGTACCGGAAGCACCACATCTTCCATATTATACCCCTCATAATAATGCACTCTGCCCTGCATCATCACCACCGGCAGATTTCCTACGTATCCGAAAAGAAATTTCCCCTTATGGCCTTCTACCGTAGATACCGGAAATCCTTCGATATCACGGTAAGAAATTTCTGTTTCCACTTTCACTCTTTCTCCGTATCCTCCCAGACCGGAACCCAGAACCACAGCCGTCTTCGGCTGAAAACCTGTCTGTTTCCGTATTGTCTCCACGCACTTCTTCAGTCTCTGATACATATCTTCTGATTCCTCCTGTCATTTTTTATAATAATTCTGCCAGTCTGGATCTGCCAATGGTCCCCTCCGGCATGGGAACGCCGAAATTATCTGCGATAGTAGCTCCGATGGCCCCAAAAGTGTCACTTTCTTCCATGGCGCCTCTTTTTTTCATTGACGGAGAATACGCCAGAAAGGGCACATACTCTCTGGTGTGATCCGTGCCTCTGTAAGTGGGATCATTGCCGTGATCTGCTGTCAGAATCAGCAGATCATCTCTTCTCAGCTGTCCCAGCAGTCTGCCCAATCCTCTGTCAAACTTCTCAATCTCCCCGGCATATCCCCTGGGATTTCTCCTGTGGCCCCAAAGCGCGTCAAAATCCACCAGGTTGGTAAAGCAGATTCCGTGAAAATCTTCGCTGCAGATCTGACTCGTCTGCTCCATTCCATGGACAGAGCTGTCCGAATGAAAAGTCCTGGTAATTCCCTCGCCGGAAAAAATATCGTTGATTTTTCCTATGGAAATCACATCATAACCATTCTCCTGCAAAGCGCTTAATACCGTTTTTCCAAAAGGTTTCAGGGCATAATCCCGACGGTTGCTGGTTCGGACGAACTCACCTTTTTTCTTTCCCACATAAGGCCTTGCAATTACACGTCCCACTTTCCATTCATCTTTCATGGTGAGCTCCCTGGCTATCTCACAGCAGCGATAAAGGTTGGCAAGATCAAAAGTCTCCTCATTTCCACAGATCTGAAGGACAGAATCCGCGGAAGTATATACAATCATGGAACCATCTCTGATCTCTTCTTCTCCCAGCTCATCTAAAATCTGTGTGCCGCTGGCGCTTCGGTTTCCAATCACTTTTTTCCCGCAGCGTTTTTCCAGTTCTGCAATAAGTTCCGGTGGAAATCCCTTTTCTGTAAAAGTTTTAAAAGGCTTCTCCACTTTAAGTCCCATCATTTCCCAATGTCCCGTCATGGTATCCTTGCTGTGGCTGGCCTCAGCCATTCGCATAAAGCGCCCTATGGGATATTCTTCCGCGTCCATGCCGGGCACGGGATGAAGATTCAGTATTCCCATTTTTTTCAGATTCGGAATCTCCATTTTCCCAACAGTCTGTGCCGTATGACCAAAGGTGTCGGCCCCTTCATCTCTATACTTTTCCGCGTCCGGCATTGCTCCGATTCCCAGTGAATCCAGCACAATCAAAAAAATCCTTTGATACCTTTCCATCTGTCTTTCCTCCCGCTTCTATACATACAGACGATACAGCTTTTCTTTTATACTGTCATCCGCAAAAGCTGTTTTTACTGCATTAATCATGAAAAGTCGAATCTCCTCATCAGAGACCCGATAAGTTTTCTGAATAAAATCAAGTTCTTTGGTGACGGAACTCCCGCTCACCGTACGATTATCAGTATTAATGCTTACCAGCAGTCCTGCTTCCAGAAATTCCCGCAGCGGATATTCTTCCTGAGACGGTGACGCTTTCGTCTGAAGATTGCTGACGGGACACATCTCTATACCGATATGATTTTCCCGGCACATCTCCTGCAGCCGGCGATGGCTTTTCATAGCAATCCCGTGACCGATTCTTACGGCTCCCACTGCAAGGGAATCCCGGATATTGTCCGGATTGCCGCATTCTCCGGCATGTATGGTGAATGGATACCCAAGCTTCTTTGCCTCCTGAAACAGATGAAAATATTTCTTCATGGGATAAGCCGCTTCATCGCCGGCCAGATCCGCGGCACATACTCCATAGCCGAGAAATTCCGCCGCTTCTTTCAGCATATTGAGATTGTCTTCTTCCGAATGCTGCCGCATGGCGCATACGATCACATTAAAATTCACACCGAAATTTTCTCTTCCTTTTTCCAGTCCTTTCAATAGAGATTCCAGTATCTGTTTTACCGTCAGTCCCTGTTCCCGGGAAAGACCCGGCGCAAATCTGACTTCCACATACCTGACATTTTCTCCCGCAGCATTTTTGATAAAATCATATCCCGCGCCCATAAGCCCCTCCTCATCCTGAAGGCACCGCAGCGGAAGAGCAAACTTTTCCAGATATTCCGACAGATTCCGGCAGTCCTCTTTTACCTGTAAAGCAGAAAGAGGTATCTGTTCTCCTAACCGTTCACGGATAAATTCCAGAGACAGCGAGCCGTCCAGATGGCAGTGCAGCTCCAGTTTCGGATATTTTTTCAGCTGTTTATATTCCATGAATGGATACCTCCTCTCCGATTATAATCCCCTTTGCATCATAGCCATGGCCAATATCACCGGTTACCGCCAGAGGCAGATCAGCTCCAATATATCGCTGCGTCAGCCGGGATGCGCTGATTTTGTCTTTTCCCAATTCGGTAAAGGTTCCGAGAAGCACCCCCTGAACCTGACGAAAGACTCCCATCTGTTCCAGCTGATTCAGATATGTGACAATCTGGGGGAGTCTGCCGCTTAATGCTTCCAAAACCAGAATTTTTCCCCGCATATCCGGCCAGTACCTTGTCCCCGCCAGTTTCAGCAGGCAGCGAATGTTGCCTCCCACAGTAATACCTTTTAAATTTTTTCCTTGAACAAATTCGCAGGCGATAGAAAACAGACTTTGATCCTCACCGTTCACTGTACGAAGAAATTCAGAAATTCTTCTTTGATTCTGACAGCGCACCAGGTTTTTCACCTGATAGAGTACAGATGATATCCCGGTTTCTGCATATATACTGTTGATTACCGTGGTAAGATCACTGTATCCCCAGAATCTTTTCGGATTGTTCCTGATCACCGAATAATCAAGGTATGGCAGTATCTCATTGGCAATATCTCCGCCGGAAATGTCAAATATTTCTTCAATCTCCCTGTCTTTATAAAAATCCATCAGCGCTTTCGCGCGTTCCTTTCCCGTACCGGAAAATACAGATTCCTTCTGATAGATAAAATCACTGAAGACGGGAGCAAACCCCGACTGTCTCAGCAGACTTTCCAGTTCCGTTATCACATTGTCTTCCCGTAACTGACCGTTGGAACAGCAGACGATTCCCACTTTTTTCAAATGATTCCCTCCCTGCTTTTTTTGTGGTATCATTAGTGTACCACAAATAGCGAGAGGAAACATTATGCAGACACTAAAAAAATTCATTCATTACTATGCACCTTATAAAACCGTCCTTGTTCTGGATCTGCTCTGCGCGGCGCTGATCAGTCTTATAGATCTTGTTTATCCGCAGATTCTGCGGACACTGACGGCCACCCTGTTTACACGGGAAAGCAGCATAATTCTGAAAGCTCTGCCGCCCATCGGCGCTCTGCTGCTTATTATGTATATTTCTCAGAGTCTGTGCAAATATTATGTCAGCTACCAGGGGCATATGATGGGCGCCCGAATGGAACGGGATATGAGGCAGCAGCTCTTTGATCACTACGAAGAGCTTTCCTTTTCCTACTATGACCGGAATAATTCCGGACAGATGATGAGCAAACTTGTCTCCGACCTTTTTGATATTTCCGAGTTCGCTCATCACGGTCCGGAAAATCTGTTCATTTCCCTGATTAAAATCATCGGTTCCTTCGCCTTTCTGTTTTTCATCAACTGGCGGCTGGCCATTCCTCTGTTTTTTCTGGTTTTCTGTATGATTCTTTTTTCCATGAACCAGAATCGAAGAATGCAGGCAACTTTTATGGAAAACCGGAAAAAAATCGGTGATGTAAATGCCAGTCTCCAGGATACGCTCGCCGGAATCCGGGTGGTACAGTCCTTTGCCAACGAAGATGTGGAACGGCACAAATTTTCCAGAAGCAATCACGCTTTTCTGCTGTCAAAGGATGACAATTACCGGTGTATGGGAAGTTTTATGGCTGGAAATAACCTTTTTCAGGGACTGATGTATCTTGTCACACTGGTATACGGCGGATATCTCATTGCACATGGAACCATGCAGGTATCTGATCTGGCGATGTATGCCCTTTATATCGGTATTTTCATCAGTCCGATTCAGATACTGGTAGAGCTGACAGAAATGATGCAGAAAGGACTCTCCGGTTTCAAACGGTTCACCGCCGTTATGGAAACGGAGCCTGAGATAAAAGACGCGCCCGACGCCCGACCTCTGAACGAAGTGAAAGGAACCGTCTGTTATGAAAATGTAACCTTCCATTACAGTGATGATGACACTCCTGTGCTGTCAGACGTTTCCTTTCAGATAGATGCCGGGAAATCCATAGCTCTGGTGGGGCCTTCCGGAAGCGGAAAAACCACGATCTGCTCCCTCCTGCCCCGTTTCTATGATGTCACTGCCGGCAAAGTCACCATAGATGGGCAGGATGTGCGAAAGCTGACTTTAAAATCTCTCCGCAGTCAGATTGGTATCGTTCAGCAGGATGTATACCTGTTCTGCGGTACTATAAAGGAAAATATCGCTTATGGAAAGCCCGGCGCTTCCATGGATGAAATCATACAGGCGGCCAAGAAAGCCAATATCCATGACTTTATCGAATCTCTTCCCGATGGCTATGATACTTTTGTAGGAGAACGGGGCGCTCGCCTCTCCGGCGGACAGAAACAGAGAATCGCCATTGCCCGCGTATTTCTGAAAAATCCGCCCGTACTGATTCTGGATGAGGCCACCAGTGCTCTGGATAACGAAAGCGAACACTGGATTCAGCAAAGCCTGGACGCACTGTCTCAGAATCGTACCACTATCACCATCGCCCACAGACTTTCCACGATCCGGGGCGCTGATGAAATTCTTGTGGTTGCCGACAACGGCATTGCCGAACGGGGTACGCATGAGGAGCTGATGGAAAGAAACGGAATATATGCTCACTATAATCTTCTTTTCTGACCGTTAATTATTTTTCCGGTTTCAGCGCTCCATAGAAATAAGATGCCGTAGCGCCGCCATCGATCAGGAAATCTGATCCGGTAATAAAGGCGCCCTTATCGCTCATCAACAGTTCAGCCACGTTGGCCACCTCATCAGCGGTGCCGGGCCGACCGGCGGGGCACTTGGCGAACATATTCTTGTAGAAATCCCCGCGGGGGCCGTTGAACTCGTCGATGGCCAGCGGCGTCACAATGATGCCCGGCGAGATGGAATTGATGCGCGCACCTTTCGCACCCCATTTTACACTCTCGGCCATGACACGCTTCTCGTTGCAGCGTTTGGCCATCTGGTAGGCATGCAGCGTGTCGCGGATGTTGGCAGGTTGGAGGATGTCCAGCTTCAGCAGTTCCTCGGTGGGGGTGCATGCCAGCTGCTCGTCCGCCTCCGGGGTCAGCGCCGGCATACGATGGCCGGACTGGCTGGAGATGGTGACGCCTACGCCGCCGGGAGCGATAACCTTGCCCACTTCTTCCAGCAGCACGGCGGTGCCGTACAGATCCACCTTCAAAATCGCCTCGATGGGGGCCTGGCTGGGCGAGACGCCCGCCGCGTTCACCAACATGGTGATGGGGCCGCAGCTCTGGGACTCGGCGATCAGGGCCTGGATGGATGTCCGGTCAGACAAATCCATCTCGCGGGCCGTGGCGTCAAACCCGGCGTCGTTGAGGATCCTGGCGATGGCTGCGGCGTTCTCCGGTTTCTTATCGCCTATGACAATCTTCATGCCATAGCCCATCCGGCGGGCAATCGCCATACCGATCTGTCCTGCGCCGGTCAAAATCATAACATTTTTCATGTGAATGGCTCCTTTCTTAACCTGTTCTGCTTTCTATTTTAATCATTGCACGGAGAATGACAATTTTAGTTTTGCGGATAATTGATAAGTACCACTAATCCGAATAAAAATCAGAGTTTTTCGTACTTCTCGAATGTTTACCACATTACCTGGATGCAGCCCCAGGCATTTGCCATCCTGTATGTCCCATCCGAATTTAGTGGCGATCACTACCTGGTCCCGCACCGGTTCCAGCGCTTCGCCCACCAGTTCCTTATTAGCATAATTTCATTTGGCATCCTCCTGGCTCTTCGCCGCCTCGTTCACACAGCGCAGGGCGTTCAGGCTGCGGGGATAGCCAATAAAGGGGAGACACTGGGAAATGACCTTGATAAGAAATGCCTTGTCATTGCCGATCCGCATATTGCCAGCGGCGTGAGAGGTGAGCTGAGGCTCGCATCCACCCTGGGCGGCCAGGAAGCAGAACGTAATCATCTCCCGCTGCTGGTAGTTCAGACCCTTGCGGGTGTAATAATCGCCGAAGCAGTTATCCGCAAGCCAGCGATTAATATGACGGCTCTCCTCCGGGCCGCTATTCTGAAAGCCCCGCATCCTCTCGCCGAAGATGTCTGCCTGTGCCTGATTTCCTGCTTCCATCCGTGTATCCATCGTGGTAGTAGCCTGCCCTTCCAGCGGCAATTTCACCCCACGAGATGTGAGAATATCATTGACAGCATGGAGGAACGGGAACACCCGTCCAATGCCCAGATACGCCACCGCCTGGTAAACGATCTCCTTGGCCTCAACTGGCGTCACACCAAAGTTCAAAGCGGCGGGCAGCATGGCCTTATACTCATCGATGCTTTGACTTCCAATCAGTGTGGCTAGAATAGCCATCATCCGGGTGCGGTCGTCCAGATCATCGCTGTTTACCACCTCGTCAAAGGCGAAGTTGTCAAACCGCTCGATGAACTCCGGGTCTGTTTCCAGAAAGCTGGAGTGATAGCCTGGAAACATCCGCTCATGATATTCTTTAGAAAACTTTGAAATGCTCATGATTTTATTCCTTTCTTCAAAAAAGAAGCAGCCAACGGCCGTCCTGTTTCACATATTTGTCGTAATATCTGACTCCGTGAACAGTGATCTTATCCACGCCATCCACCTCATTGACAGATGCATGTGATTCTTTAGTCCAGGGAAATAACCTCGTATTCCCGGCTTCCAAGGCCATGCTCCGCTGCCGCTTCCACTGTGTGAATACCATGACGGGAATCCATACGCTCGATCAGTGCCTTTTTGCCGGGGTCAGGGGAATTGACAACTGCATCATAGCAAGCCTGATCTACCGCCACCGGGTCCACAGAGGCAAAAATGCCAAGATCAGCCATCTCTGGTTCCGCCGGATGGGAATCGCAGTCACAGTCCACCGAAAGCCGGTTCGCCACATTGATATAGAGCATATTTCCCGCTCCTTTATAGGCGATAACCGCCTTGCAGGCATCCGCCATGGACTCCAGGAAATGATCCTGGGGCGGAAGTTTTTCAAACAGCTCCGCCGCGTTAGTGGTCACACCGGCGGTATGGATATAGGTCTTTCCGTGGGTAGAGCCGATTCCGATGCTGATGTTCTTCAGCGCCCCGCCGAAACCACCCATGGCGTGACCTTTGAAATGGGAGAGGACCAGGATGGAATCATAGTCGGCCAAATGCTCACCTACAATGTCCTTATCCAGATGGAATCCGTTCTCCACGGGAATTTCCATTTCCCCGAACTCGTCCATAATGTCGCAGGGAGCCATAGACTTAAAGCCGTGTTCTTCGATCGCCTTCCAGTGGTCTTTCGGGTCCATCCGCCTGCCCGCATAGGCGGTACAGCACTCGATGATGGTGCCGTTCAGCTTCTTCACCAGATTTCCTATAAGTTCCGGGTGCAAATAGTTGTTCCCGCCGGGCTCTCCAGTAGAAATTTTCACGCCCACCTTGCCCTTCAGTTCCACACCAAGAGCCTGATAGATTTTCACAAGGCTCTCCGGCGTGATCTCTTTTGTAAAATATACTTTTGATTTTTCCATAGTGAAATCCTCCTTACAGATTTTGAACTGCGCTCTGAGCCCACTGGCTGATGCCGGCCTCTGATTGTTTCACTTCATGCCCTAAAAATTCCCCGCCGGGGATGATCTTTTTCCCGTCCCAGCTGCACTGCTCCAAAAAGGTCACCACCGGCATGGGCAGGGTATTCCACCAGTTGGGGAAGCCCAAAAAGATCACATCGTAGCCGCTGATGTCCGGACATTCTTTCGGTATGTCCTTTTTCCAAGTTGACAATCTTCATCCCCGGAGCGATGGTCTCGTCCTTCAGGGAATAATACACAACTGCGATCTTTTCCATTGTTTTCCTTCCTTTCTTAGTAGGTAGAGGCTATTGCCTTCGTGATTTGCCACTTTCCGTCCTGTTTTGCCAGGCTGCATACAAGCTGCAGCCGCCAGGTATGCCATCCCCCGCCAAAGACAGCCGCATGTACCAGGCTCTGCCCCGTCAACTTTCCATGTTCTCCATCCAGATGGACAATGATTTTCTGATGGAGGGCAGAGCTGTAATTCAAAGTGCCGTTCTGAACGGCCTGGATGAACGCCTCCAAAGGCTGGCGCATCCCGGTCATGTGAATCAGCACAAACTCCGGCGCCAGTACCTCCCGCAGAATGGGTTCGTCTTTTTCCACCATGCCCTGGTACATCCTGCAGTAACATGCCTCGGCAATTTCCCGATCATCCATACCGTTCACCGTCCTTGCGCCGTGTCCGTTTCCAGCCGGACCGTTACTGTGCCGCCGGCTGTTTCCAGAAAGGAGGCGGCATCCTCTTCAAATTCACCAAGATAAGCTACCGCAT
The DNA here is from genome assembly GCA_050944415.1 of Ruminococcus sp. GTDB lineage: Bacteria > Bacillota > Clostridia > Lachnospirales > Lachnospiraceae > Ruminococcus_G. The sequence continues at coordinate 43,777 of JBMNRA010000006.1, forward strand.
AGGGAGAAATGTCTACATCCTGAAAAAGGAAGGACAGAGCGTTCCATCCATCAAAGTAGCTGATCTGATTTCTCTTTGTCTTGGAAATCATCTGACAGCCCTTTTGCGGAAAGGATTCAGGCAGTCTGCCATAGTATTCATGGTCTCCCCGCGCCTGCATCCGGAATTCAATGGGGCAGAGTTCTGCCAGCTGTACTGTCAGCGGATTTTCTTCCAACCGGGCATGAAAAACCGTACCATTGATGGAAACCTGTAAACGCACAGACATCCTTACACCAGCTTCCTGACCCATGTCTCCACTTTGCTGCGGGAGTTTGCCGCTTCCGCTCCATGGATGGACAGGCCGCTTTCCACCTTGGCTCCCTTACAGATCTTCTTCAGATCCCGCTCGCTGGAACCCATGCCGCTGCCCTCGTTGGTGCAGAAGGGCAGGATGCGCTTGCCCGTCAGGTCGAAATGCTCCAAAAAAGTGAACATGGCCATGGGCATGGTTCCCCACCAGTTGGGGTAGCCCACAAAAATGGTGTCGTACCCATTCAGGCTGTCCGGGTATGCCTTCAGCTCAGGGCGGGTGTTCTGCCGCAGTTCCGTCTTTGCCTCATCGATGCAGGTGTAGTAGTCGGCGGCGTAGGGTTTCACCGTATCAATCTCAAACAAATCGCCGCCGGTCATGTCGGCGATCATCTCGGCCACAATCTCGGTGTTGCCCTTTGCCAGGTTCCGCACGATGCCGTTTACATAGTTCTCACCCTTGCGGGAATAATACACAATCAATGTTTTGCTCATGGGTAATACCTCCTGTTTGTTTTCTAACTTCTATTTTAGGCGGGATCAGAAAATCTGCAATTTCACTTTCGAGGGTATTTGATTAGTTCAGCTTATGCGAAAAAAGAAGGGGCATATCAAGAATAGATAGCCCCTTGATTCGTTTTAGATTACAGCCTGTGAAAATCACTCCTGCCTATTTCATTTCCTTCTCCCAGTAACGAATCACATTCAGCTGCGCCTCATCACCGAGCTTCTCCATTGCCTTAATTTCTTCCGCTGACAGTTCAACTGCAGCAGCTTTTACAGCATCCTCTACCTGATATACTTTTGTCACTCCGATGATCGGCAGTGTCCCTTTTGCAATAGCCCATGCCACCGGGATCTGCGCTGTTGCTACATGATGACGATCCGCGATCTCAGTATATCCATGGTCTTCCGCTACCTGATAGTGCATGGCTGTATTGGCACGGGAACCGCCGTATGCCGTATTGCATTCCACAATCGTAGGATCATCAAAAGACTGTACCAGATCCCCGATCAGGTCTGTACGGAGATAGTTGCTTCCCGGTTCCCCGGTGGAGAGCTTCACCGCGATGCTTTCTTCCGGTGACGCCTGCAGGGCTTCATAGACTGCGATCAGCCCGTCTGAACTGATGTCTGTTGTCATATAAACAGCCGGAGATCCCGATGTACTGTCTGCACTGTCAGTTTCAACAGATGAGCTGACCGCTTCTTCCTGCATATTCCCTTCTGGATCATCTTCTGTCCGTACGGGAATCTCTCCTGATGTATCTTCTGCCGGTCCTTCTGTTGCCCGGCTGCATCCGGCAAGCATACTCATGGCAGTAATAACGGCAATCAGTGTACTCACAACTTTTTTTCTCATAAATCCTCCTTTTTATGCAGCGATAGTTTTCCAGAAATTTTTTCCAGCCATACATGTACTATATCCTGCAGATTTTCTCTCCCATTTTCCAGCACATACAGGCTCCTCCCCATTTTCGCTGTCGGACACAGTTTTCTAATTGCCTGTTCCATGCCTTTGTCTTCTCCACCACAATGGCTGAAAAAAGGAAAAAGGATCTTTCCTGTCATATCATTTCCCTTTAGCCATGTCGCCAGAGAAGGGGCGATGGTTTCGCACCAATTGGGCGAACCGGCAAAGACTACATCATATTTGTCAGCTCTTTCGGTGATCGGAAGCAGCATAGGAAACTTTCCGGACATGCTTTCTTCTCTCACCTGACTTAAAAGGCGTCCAAAATCTGCCGGATAAGGCTGCCTCGGATAGATCTGGTTAAGTCTTCCGCCTGTCTGTTCCTGTATTACTTCTGCGATCTTACGGGTCTTTCCGGAAAATGCTTCAGTCCAATCTCATCCGACTTTATACCCTGTGTCGATCAAATGCCGGATCATCGCCCACATTTCGTTACTGTCAAACATTTCTATTTCTCTGCACCCTGATACACGATGAAAATAAATACATTTCTGTGCCTGTGAAATCCAGATACTTTTCTCCTTTTTTCCTCTGCTTTCATATGTTTTGGATAAGTTTCTTTCCGCCATAGCTCTATCCTTTCTCACCAATCTGTAAAAGTAACAAAGCAGTTCCTGCCCACACAGACTGATAACCGAAATCATCCCACTGTTTTTTCATTATAAATAGCTGTTATTCCCTTTGTCTAATGCTTGTCTATTATGGAAAATCATACTTTCTCCGTATACTGAAAATAGCTATGACATCAACAACCTACGCTGTTGATGCCATAGCCATTTTCAATGTTCCTGTATTGTCTGTACGAAAAGAGACGCCGTCTGGGAAAACAGATGGTTTTTCTTCCACAGGATCACGCTCCTGGTGATATGCTCCGGAATGATCTGGCGGAAACAGAGTTCCGGATACGCATGTATGGCCAGAGCGCCGTCCAGGCAGACTGCGCAGCCCATTCCTGCTTCAACCAGCAGTGCGCTGTTGGAAAGAATATTGTAATAAGCCGGAATGTTCAGATGCCTTTCTTCGCACTGCATCCAGTGAAGAATTTGATTTTTCGCATTTTCTCTTCCCGGCATGATCAGGGATACTGTTTTATATCATCCACTGTTACTGTCTCTTTTTCCGCCAGCTCATGATCCCGCCGGATGAGGATCCCCCAGGTTTCCTTCTGAGGGAGTCTTACATATTCAAATTTTGCGGTGTCAATAGGCTCCATCACAAGCCCCATGTCAAGCAGCCCACGCTCGATCATCTCTTTAATGTTATCCGCCATGCCATTATAAAGATCAAACTGAACGTCAGGATATTTTTCTCTGAAATCTTTCATATGAGCAGCCAGCGTCCGGCCGCCTACCGCTTCCGTCGCGCCGATCCGGACTGTGCCGCAGATGACATCCTTTTGATCTTTAAATGTATGTTCCAGCTTGCCTGCAAGTTCTACGATCGTTTCTGCCTGCTGTTTAAATTAATACCCTTCGTCCGTCAGCGTAACAGAACGTTTGCCCCTGATCAGCAGTGCTGTTCCCATTTCATCCTCCAGCTCCATTAACTGACGGCTGAGTGTCGGCTGGGTAACATGAAGAATATCCGCGGCTCTCGTAATATTGCCTTCGTCCGCTATTGTCAGAAAATATTTCAGTACACGCAGTTCCATCTTATTCCCTCCTGCCAAATATCATATTATCTATTACCCAGCTCCCCCGAAATTCTGATTTAATTTTCACCGATCATAAGCTTACGCAGGATATCCGCAAATTCTTCAATATAATAATTTGTCTGGTCCTTTCTCCAGAATGCGCAGTAATTCCGCATAATCTGACGGCCTTCCTGACAGATCGGCAGTCTTCGGATCGAAGCTCTTTCCGGCGGAAGCGTTCCCACGCTTTCAATCGGCAAAAAGCCCCGATTGCTCAGCACCAGCAGACGGCCTTCTTCTAAATTGTCCGCAAACAGATAACTGCCCCCAAATCCCAGCGTATTTTGATAATATTCCTGTTCCGCGTTCTGCTGTTCCCGTGAAGTGATCAGAATGCAGGGAGTACGCCTCAGCTCCTCGATTCGGACATATTCCTGCCGGCTGAGAGGGTTATTGACGGAAAGCTCTGCGTAGCATCCGCACTTCATCAGCTCATAATTCATATAAGTGTCAGAAAACGCTCTGCGCTGATCGCTCAGTATCAGATCCACTCCGCCAAAACGAAGCAGATCATAAAGCTCTTCATGGGCTCCGTTTACTATATTAATGGCAACTTCCGGGTATATTTTCGAAAATTCCTCAATCGCCTGATAGAGTTCCAGCCCGCTGTAGCATCGTAAATATCCGATGCGCAGCTGTAATTCATTATCTGTTCCAAGGCGTTTCGTTTCACGAATCAGCTCGTCAACCTGCTCCAGGATTGCTTTACAGTGAGAATAAAAATACTGACCAGTCGGCGTTATTGTAAACCGACGATTCCTCCGGTGAATCAGTTCAACTCCCAGTTCTTTTTCCATTGACTGAATCTGCTGGGAAATGGCTGACTGAGAAATGTAACACTGTTCCGCTGCCTCTGTGAAACTGTTACAGTCAATAACAGCCACAAAATATTTCATCTGCTTTAACAGCATAACCTGCTCCTCCTTTGGTGGCGCTTGTGCAGCACAGGCCTGATACATAAAATTCAGCCCCGGCGGGTCACCAGTTCAATGGCTTTTTTACCAGAAAGATGTTCTATCGTCATATCCAGCACACAGAGACTTTTCCATTCACGTTCTATTTCCCGGCTGCGGCTGTCCTTACTCTCTTCAGGCGCATATTTCAAAGCAAGCTTTTCTATGGCAGCCCTTTTTTTCGAATCATCTTCCAGTATTTTTACAGTTCCAAAAGCGATGACACTCCGGAAATGTGTAGTAAATTTTTCCGGAACAATATCATCCTGGCCAATTACGCAAAAAGATGCTTTGGAACTTTTGTTGACAGCATCCACTTTATGACCTTCTCTGGCACAGTGAAAGTAAATATGAGAGCCATCGCAGACATAGCTCAGCGGCACCGCGTATGGGTATCCTCCATCTCCGTGGAGAGCCAGAACGCCAGAGGTTCCCTCCGTCAATACAGACATATTTTCTTCCTGAGTCATCTCCTGCCGTTTTCTCCGCATTCTCCTGAACATTTTCAACCTCCTTATTATTTTCTCCCTTATCCGATTCATGCGCAAAAAACGCCTTTCTTCCATTCTTTCAAAAACCTGACAGAATGGGAAAGGCGTTTACCCGGTGGCAATTAATTATTTTATTTCATCACAAAATTAAGAATCTTTCCAGGCACATAGATTTCTTTCACCACATTGCCTGTCAGCTTATCTTCCACTGCTTTCTTTCCGGCAGCAATGGCATCTTCTTTGGATATATCCGCAGGAACGGAAACCACTCCTCTTGTTTTTCCATTGATCTGTACCGGAATCTCAACTTCATCATCTTTCATGGCTTCTTCGTCATGTTCCGGCCAGCGGTTTTCAAATACGGAAGTGTCATGGCCATAAGCTTCCCACAGTTCTTCTGCAATATGAGGTGCAAAAGGCGCCAGAAGAATAATAAATGTCTCCATCGTCTCTTTGTCTATACCGCCGGTCTTCTTCGACAGATCAATCAGTTTGTTGTTATATTCCATAAATCCGGAAATAACCGTATTCAGGCTGAAACTTTCCAGACGCTGGGTAATATCAAACACCAGTTTATGGCGCAGCTTCACCATATCCTTTGTCTCCGCCACATTGGCATCTTTGCTGTCCATGGCCAGCTTCCAGAAACGGTTCAGGAAACGGTATACGCCGTCAATTCCTCTGTCATCCCATTCCGCATCCAATTCCGGCGGACCGACGAACAGTTCATACATCCGCAGGGAATCGCAGCCGTAGTCTCTTACCAGATCGTCTGGGGATACAACGTTTCCTTTGGATTTGCTCATTTTAATACCGTTCTTTCCAGTAATCATACCCTGATTGAACAGGCGGGTAAAGGGCTCTTCAAAATCAACCACGCCGATATCATAAAGGAATTTGGTATAGAATCTGGAATACAGCAGATGAAGCACCGCATGCTCCACACCGCCGATGTACATGTCTACCGGCAGATATTTATGAGCTTTCTCCTTTGAAACCAGTTCTTTGTCATTTTTATTATCCACATAGCGCAGGAAATACCAGGAAGAGCCAGCCCACTGAGGCATGGTATTAGTCTCTCTCTTGGCATCGGCGCCGCAGACCGGACACTTGCAGTTTACCCATTCGTCAATGGCAGCCAGCGGTGACTCTCCCGTTCCTGTCGGCTCGTAGGACTCCACATCCGGAAGACGAAGGGGAAGTTCTTCCTCAGGAACCGGTACATTGCCGCATTTCGGACAGTGTACGATGGGAATAGGCTCACCCCAGTAACGCTGTCTGGAAAATACCCAGTCTCTCAGTTTGAAGTTTACGGTAGCTTTTCCAATGCCTCTCTCTTCAATCATATGAGGCGCTTCTTTTTTCAGTACCGCAGATTCCATTCCATTCCACTCTCCGGAATTGATCATGATACCTGAAGCTTCTGTGTAAGCCTCCGTCATATTCTCAATTTCTTTTCCATCCTTTGCGATAACCTGGATAATGGGAATATCAAACTTCTTCGCAAATTCAAAGTCTCTGTCATCATGAGCCGGAACACACATGATAGCTCCGGTACCGTAATCCGCCAGTACGTAGTCAGACAGCCAGATCGGTGTTCTCGCGCCGTTTAATGGATTGATAGCATAGCTTCCGGTAAATACTCCGGTTTTTTCCTTATCCTGCAGCCGGTCCACATTGGATTTCATGGAAGATTCGTAAATATAGCGGTCCACATCTTCTTTTCTGTCCGGTGTGGCCAGAGATGCCGCCAGAGAGTGTTCCGGCGCCAGAACCATAAAGGTGGCTCCATACAGAGTATCCGGTCTTGTGGTATAAACCGTAATCTTCTCGTCTCTTCCCTCCACCGGAAAATCTACTTCCGCGCCGTATGATTTTCCAATCCAGTCAGACTGCATTTTCTTAACTTTTTCCGGCCAGTCCAGTTTATCCAGATCATTTAAAAGGCGATCCGCATACTTGGTAATCTTCAGCATCCACTGACGCAGATTCTTCTTGGTCACCTCGGCGCCGCATCGTTCACATCTGCCGTTTACCACCTCTTCATTGGCAAGGCCCGTCTTACAGGAAGGACACCAGTTAATGGGAAATTCTTTTTCATAAGCCAGTCCGGCCTTAAACATTTTTACAAAAATCCACTGAGTCCATTTATAAAAGTTGGGATCTGTCGTATTAACTTCCATATCCCAGTCGTAAATAGCCGCAATATCTTTAATCTGTTCTTTAATTTTAGCCACATTTTCCGCTGTAGACTTGGCCGGATGCACGCCCATTTTAATAGCGTAATTTTCCGCCGGAAGTCCGAATGCATCCCATCCCATGGGGTGAATCAGATAATATCCCTGAAGCATCTTATACCGGCTCCAGACATCCGAAATTACGTATCCCCTCCAGTGTCCTACGTGAAGACCGTTTCCGGACGGATAGGGAAACATATCCAGACAGTAATACTTTTCTTTTTTTCCATCATCAACATTTACCGGGTGCTCTTCCCAGTTTCTGCGCCATTTTTCCTCAATCGCTCTGTGATTGTAAGGTACGCTCATCTTTCTTCCTCCTCTATGCCATCAAATCTTGCTTATCCAATCAGGTCAGCGCCCCCACACCTCACGGCACAGGGGCGCTGTTTTCTTCCATCAATTCTACTGGTTTAAGCCTGTTTTGTCAAGGTCTGACCCTATTCTTCCTGTATATCTGTTACCGTACAGAGAGGCTCTCCCGGAATGTATTCCACTTTAACTCTGTCGCCGGCTTCCACTCTCAGGACTTCCACGAAATCCACCAGAGGTACATCGAAGATCAGATCACTGTCTTCCAGGATCAGATAAAAATGTGTATTTCCGTCAATAACTCCCTGGGCAATTCGGCTGACAGTTCCCGATACGGTATCCTTACTTTCCTGTGCATTTTCAAATCCTCCGCCGGACGACTGCATCAGTTCGATATACGTTTCCTTGCATTGCTCTACCGTATCCCCGATAGCCACGTTCTGGTATTTCTGCACGTTAACCATGGCGTATTTTTTCACTAGACCGGCATTATCCTTCAGAGCAATGAAATATGTGGGATCACCGGAAATATTCAGAAGCAGCGGAAAAGCGGCCGTATAGCCCAGGTTCTGCACCTGTCCTTCCGCAGAGGCCATTGCGGAATATTCCTCAGCTCCCGCAACCTCATAATATTTTGTCTCCCTGGTCCTCTGATTCATCAGTACGAATCCCACATTGGAACGGTCGCCGCTGACAGATGTGACACCGGTATAGACCCATACGTCATCATCCTGCGCAATGTAATTGTATCCATCCGTTGTCTTCAGACAGCCTTTCTGTCCCAGGATACTGTTGAAAAATCCATTGATCAATGTCCCGTGGTAATTATAAAGCTCAATTAAAAGATCTGCCGGATAAACCCGGTCCACCCAGGTGGGACATTCTTCCACAGGCATGGAGTCACACTCGCCGGTAACCGCATTGCAGAGAACTACTTTTCCGATGGTCTGTCCTCCAAACAGGCCGATAGTAAATTCTTTCACCGGACATATCCAGTAAGGTACGCCGTTATCGTCAATTTCAAAGCTGAGCTGGTCAAACATATAAGTTGGATATTTAAACCGCAGATGGCGGTAAATATTCCGATTCAGATATTCAGACTCCGAATACTTGATTCCCTCGGACAATTTTACCAGTTCCGTATTCTGCGTTGCCATATCAATGGTAATATAGGCCGGAATCCCTTCGCTTTGATTCGTCAGCCATTTAATGGGACTGGCATACACAAGAGGCGTCACACGGACCGGTCTCCCCTGATAATTAATCTGAGAATAAAGGGAGCTGACTTCAAACTGAGAAACCATATCGACCATGCTTCCCATTTTCCGGTTTCCCAGAAGTTCCGCCGAATCTTTGTCCAGCAGAGGAATGTTATTCAGATCAATCTCATCAATATCTTCTGCAAAATTCCCCGTCTCCGGCTCCAGCAGCTGCTGATATTTTTTTGCATTGACGATAGGTGACGACAGTATGGTTCCCACTGCCAGAATCAGCACTACGACTCCGATCATCCCCAGCAGCACTTTCACAATGCCTCTCCTGGGCTGCTGCTTCAGATTCCGCAGATCGTCTGCTGACTGCAGTTTTGCTCCCCGCAGCACAGTGTATGCCAGAATCAGTACCAGCACGGCAATAAGAAAAGTCCAGAATCCACTGGAATGAATATTAATAGCCGGCAAAGTTACGTAATAGTATATGCCTGCCAGAATCACAACGGCAATAACTGCCAGAATGATCCCCTTTTTACTGCGTTTCATACATCCACCTTTCTTATACGCGTTTATTATTCTTGAGCAATGATGCGTATTATTGGATTATATCATACTGTATGAGAAAAAAACAGCTTCGGAATTCACTTTTCCGAAGCTGTTTCATAACTGTTATTCCTCTCCGTTTTCCAGTTCTTTGGCACGGGCTTCAATCTCCCGTTCCTGAACATCGCTGGGAGCCTGTTCATAGCGAGCGAACTCATAAGAGAAATCACCGCTTCCTCCCGTCATGGACCGCAGAACCGTGGAATAGCCGTATATTTCCAAAGTAGGAACATCGGCCTCTATCACCTGATTCCCGTTATGATCAGGATTCATTCCCAGTACACGTCCTCTTCTCTTATTCAGATCGCCCATAACATCACCTGTATATTTATCAGGTACCGTAACTTTCATGGTAACGATGGGCTCCAGAAGTACCGGAGACGCTTCCATAAATCCTTTTTTGAAAGCCATGATCGTAGCCATTTTGAAGGCCATCTCCGAAGAGTCTACCGGATGATATGATCCATCATAAAGTGTAGCCTTAACTCCCACAACCGGATAAGCCGCCAGGGGACCTTTCAGCACAGATTCCTGCAGACCTTTTTCAACTGCCGGGAAATAGTTTTTCGGTACAGCACCGCCTACAACGATCTGTTCGAACACAAAAGACTGTGACAGATCTCCGGATGGTTCAAATTTCATCTTAACATGGCCGTACTGCCCATGACCTCCGGACTGTTTCTTGTATTTTCCTTCCACATCTGAAGATTTGCGGATCGTTTCACGAAAGGCAACCTTCGGCTTGGAAAGTTCTACATCCACTTTATACCGTTCTTTCAGCTTGCTGACGATAATATCCAGATGCTGGTCGCCCATACCGTACAGCAAAGTCTGATGATTCAGCGTATCATTTTCCAGGCGGATGGTCAGGTCTTCCTGCATCATCTTGGAAAGCGCCTGGGAAATCTTGTCCACATCGCCTTTATTTACCGCCTTATACCGCTTGCAGGTGTAAGGCACGGAAATGTCCGGCTTACCGTACATAACAGGCATCGCCTTTGTCGCCAGCGAATCGCCGGTCTTGGCATCCAGCTTGGCAATTGCTCCGATATCTCCGGCATGAAGTTCCGGTACTTCCACCGGCTTATTGCCTGCCAGTACATACAGTTTGTTCAGTTTTTCCTCCGCGTCGGCATCCACATTATACATAACATCATTGGATTTAATGACACCGGAACAAACTTTGATCAGAGAATATTTTCCAATAAAAGGATCTACCATTGTCTTGAAGACGGTAGCCGTCTTTGTTTTCGTAAAGTCATAGTTCGCCTGGAAGATTTCACTGGTGGACTTGAGAATTCCGGCTCTCTCTCTCTCGTCCGGACTTGGGAAGTATCCGCAGATATCATCCAGCAGGTTGGAAACACCCTGCAGGTTTACCGGTGATCCCATACACACCGGAACGAAACTGCCTTCATGAACATTAATCGCCAGCGCGGCCAGCATCTCCGCCACTGAGAATTCTTCTCCGGCAAAGTACCGGTCCATGAATTCTTCACTGGTTTCCGCAACAGACTCCAGCAGACTTTCTCTGTATTTATTCAGATATTCTTTTGAATATTCCGGAATTTCACACTCTACTTTTTTATCTTTGTCAATGTAACGGCGTCCTTTATTTTTAAGGATATTGATATATCCCACAAACTTTTCATTTTCACGGATCGGCATGTGGAGAGGTGCAACCTTTTTTCCGTACAGTTCTATCAGATCTTCTACAACTTTTCGGTAGCTGACATTATCAATATCCATCTCTGTAACAAAAATCATGCGGGGAAGTTTATATTTTTCGCAGAGATCCCATGCCTTCTGAGTTCCAACCTGTACGCCTGATTTTCCTGACACAACGATTACAGCCGCATCCGCAGCTGCAACAGCCTCTTCTGCCTCTCCGACGAAATCAAAAAATCCCGGAGTATCCAGAATATTGATCTTCATCTTATCCCATTGGATAGGAACAACAGAAGTGGAAATGGAAAACTGGCGTTTTATTTCTTCTTTATCAAAATCACTGACCGTATTCCCGTCGGACACTTTGCCGAGACGGCTTGTCATACCGGACAAATAGGCCATTGCTTCTACTAAAGTTGTCTTTCCTGCGCCCCCATGTCCCAGCAGGACAACATTTCTGATTCGGTCTGTTCTGTAAACGTCCATAAAAATACCTCCCAAATATTAGTATGGTTATATTCTACTAAAAATGGCGAATCATTTCAAGCTATTTATATAATTTCAACAATTATTTTGTAACTATTCAACCATATGTCTGCATTTTTAATCACAGCTTAAAACTCTCCTGCCGGATGAGAGTTGCCGCGAGTCATTTGACTCTCATCCGGCTTTATACTTTACACTATCTTTAATAAAGGAGGTGCTTATTATGAAAAAAAGAGTGTTGAACATCTTAATGGCGGCTGTCATGACGGCCGCACTGCTGAGCGGATGCAGTTCTGGCTCGTCAGAATCATCCGACAGCACAGCCGGCGCCGCTGAATCTTCGGATACGGCGGAAAAGGGATCTGAAGAAAACGGGGATGAGAGCAAGGTACTAAGGGTCGGCCTGGAATGTGCATATCCCCCTTTTAACTGGATGCAGGATTCTCCCACAACACCGGACGGTACCGAGTGCGTCCCTCTCTATAACGTGGATGGATATTATGCTTACGGCTATGATGTAGCGGTAGCAAAAATGGTAGCGGAAGAATTGGGGATGGAACTGGAGATTCACAGAGTTGAATGGTCTTCCATCGGAATTTCCCTGGAAACTGGGGTTTATGACTGTATCATTTCCGGTATGGGACGTACGGCAGAACGTGAAATGTCATATTCCTTCACAGAACCCTATTACTACAGACACAACTGTATCGTTGTGAAGAAGGACGGCAAGTACGCAGACGTCAAAGGCTTATCCGATCTGGACGGAACCGGATGTGTCGTAACCACACAGGTGGGAACGGGATGGATTCCTTTGACAGAGCAGATAAAAGGAGCTAAAACAGGTACAAATTATGAAACGATCCAGGAATGTTTCATGGCCATTTCTAATGGAACAGCAGACGTTATGATTGTAGATATTCCCGGTGCAGAATCCGCGGCTATGACAAACGACGATCTTAAAATCATTGTTCTTGATGAAAACGATACTTTCACCGGCGATGATGAAATGGTTAATATCTGTATCGCTACGAGAAAAGATGATACTGCGCTTCGCGACAAACTGCAGGGTGCGCTGGATGCCGTCGGACTGAATAACCAGGAAACAATGGACAGCATCATGTCTAAGGTTATCACACAGCAGCCGGCAGCCAATTGATCCATCATTTTTCATAATACCATTCAGACAGAATCCCTGCCGATATGGCAGGGATTCCGTAATGTTCAGCTTATTGCATCCTTCTGGATCGCCGCTATTGTTTTTTCACACCGGATCCGTGCTGCCGACAGATCCGGATCTCCGGTGAAAAGCAGTATGGCCCGGAATTCTCTGCATCCTTTCTGATAATCAGTGACTGCCTCATCGGCGCCGAAAAAATCATATTGCACCGTCATGGGACGCGCTCTTCCGATTTCATGCTCGCCGGGATTTGTTACTGTCAGATGATCCTGCTCTTTTTTCACCAGAAGATTATAATATAGAACGTTTCTTTTCTTTTCCGGCATGTCCGGCGGTTCTTCCCCGAGAACAGCCTGCCGGCAGAGAATCTCCAGAAAATTTACACCGCTGGAATGATATACCGTGCATGGCGTCTGGCTTGGAAGTCTGGCATCAATCTCCAGAAGATACAGATTCCCGTCTTCTCCCAGAATGATTTCCACATCAAAAATACCGTTGATGCACAGAGCATTGCCTATAGTTTCTCCTATGGCTTTCATTTTCCCGGTCACATTCCGGGAAAATCGCGCATCTGCCTCTACCCGGCTGCAGTCGTGAAGTTCATCCGTAAGGATTTCCGTCACCTGATATGCTTTACAGATTTTTCCGTTTCCAATAACCTCAATGGAATAGGAGGGTCCCTGAACATACTGCTGCAACACCCATGGTTTTTGATGTCTCTTTTTCCATTGCATTAATTCTTTTTCATTCCGCAGAAGAGCCACTCCCTGGCTTCCACTCTGCCCTGACGGTTTTCCGATTATGGGATAGGAGGCATCAGGATACTGCGGCGGAATCCGCAATTTTAGTTGCTCAAACAGCCGGTTAGACCGGATCTTTGAGGATGAAATATTGTAGGCCGGGGCGTCATGCAGAAAAGGGCAGCCTGCTTTCTGACATACCTTTTCCAGATGACGTAAAACAATATCATTTTCGATGGCAGGAAGACACAGATCACAGGTCATAAGCAGCTCCCGGATATCGTCTGTCAGGACATCCACACAATAAAAAACATCCGCCAGACCGGAAGCGATACATACAGAATCCCGGTCAAACAACACACTTTCATATCCTGCTTTCCGGGAGAGATAACACGCTTCAAGCCCCTGCAGCTTTCCTCCGATAATCGCTATTCTCATTATTTCTCACTCCATTCTTCCGTCACCGCGTCAGCGGCCGCACCTTTGCAGAACTCACAGCCGCGGTGACCTGCCAGACAACCGGAACAGTCCCGTACCGGAAAAACCACTTCCCGTCCCAGCGTCAGATACATACCGATAACACTTTTTAACGGTTCCATCATACCGTAATCATTTACGATAATTCCCGTGTCTTTTCCATCCATATCATTATACAGAATCCGTACTGCAGCCATATCCATTCCGAAAAAACCGGGTCCGAAAGACGGAGTCAGATACTGAATCTCCTGCGTTTTCGTCCGTGTCTGACGGAGCAGAAAAAGACGCAGATAATCCCTCGCCGCATCCAGAAGAGCCCCCTGCAGACTGTCCGCGAGAAAACGCTCCAGCAGCGAAAGAGAATCATCTGTATACACCATTGGAGCACAGAACAGATACTGAAAACCGCCGCGCAGATCTTCCGGTCTGATCATGGGAAGGATCGCACAGGGGATTTTCTGTCCATGGAAAAGGAACGCATCCGTTTTGACGCATTCCTTTGAAAAAGGTTTCCAGTAAAGATTTATCGTCCGGCCGCGAAAATATGTCTCCCACATGTCCAAGGTTTTTTTCCGATATAGCGCCGTACTGGAATTTTTCCGGCGCAGGCCGCATTTTATCATCATATAATGCAGTGTCTCCGATTTTAACTGCTGTACGGGAACACTCAGGCATCGTTTCACCGGCCATTCCTCCTTTATTATTTGATATTCAGTCTGGCCCCGTCCAGGAAAGTGATGCTTTTGGAATAACGATGGATACCCTGCTGCCTCTCCCGGTACATCAGAATCCGTTCTAGACCGAAGCCAATACCTACCCAGGTACTGCTGATCTTCCAGGCTGCATCCAGCGGGTGAGGACCCATGGAAGCAGATGCCAGTTCCATATCATTTCTTCCTACAATATCCAGCCCTTTTCCATACACCACCGATTCTTCTTCCAGGAAACGATAATCTGTAATTCCGGCTGCCCGCATCACAAGACTACCCAGTTCTTTCAGACGTTCCGTTCTCTCTTCCATCGGTGTTCCCCACTCCACCAGATTCAACATGGTAAATTCTTTCAGATGAGTATTCCCCTCGGATTCTTTTCGGAAACAGGAACCGATCTCAAATATTTTCAAAGGCGGTTTTACCACATTCATCAGATTACGGGATACTTCATAAAGATTCGGCGCCAGCATGGGACGCAGGCAGCTCTTATGATCCAGCCAGAAAACTTGTCTGTTCAGATGATGCTCCCCGTCAATTGTCATTCGCTCCAGGGCTTTCCGGGAAATAATGATCGGCGTTGTCACCTGAGTAAAGCCAAAATCACACAGACATCCTGCCAGATCTTCCTGCAGCATGCAGAGCTTTGGCTTATGATCCTCGGCTACCAGTTTCTGCAGCATGCTCCGGTTCCGGATCACTGCCTGTTTTTCCTGAAGGCGATATACACGGTCTCTTTCTTCACGGGTTTCAAATTCCCTTTCCAGATGTTCTCTGCTTATTCCCAGTTCTGACAGCCGATTCTTCTGAGTCTCGGAAAATGTATTGGCCATATTACTTCCTCCCTCTCCCATTGTCGGTAAAGATTGTCGCTGAATATTTAGAGAGCTTCCACCTCGGTACTTTACAGCGAGGGCAGGGATGCGTACACCAGCGGTTTCTGAGCCACCGGGCGCTTCTGCTGTTTTTGGAATTCCAGACTGTGAAATGCTCGCCGCAGTGAGTGGTAATTTCGATCATATTTCCTCTGAGTGACGCGCGTTTGATTCCGTGCAGGATTCCGCTTCTGGAAGGCCATAGCCTGATAGTATCGATCATAGGATACAGCCCCTGATTTTTATGCACATACCTTACCTGCGTTTTCTTTTCTTCCAAATCCTTCTTCCTCCTGTTCAATTTTTTTCAGGCAGTCAAAATACATGGTAAGTACGCCAAGCTCCAGAGGATTGTGTATTACAGCAGCGATGTTTCCGGCTTCCCGGGTAATTCCACAGGGCATACCCGGCGCAGCGATCACTGTTTTTTCCGTAACATCCGCCTGCGTCACAATATCTTTTGCGGTAGTGGCGTCAAAAATTCCGGCATAATTTTTTAACACCGGCGGACGCTCCAGAATCCTGGCTCTCTCCCTGGTTTTTCCCGCTAGAAAAATTTTTTTCCGGTCAATGTCATACCAGTCTACCGAATATCCTTCCTTCAAGAAAAAATCCACCGCGCCGCATCCTACCGGACCGGCGCCCAGTACCAGAATCGTCCGGATTTTGCCCCCCGCAGCCATATGAAGCGCCTGGGCAAATCCGGCTCCGGTACATGCTCCGTTCTCTGCTATCGCCTTTGTTTCGGTACTGACAGCGATAAACAGGTTATCGTCAGCAGCAAATACAATCTCCGCTTTTTTCCGATACGCCTCGAAAAAACCTTCCACATCCGTCTTTTCCGTCACAAAAGCGGGAATTCCGTAATATTGAAGAATCCTGCCGACCGTCTGAGAAAAACCGCTGATTACACCCAATCCGCTGGTAACCGGTATTACCGCTGCTGTTTTTTTTACTTCCATGTTTTGCCAGCCGGCTGCCAGAGCCGCCGCTTCAGCCATGGAATGATTCGTTATCGTTTGAAAATGCTGTTCCGTTTCTTCCATCCGGGAATAAATCGGATGGATATCTTCTGTCGTCAGCCTTGACATATCCCATCACTTCCTTTTTCTCTTACTGTTTTCTTCCTCCGGTCAATCCAGAACTGATATTCCGGAACAGACGCTGCCGTCAGACCGCATTTCATCAAAATATCCCGGATACCGTCCACCGTCCGGAAGCCGTCGTCAATATCACAGGTGGGATTCGCCACGCCCGCAAACCCTTTTCGGGGCGGAATCAGCGATGTCACCACGTTAGCTCCCGCCATCAGCCGCTCTTCCAGTCCGCGGATACCGTCCACATCCAGGGAAGCCGGAATCAGAATGTCTCCAAACAGCAGACGCATCACTGCAATGTTCAGAAGTTCCTGACGATGGGAGCCGGTCTTCTGATGTTCCAAAGGCGTGCCCTCCTGGGGAACAAACGTCATGGTCCTTCCCTGGGAAATTCTCAGCTTTTCCATCACACGCATGGAATAAACAATGTCTCTCGTTGTATCTCCAATGCCTGTCATCAGTCCTTCCTCCAGCAGCATACCCTGTCTGGCCGCTTCCTTTTTGGCTTCCATCCGCTCGTCATAACTTTGTCCGATACGGATCTTCCGGAACAGCGGACGACTGTGGGTCTCCTGATAAAGAGCGTACCAGTCGGCGCCTGCCCGCGCCAGCTCTTCTGTTATATCAGCGGAAACCACGCCGGGCGAAACCATCACCGGAAGTCCCACTTCTTCTTTGATCCGTTTTACCAGATGAACCAGCCTCCTGTTTTCATCGGTGAAATACCCATCCTCCCCCATAGTCAGATCAATCAGATGAATCCCCGACTGCTTTAACTGCTGCGCCGTTTCAAGAATTTCATCCTCCGTTTTCCGATATCGTTCTGGTTTATCACTGGCCTTGCGAAAATAGCAGAAGGTACAGTTGTTCCTGCAGTATGTAGAAAAATATACAAAGCCATACAAAAAGACTTTATTCCCAAAAAAGCGATTTCTCATTTTCCTGGCTGCTTCGAACACTGCGGACTGTTCCTCTGCCGATTTTTGTTCCAGAAGAAAGACCAGTTCTTCATCCGTCAGACGGTTTCCGTCAAGACTTTTGTCCAGAATGTCATGCAGCGATTCTTTCATATTATTCACGCCTTCCTTCCGATATTAATATAAGCGAAGAGTCCCGGTGTTGCACCCGGCTGAATGGATTTAGAGTCCACTTAATCACTACGATTCACCCTCCCTGTTTTTCATTATCCCGGTCAGGCGGCGGATACTCTCCCCGCCGTCTTCATCCCGGAATAAGCATACAGATGACTTTTTCACCTGCCGTACTTCTGTACAATATACTCCTGGGCCGCCGCCGCGAATTCCACGCCGTCTTCCGTATATAGATCCGCATGAATCTTATCCGCGTATTTTTTGGTAACCGGCGCGCCGCCTACCATAACGTAATATTTGTCACGCAGCCCCTGCTCTTCCAGCAGCTTGATTACTTTGCCGCAGGCTTCCATGGTTGTCGTCAGCATAGCGCTCATGGCAATGATGTCCGCCCCCATGGATTCCGCTTCATCAATAATTTTCTGCGGCGGCACATCTCTGCCCAGATCATTGATCTGCAGGCTTTTTGTATTGCCAAGCGATATGCAGATACCTTTTCCGATATCATGCACATCCCCTTCCACCGTAGCGAAGACCACTTTTCCTTTAATCTCCGTTTCATCTTTATCCAGTCCGTCCAGATAAGTCTCGAATGCTTCGCCTACCTGCTGCATCATATCAGCTGCATATACCAGATCCGGCATAAAAACCTCGCCGGCAGAAAACTGTTCCCCAAGCTCCGCCATGGCAGCGCTGAAACCGCGCTCCAGAATCACTTTAAAATCCGCTCCTGTCTCTTTAATCTCGCCCAGTACGTCATGCACCGCGTCCTCATCCAGTTCGATAATCGCATCATAAGCCTTTTGAACTAATTCATCGAGCATATTCATTCCTCCTGATTATTTATGATAACCAATGGTTTTTTTGAATTTTTCCACACTTGGAATAGTAATATCAAGAATTTCCGCAACCTTCATTTTTGCGGCGATTCCTCTGGCAGCGTTGTTGCGATCCATGACTGTTCCAATATCCAGAGATTCCCTGATCTCTTTCATTTTGTTCGAGTCTGACAGATCCAGAACACTGCATCCTAATTTGGAAGCAACGTAAGCTTTCGCTTCGTTGATCTTCATACCTTTCATGACCATTCTTGCTACCAGGTCGCCGGCCGTACGGATTCCTCCCATCCCTGCCGCCGTCTCGTGCATGACTGCCATGCCGTAAACATCTCCATAGCCAATCTACAACCCGTCTGCTTTTCCTATTTCCAGCATTGCCTTCGATACGCGGGTAGTGGCGTCTGTAGGCGATATAGCGGTCATGGGAATACCTCCTACCCCCATACCCGCATTTACCAGCACGGGGATATCAGCCACCGCTGTGCAGGCCTTTACCAGCGTTAACGCCCTGGCCAGATTCCATGGAAAAGATTTGCTGCTGTTGGTATTGACCACAGCTCCGAAACTGTGAGCCCCGGCTTTTTCCACTGTTTTGACCTGTTTATGAGGATACTGTCCAGCCAGCCGGTCGCCTTCGAATTTCAGTTTTCCATGCATACCCATATGATATTCATTGGCCATTCCCATGGTAATACTCATATCCGGATACTTCTCGCTTAAATACTTTGCGGCATTCAGCGCTGCATAGATATCACCGTCGCCACTGGCTCCGCAGGTATCAAACTGCATGCCGCAGACACCGGCCTCCGCCATGATTTCTCCAACATAGATCATATCTCTGGTCAGATCCGCTGCCGCCTCCTCCTGTACCTGCTGGGCTTCTTTAATTTTTCCGTTTGTCATCAGAACCGTCCAGTTGTCATACGGACCATCCGGTTTGGTGTAAGCGCCCATGTTTGGCATCGCCCCGTAGAAGATCGGCATGATGCAGTCCAGTTCTCCCTGCTCCACGGCCATCGCTTCTTCATGAACAATATTTTTCAATACCTTGTAACTGTAATCTGTATTGCAGACTTCCATCGTATCCGCACAAAGAACTTTTTCATGTACCTGCAGTGCCGTCCGCCGGTCTACAGGTACGCCTGCCCGGATCGGTATTTTCAGACTGCCGGCGTCAATGGTGTTAATTCCTTCCATTCCCCGTTCCACGCTGACATTTTTTTCCGGCATGGTCAGAATATCCACCAGGGCTTCCACATCTGAATCCGTGAGGGAATCCACCTTTCCTTTTTTCACGGCGGCTTCCATACCGGCCAGAACATCTTCCCGGATCTCCGACTTTGACATATAAATGGCTTCACCATCGCCGGATCGTGTAAAGTATTTATCCATCACGTTTTGCCTCCTTTGCTTTGTTCTGATCGGATTGTAAAGCCTGATGTAGGTTCAGAGTCAAGCGTGTCCCTCTCTTTTTCTGCCAGAATTCTCACCTCATGACAGGTATCTGTATACTGATAAGGGTACAGAGCAACTTCCTCCGCATAGATTTTCCTGGGAATAAGCCCGCGGCGCTCCATATATTCCTTCATAACTTCTTTCCATGTATCGTCTTTCCACAGATAGGTCAGGAAACAGACATAATTTCCCGCGGGAAGCGTGACCAGCTTTGCCGTCGACGTCAGCATACTGTAATCCTCAATGTGCGCCCACTCACTCTTAATATAGAGATTTCCTTTTTTCAAATGGGGCAGAGAAATTTCATAGCCGAAATCTACACGGTAGGAATAACTCTGCTCCAGAACTTCCCGGTAAAGCTTCTGCAGTTCCAGATGAAGCCTGGAAATCTGGATAAAATGATTCTCCTTCTTGTAACTTTCTTCTACATCGTCCAGAGATACTTCCAGCACATGTCTGGCCGGCAGAAACTGACAGACAGGTTCTTTCTGCGGATTTTCATTCTGCCTTTGATTGCGAATCCATTTTTTTTCCAGCCAGTTCAGATTCTCATAGATACTCTGGCAGCGCATGATCTCCCTGCGGACACGAAATTTCAGAACATGCGTCAGTTCGATCAGATCCTCCAGACTTTCTGATTTTTTCAGCTTCTCAATTTCTTTTAAAGAAAATCCCAGATTCCGGCAGATCCGGATCACTTCCAGATCCCAGAAATCTACCATATCATAATAGCGGTACTTGGAACTGGGATCGATATAAGCCGGTTTGATCAAATTCATTTTTTCATAATGCCGTATAGTCGGAATCGAAATATCCAGCACCTTACTGACCTCTCCGATAGAATAAAAACCTTCGTACATACACTTACCTTCTTTCTATATCAGTTTGCCGATCAGATCCACAGTTTCCCGAAGGGTACGGGAAACGTACCGGATTCCGGATGCTTCCAGAAGCTTTGCCGTCCGTTCACTGCCGCCGCACACCAGAGAAATGCATGATTCCTTCTCTTTTATGATTTCCCTAAGCTGCGCCGCGTACGAAACGGAAGTTTCCAGGATAACGGATCCCACCAGTACGTCCACGTGAAGCAGCTGTGCAATTTCAAACAGTTTTTCCGGTTCCGGTGAATCGTCTATGTTGTATACTTTATAAGAACGGGCGTTGAGCAAACGTTCCAGAATATATCTGCCGATATTGTGGCAGTCGCCTTTGCCGGAAAAAATCAGAATTACACCTCTTTTCGGCTTCAGATCAGCAGGTTCTTTACAGAGAATTTTTCCGGCAAGCTGTCCCGCGACATCCACCGCGATAAGAATATCCGGCGTCTGCGCTTCTCCCTGTTCATAATAAAGAGATAACTGACGCAGTCCCCGTATAATTCCCTGTTCGATCAGATCTATTTCGTCTATGCCGGATTCCTGTGCTTTTTCAATGATGCCGCTGCCCATCTCCAGATTTATTTCTGCGACGGAACGGCACAGCGCATCAAAAATTTTCTGCCTGTTCATATGCTTCCTCCGTCTCTTTCTACTTGCTTTTTCCACGAAAAAAGGCGTTTGCCTGTCGCAAACGCCTTCGTTTTCTTTTACTTCCAGTTTATTATAATATGATTTGAAATACAAATCAATTGTGTATTGACGATAGCGTCAAGATACTTTAAGTTGAAAAAATATAGAAGTATCCCTTTGCGTTTCATCATTTATATATTTCCTA
>JBMNRA010000007.1:0-62072 GCA_050944415.1 Ruminococcus sp.
TTCGTGATTGTCTGCATGGAAGCACGGTCCAGAGTTCCGTCCGGTTTTACCGCTACCTTTCCGGAGGTATCTGGTACCTGTTTTACACAAACGATTATTTTCATGATTCTCTTATCCTCCTTATTTCAGAATGTTGCCGGAAATTACGACACGCTGGATCTCAGATGTTCCTTCGTAAATCTCTGTGATCTTCGCGTCACGCATCATACGCTCAAGGGGATAATCATTGGTATAACCATATCCACCACACATCTGAAGTGCTTTTGTAGCCACTTTATTTGCCAGCTCAGAGCAGAACAGTTTTGCCGTAGCAGCTTCCAGTGTAAACCGTTTCTGTGTCTGTTTTGCAATAGCAGCCTTATAGGTAAGCAGCCGACCGGCCTCAATTCCAACATGCATATCAGCAAATACGAACTGAGAATTCTGGAATTTTGCGATCTGTCTGCCAAACTGAACACGGACTTTTGCAAAATCCATAGCCTCTTTGTATGCGCCTTCAGCGATACCCAGAGCCTGTGCGGCGATACCGATACGTCCGCCGTCCAGTGTTGCCATGGCGATATTGAATCCTTTTCCTTCTACGCCCAGCAGGTTTTCCTTCGGAACGATGCAGTCCTGGAAAATAATCTCTGCTGTAGGCGAGCCGTGAAGACCCATTTTAACTTCATGTTTTCCAACGGCAAATCCCGGGAAATCCTTTTCAACGATAAACGCAGAAATTCCTTTGGTTCCCTTGGACGGATCTGTCATGGCAAAAACAACAAAAATATCTGCCACGTAACCGTTTGTAATAAAGATTTTAGAACCGTTCAGCACATAGTGATCTCCGTCCAGAACAGCGGTTGTAGTACCTTTAGAAGCATCAGATCCGGCATCTGCCTCTGTCAGACAGAAAGCGCCTACTTTGCGGCCTTTTGTAAGCATCGGAAGATATTTCTGTTTCTGCTCCTCTGTACCATAACTGATAATCGGACCGCAGCACAGTCCATTATGTGTGGCTACGATATCACCCGTAGAAGCACACGCTTTGGAAATTTCCTCGATTGCAATAGCGCCGGAAAGATCATCTGCACCTGCTCCGCCGTACTCCTTCGGTACGACCATGCCCATAACACCATAGCGGAAAAGATCGTCGATGGTCTGGGCGGGATACTGGCTTGTTCTGTCAGTTTCAGCAGCAATGGGAGCAATCTCATTTTCTGTGAATTCGCGAACCATCTTACGAACAAGTTCCTGTTCACGGGATAACTTGAATTCCATATTTCTACCTCCTTGAAATGTGATTGTTAACTCCTTTTGATAGAAAAGATCACTCTCTGAATAGTTGATATTGTCTATATTTCCGTATCAATAAAGTGATTACGTTCCATCAGTTAGCATTCATGTAAATTTTACTATAAATACTTATTATTTGCAACAACAGTTCACAAAAATTTTCAAAAGCTTCTTTCTTATTCTACAACTCTGCATACATGGTTGCAACGGCTTTTTCATTATATTGGGATGAGATGATTCCTCCATCTGACAACCGGGAATATATACCGGAAAATTTTCCGTTATAAACAAACAATCCTGACATATTAGTATAATTTTTCCAGACCGGTTCTTTATCTACCAGATAAATGTTTTCTGTTCGGTAGGGCGGACAGTATTCCTGATAGATGTAATCCCGCCCTGCGTGTTCCTTCACGATATTTTCCCATTCCTCTTCAGAAAAATCAATTCCCGCATAGACTCCTCTGGAAGCATAAGAATCCAGAGGTTTGATAATATAAGTATTTTTATTTGTCCGCACATGTTCCAGTGTTTCCTGACTGTCTGTCAGAAGATCCGTATCCGGTACGTGGGCTTTTACAAATTTCTGCTCCTCTTCTGTCAGGAAATCCAGCGTTTCCTGACGGTGCAGCACATAAAAAAGCCATTTATTATGAATAATCTGAGTGCAGAAAGATCCGATTATGCAGACATCCTGATGTTTCACTGCATCCAGAAAATCTTTTACTTCATTGTAATGAGTCATGATATCACTGGTCACTGCTCTTCTGTAGATCACGTCAACAGTATGACCTGAAGGGGAATACAACACATGATCCCGGTACTTCAGTTCTGTAATCTCACAGATTTCTGTTTCATATCCGGCTGCTTCAAATCTTCTCTTAAATTCTTCGAATTCCGTAATAGAGCAATGTTCCAGAAAATCCACAATGGCCACATAGGGACGCTCCTTTTTTTTCTCATAGGTTCCATATATTTCCATAAAAGTCTTTACCCAGCTGTCAAACAGTTCAAAGGATTTCATCTTGTAGCGTTTTTCCATCGCCTGATGGGCAGGATTCAGTTTCACAGCCATATTCAACACATAGTCTTCATTCATGGCGCTGGTTCCGTCCGTGTTTATCTCACAGAATTTAAAGCTTCCGCTTTCCTCATTATAAAAAATATCAAATCTGGCAATGGGAAGAAAGGACTGATACAAATTAGGAATTAAAATCAATTCTTCCAATTGTTTCGAAAAAGGGAACAATTTCCGGTAAGAGGGATTTTTCAAATATTCCTGAATCACTTTTATAAATATTGAATATGTTGTTTCTACAATTTGTTCATAATGTTTTATTACTTCCGGCGTAAAAACTTTCGGAACATGAAGCGTATGAACACATCTGCCATGGTATGCCACACTGGAATGCTCCAGATAATTTTTTATTTCCAGCGCAGCTTTTCTGTTCTCTTCAAAATGTTCTCTGATTTCCCGCCTGTATTCATCTGCAATCGTTTTCATAATACTCTCCTGCCAATGTTTTTTTCTGATCTACCAGTTCTTCCAGCGGAAGGAGCAGAAGCTGCTCGCTTTCTCCCAGCCGGTTTTTTGCCGCTTCTATCACATAACGCAGAAGCTTGTCCGCCGGATAACCGTAAGCCTCCCCGTCAAATCCGAAACGCACCAGACTGTTTTGCGCCTCCAGAATTTTGGGTATATCGCCTTTTAATTTCTTCTCCAGCGCCAGCAGAAAATCTTTCTGGTAAAAAACTCCCTTCAGCAGCGCCGCATACCCCAGCACACAATTGATGGGCATACTGTCCGCATAACGGATTTCCAGATAATGTTTCAGCCGTACATCCTGAAAATTCATGGAAAGAATATGTTCTATATCATCCTGAGTAAAAACCGCATCCTTCCAGATTTCTTCTGTCGTCTTATCGCCTGTGTAAAGCGGCGTTCCCTGATTTTCCACAAAAATCACCGGCATATTCATCAGAAACTCTGCATAGCTTTCAAATCCGAAATTCTCATCAAAAAGTCCAGGAATAATGCCCGTTCTGTCAGGATCCACATTATTCCAGATATACGTTCTGGCCATATGGCCCTCATAAGCTTCTCCGTCCACCACAGGCGTATTGTCCGTCAACAGTTTAAACAGCGGCATCAGCATATAGGCGCATCGGATTTTCAAAATAAAATCCTGTTCACTGTCATAATCGATGGACACCTGAGTGGCAGCCGTTCCCCGCATCATATTTTTTCCGCAGGTGCCTGTTTCCATAAAATACCGATCCATATATTCATATCTTTTTTTTGGAATAATCGCCATATCCTCAGCTCTGGACACCGGATGATATCCAAGCGTCAGCATATCATATCCCCATTCGTTTAAAACCGGTGTAATCTGTTCCAGAAACATACGATAAATACGGTAGATCAAAGAGATGTCTTCCCGCGGGTTAATGCTCACTTCCAGCTGTCCCGCCGGTTCCAGGCTGATGGAAAAATCGTCATTATAAACGCCCAGAAGACTTCCCTCCGGTTCGTACCTCCATGGAAAATGAACTGCAAGTTTTTCCAGCAGAGCGCCGATCCCCCGTTCTCCATAATAAGAAACACTTCTTCCCGTCGTTTTATCTACAATAATGTGCTCCAGCTCTATTCCTATCTTCTCTGTGATATGGCGCAGGCCGCCGTTCTCAAAATACTGTACCAGTAATTTTTTATTTTCTTCCCGTATATTCATTTTTACCTCTCTCTTTTATTTCCGCCACATTTCAAAAAAAATAAAATTTTTGTTGCATTTTTTTCAAAATGCGGTATAATATCACTTGTGTTACCCAACATGCTGGAATAGCTCAGTCGGTAGAGCACTTCACTCGTAATGAAGGGGTCGAGGGTTCAAGTCCCTTTTCCAGCTTATATAAAATGCTTCAGAACCTGTTTTACAGAGTTTTGAAGCTTTTTTTATCAGATTCCCGTTGGTTTTCTCACAAATCGAATATTATTTTATCCTATTTTTCTCTTTCAGACAAGGTGTTTATATAAAAAACGTACATCCGTCCAGAATGTACGTTTTTTATATGATCATTTGTCCAGAAAAATCACTCTGGCACAGATCTGTTTTGCCAGTTCTCTGTTGTGAATCACCTCCCAATCCGGCAGATTTACCCATGAAATATCTCTGTCCACATTCCCCGATATGCCGGAAACTCTCCCTTTGCTGGTATACTGCCATATGATCCCAGCATCAGGCTTCAGTCTGTACTGAGGCGTTCCGTTATCAGAAGCTGGATATCGGGCAATCCAAAGGGGATATCTTTTCAAATCTTCTGTCAGTACATTAGAATTCTTTCCACTTCGGATGTTTCCAGTTTTCTCTGTTCTTCCCATTCCAGATCGAGCCAGACACCGCAGGAAATATCTTTATTTCTTATCAGCTGCAGCGTTTTATCAGCCTCCTCTGCCGCCTGAGCTTTTGTCAGCGCATAAGAAAATTTATAAACCCCCACTGGAATATTATTTGTCATACACTGCTCATAATTAAACGCAAAACACCTGTCTTCTTCGTTATTCCTGTCAGATACCCGAAGAACAGCGAATTCTATTTTGTCGGCCCGAACCTTTTTCCCGTCAATCTTCCCCTGATATACACTGATATCAATTCCATTCATAACCTTCACTTTCATAAAAGGATTTGATATATCATATGCCGGAAGCCGGATAAGGGAAAGCTGTTCGGCAGCCGTCCAACGCCTTATCTCGCAAAAAAGGAACATTGCAAATTAAACTGCAATGCTCCTTCCCAGAAAAGTCATATTCAAGATAACAGATTCTGCATGCTTTTCAGACTGATGATCAATGTGGACATATTGTGAAACAACGCCGACATAGTTGGCTGAATGAAACCTCCGACTCCCAGAACAATCAGGGCGGCATTAATTCCAACGATCCACCGGTAATTCTTCTGAATCCGTTTCATCAGACTGTCGCTCAACAGCTTCAGTGTGACAATCTGATACAGATTATCTGCCGATATGGTAATATCGGCAATTTCACGGGCAATCTCCGCACCGTCACTGATGGCCACTCCCACGTTTGCCGCTGAAAGCGCCGGAGAATCGTTGACACCGTCACCGATCATAATCACTTTCCGTCCTGCCGCCTTTTCTTTTTCTACAAAACGTGCCTTATCTTCCGGCAGAACTTCTGAATAATACTCATCCACTCCGACTTGAGCGGCGATGGCCGCCGCTGTCCGCTCACTGTCGCCTGTCATCATCACAATTTTTTTCAGACCCATACCCCGCAGGGCAGTAACGACCCCATCCGCCTCTTCCCGCAGAGGATCATCAATACAGATTACCGCAGCCAGTCTGCCCTCCACCGCCAGATAGAGATGGGAATATTCATCAGGAAGCTGATCAAATTTCTCCTGATAATCCGGATCAACTCTGCATTTTTCATCCTCAAATACAAAATGAGCGCTTCCGATTACTACTTTCTGCCCATCTATATAGGAGGAAATGCCATGAGCAACCGTATATTCCACCTTGGAGTGCATTTCTTCATGCTCCAGCCCTTTTCTTCTGGCTTCCCTCACCACCGCCTTCGCCATGGAATGAGGAAAATGCTCTTCCAGACATGCGGCAACCCGAAGCAGCTCATCCTTACTTTTCTCACTGAACGCTACCACATCTTTTACCGTAGGTCTTGCCTTTGTCAATGTTCCCGTCTTGTCAAAAACGATGGTTGTGGCCTCTGCCACAGCTTCCATATATTTTCCGCCTTTGACTGTAATATGGGAAAGACCGGCTTCTCTTATGGCTGAAAGAACGGCTATGGGCATAGCAAGTTTAAGCGCGCATGAAAAATCCACCATCAACACAGCAAGCGCTTTCGTCACATTTCCAGTCAACAGCCAGGTCAGCGCCGTTGCGCCCAGGGTATAAGGCACTAGCTTATCGGCCAGGTGTTCCGCTTTGCTTTCCACGCCGGATTTCAGTTTTTCTGAATCTTCAATCATGGTCACAATCTTTTCAAACCGTGTGGATCCCTTCACTTCTTTCACCCGGATGGTCAGCTCGCCTTCTTCCACCACGGTTCCGGCATATACGTACCCATGAAGTTTCTTTCTCACAGGAAGGGATTCCCCGGTCAGGGACGCCTGATTTACCATTGCCTCTCCCGCAACAACGTTTCCATCAAAGGGAATCACATTTCCCATATGTACTATCACTTCATCCCCCGGTCTGACAGTGGATGCAGGCATCAGAATTTCCTGGCCATCCTGCAGGGCCCATACCTTGTTAATATTAAGAGACATACTTCTTGCCAGATCACCTACGGATTTTTTATGGGTCCATTCTTCCAGAATCTCACCGATGCCCAGAAGGAACATAATGGAAGAGGCAGTTTCCATATTTCTTCTCAATACCGACATTCCGATGGCCGTACCGTCCAGAACCGCCACATCCAGTCTGCGTTTCTTCAGACTGCTCAGTCCCTTCCATATGTATTTCAGAGATCTGATTCCGACCCACACAGCTCTGACAGGATAAGGAACCAATATTTTCCCTGCAATACGAAAAGCTACTTTTCGGATCAGTTTTTCCTGATATCTGGCATTCAATTCCCGTCCTGAGTTTTGAATCACATTTTCCGGCACTTCCACCTTACTGTACTGGAATTCTCTCAGGGCATCAATAATCTCTGTTCTGTATCCCGAATAACAGATAACGGCATCTTTTGTCCTCTCATATACTTTGGCAAAGGTAACATTTTTCTGATTATGCAGATAATATAATAACGTATCCGCCTCTTCATACGACATGTGTTTCTGCACCATATGAACACGGATACGCCCTTTCATTTCATGCTTTATTATAAATTTCATTTATCTGCTTCCTCTGACGCTTTTTCCTCGGCATCATCTACACAGCAGCTTTCTTCCTGAGCAGTTCTTTCTTCATTGATCTGTTTTGCTTCAGCCAGAATATCTTCTGCGTTTTCCTGTACAGCAGTAACCGTCTGCATTACGGATTCTTTCGCGCGCAGAGCTGCCGCAGCGCAGTTTGTATATACTTTCTTCGCATCCTTGCTTGCCAGCAGCTTCACCCCGGCTGTCCCGAACAGCACGCCTCCTGCAAATAATCCCAATTTTTTCCAGTCAATACTCATCATCTCTATGTACCTCCTATTTGTGTTTGTAACCGGTATACATTACCATCAAAAAACAAAAAGCAGCCGCAGCCGCCCAAAACTTATGATGTTTCACTGGCATCACTTCCTTAAAATAAAATTTACAAATATTTTGCTTTGCAGATTTTATGATACCCCTCGCAAACTCTTCCGTCAATGAAGAGCGTCCTTACTGAGAAACTTTATCATTTTCTATTCCCGGGCTTACACGGTACATATTTTTACGGCTGATGACTCCTGCTTCTTCCAGTACATTGAGCATCCGATAGACTGTCGCCTGCCCGATTCTCCCATCTTCCTTTGTCACGTAATAGCAGATTTCTTTACAGCTGGAACACTCATGGCCCAGAATCACATCCAGTATGGTCATTCTCTGTTTTGTAATTCTGCATCCTTTTTCCCTCATTTTTTCCAGAATTACCCGTTTCTGCCGTTCCCTGTTCGTCAAGTCTCTGTCGTAAATCATACTTTATCCGCCTCCAACTGAGATTCCATTCTTTTCCATGAGTTAGTATATGCTAATTTTAGTTAGTTGTCAATAACCATCATTCAAAAAAGACTGCCGTACCGGAGAATCACTTCCCCCAACGACAGTCCGATTCTGCTCTTTTAAATTTCGTATCCCACTGATTTCAGGTAATCCACACTGGCTTTCACATCCTGAAGAGTTCCGTCCGCATTTTTCGGATCACGCTCCTGTTCAATGGTGATATATCCGCTGTAACCGATATCCAAAAGCGCCTGCTTTATCGCCGGATAGTCCAGGCATCCTCTTCCAATGGGACACATTGCCCCTTTGGCGCAGCCTTCAAAAAAGCGAATATGCTCTCCCATAACCTCCCGATAAACCGCCTCATTCACATCCTTAAAGTGTACGTAATCCAGGCGGTCAGCATATTTTTTCAGATATTCCACCGGATCCATGCCCGAATAATATAAATGTCCCGTATCCAGACATAACCCGGCCACCTCATAGGGGATGTCCCGTACCACCGCTTCGATTTCATCTGAAAATTCAATATAACTTCCTGCATGGGGATGAATGACCGGACGTACGCCGTAAGAATTTGCCCTGTCACAGACAGCACGCAGATGCTCCATAAACTTCTTCCACTGATCTGCGGAAAGACGCGGTGAAGTATCATAGTGACCGGCGCCGTAATCTCTCTCGTCATGTCCCCAGTCCATAATCGTCATATAAGGCGTAGGGAATTTCTGACCTTTATACTGTTTCAGCGGCGGAAGCTGCGTAATCAGAGAACAGATATCATCCACCGCTTTCAATACGTAGTCCAGATTATCCGGATCAATGAGATCGTGAAAGATAGTTCCCGCAACAATGGAAATATGGTTTTTATTCAGTTCCTCCGTCACCACTTCCACATCCAGCGGCAGATACCCATAAGGCCCCAGCTCTATGGCGCTGTACCCGGCAAGAGCCGCCTCCGAAAGCACCCGCTTCCAGTCGGGAAGCTCCGGTCTGATGGGCAGCTCAATCCCCCAGCAGCAGGGAGCTCCGCAAATTTGAAATGCCATTTTGGATTCACCTCCGTTTTCACAAAATTTTATTTATACTCGTCTGCCAGCTTTTCAAAGGCCGGCAGAGACCGTTTCACTTTGCACGTATCCACGCAGTAGGAAATCCGGAAATATCCAGGACAGCCGAAGGTATCTCCCGGCACCAGCAGGAGATCATACTTTCTGGCCTTCATGCAGAATGCCCCTGCGTCTTCTTCAAGAGCTCTGGGGAACATATAGAATGTTCCTCCCGGTCTTACGCAGGAAAATCCCAGTCCGGTCAGTTTGTCATAAAGAATATTCATGTTCGTCTCATAAACGCTGAGATCTGACGTATCATCCAACAGATCAATCACCGCCATCTGAATAATGGAAGAAGGACAATTATGTCCGATACCTCTGGAAATCTGACCGCACATATCCACAATCTTTTTCCCGTTTTCATCCAACGGTGAAGCGGCAAGATAACCGATACGCTCTCCCGGCAGAGAGAGAGATTTACTGAAGGAATAGCATGTGATCGTCTTTTCGTAAATGCCAGCCATATAAGGCGACACAGCTCCGTCAAACACTATTTCCCGGTAGGGTTCATCCGAAATCACATAAATTTCATGATGATACTCCTTTTCCTTTTTACGCAGAAGTTCCGCCATCTGTCGTAAGGTATCCTCCGTGTATACCACGCCTGAGGGATTGTTGGGCGAATTGATCAGCACAGCTGTCACATCTTCCGTCAGCATTTCCTCAAATTTACTGAAATCCACCTGAAAAGACACCAGATCTGCCGGGACGACCTTCAGTCTGGCCCCTGTCAGATTAACATAAGGATTGTATTCCGGAAAATACGGGGCAAAAGTAAGGATCGTATCCCCCGGCACAGTTACCGCCCGGAATGCATGAGCCAGCGATGATGCAGCGCCGCTGGTCATGAAAATATGGTCAGCACTGTAATCCAGATGGAATCTCCTTTTTAAGGATTCCGCCACCGCCTCTCTGGCGCTCTGATTTCCCAGCGTAGGACTGTATCCGTGAAGTTCCATGGGACTTCTCGTCTCCAGCAGCTCAATCATTTTTTTTGTAAATTTATCCGGCACCGGCACTGAAGGATTTCCCAGACTGTAATCAAAGACATTATCATATCCGACCTCCGCGGCTCTCTGTGCTCCGTACGTAAATGTTTCCCGGATCACTGATTTTGCGTTCAGCATATCCTCATATATTTTTGCTCTCATGAATTTATCATCTCCTGCTTCCTCCCATCCTCTGTTACATGAATATCCATCTGAGGATAGGGTATCTTTATTCCCGCTTCCTCAAAGGAAATTTTTATATCCTCATTCATTTTCCATCGAACCGCCCAGTACTGATCCGTTTTCACCCATGCCCGCAGCCCCAGCTGTACCGAACTGTCGCAGAGCGAATCCACAAAGACCTGAATCTCCATATTCTTTTTAATCCGTTCCTCTTTTTCAATCAGCCCCAGCAAAATCTCTTTCGCTTTTTTCAAATCAGAATCATAGGAAATTCCCACTTTTATGTCCAGCTTCCGTTCATCCATGGCCGTCACATTAGTTATGATATTATTAGTCAGTGTGGCATTGGGAACCATAACCCTCTGATTGTCCATCGTCAGCAATGTGGTATAATACATTTCTATTTTCTGCACCGTTCCCTCATGATTTCCGGTATCTTCAATGATATAATCTCCCACCGTAAAAGGCTTGAAAATCAGAATGATTACTCCCCCCGCCAGGTTGGAAAGCCCCCCCTGCAGCGCCAGACTGATTCCGACGCCCGCCGACGCCAGAAGAGCCGCAACCGAAGAAGCCTGCACACCGAACTGAGTGGCTATGGAGAAAATCAACAGGGCATAAAGTCCCACTTTTGCCAGCGAGTTGATAAAACTGACTCCTTCTGCCGGAACGCCCGCTTTCGTCATCGAACGCCTCAGCAGACTGCAGATCCATCCAATTATTTTTGAACAGACAAAATAAATAACAATTGCCAGAATTACCTTTAGACAGAAATTCCCGATCCTGGGAAGGTTATCCTCTGTCAATTTTAAAAATACTTCCATAAATCATCCTTTTCTGCATTCGAAAACAGTCACGCAAAGCGGTGCAAGTTTTATTTTGATAGAGTTCTCCCGGTCATCGCATTCCACCGCCTTGGAAATCTTCACCCGTGGATTTACCATGCCGGTTCCGCCGTAAGTTTTCGCATCACTGTTAAAGATTTCTTTGTATTTTCCCGCTTCAGGCACACCTATCAGATACTCCTCATGGGAAAGGGCTGAAAAATTGCACACCACCAGAAGCCGGTGTTCTCCCTTTCTGTCCGAACGCAGAAAAGACAGAATATTTTTCTCCCATTCCATGGCATTGATCCACTCAAAGCCTTCAACATCGTAATCCTGTTCATAAAGAGCAGGCTGCGTCCGGTAAAAATGTATCATATCCTTCATGAAATGATGGAACTTTTCATGGGACACATCATCCAGGAGATCCCAGTCCAAACCACGTGCCTCCGACCATTCTTTTTCCTGAGCAAAGTCCTGCCCCATAAAAAGCAGTTTCTTCCCCGGGTGGCACATCATATAGGACATCGCCGCACGCATATTGGCATACTTTGCCTCTTCATCTCCCGGCATTTTCCCAATCATGGAACCTTTTCCATGGACAAATTCATCATGAGACAGACTGAGCATAAATTTCTCACTGTAGGCATATATCATGCTGAAAGTCAGTTCATTGTGATGAGCTCCCCGGAAAACGGGATCATAACGCATATACCCTAAAAAATCGTTCATCCATCCCATATTCCATTTGTAATCAAAACCCAGTCCGTCTTTTTTTACATCGCCGGTCACCATCGGCCATGCAGTAGACTCCTCGGCAATCATCAGTACATCGGGATAAAGTTTTTTCATCATGGAATTCAGATGCTTCAGAAATTCTATGGCTTCCAGATTTTCATTGCCGCCGTACATGTTGGCAATCCATTCTCCTTCTTTCCGCCCGTAGTCCAGATACAGCATGGAAGCCACCGCGTCCATCCGGATTCCGTCCACGTGATACTTATCCGCCCAGAACATGGCGTTGGCAATGAGAAAATTGCTGACCTGGGGACGGCCGTAATTGAAAATCAGCGTACCCCAGTGGGGATGCACTCCTTTTCTCGGATCCAGATGCTCGTACAGCTTCGTTCCGTCAAAGGACGACAGACCGAAATCATCTTTTGGAAAATGTGCCGGTACCCAGTCTATGATCACCCCGATCCCGGCGCCATGCATATAATCCACAAAAGCCATGAAATCCTCCGGTGTTCCGTAACGGCTGGTGGGCGCGTAATATCCCGTAACCTGATAACCCCAGGACTCATCCAGCGGATGCTCCATCACTGGCATCAGTTCCACATGGGTGTATCCCATTTCCTTTACGTAATCAGCCAGCATTACGGCAATTTCCCGGTAATTATAAAAACATCTGTCATCCTCCGGCTTCCGGAAGGATCCCAGGTGAACTTCATAAATATAAACCGGCTGATTCTCACCCTGATGTTTTTTTCTTGTTCTCATCCATTCCCGATCCTGCCAGTGATGCCGCTTCAGATTTACGACAACGGAAGCCGTATCAGGACGAAGCTGTGCCCCATTGGCAAAGGGGTCCGCTTTTAAATACGTTAGCCCGTCCCTAAGTTTAATCTCATATTTATAGAGATCCCCAGGTCTTACCTGCGGAAGAAACAGTTCGAATATCCCTGACTCCTCATGCTTCTCCATAGGGTACATCCGCCCATCCCAGGCGTTAAAATCCCCTACCACACTGACTCTCAGCGCGTTGGGCGCCCAGACTGCAAAGTGCACCCCGTTGGTGTGCCCGGCTCTGACCGGGTGAGCTCCCAGTTTTTCATATATTTTATAACCGATCCCATGAGAAAACTGTGTTTCATCTTCTTTCGTAATTCTCTCCGGGAACCGGTAAGGATCTTTATATTCCCTGTATTTGCCCTCTTCCTGGACCACAAACACATAATCCGGAATTTCTTTTTGCGGCAGAAGCAGCGCAAAAAAACCAGCCTCATCTTCCATCGTCATCCGGTACTTTCTCTGATCCTTCAATGTTTTTACCATCACCTGTTTTCTCTCAGGAAAAAAACACTGAATCAGCACTCCGTCCTTTACCAGATGAGGTCCCAGAATTCTTCGGGGATGGAACTCCTCCGAATATACAATTGCCTCTATTCCTGCCCAATCCATCAAATCATATAGTTTATCTGACATAAAGATCCTCCTGTTTTCTGTCAGTCTGACAGTTTATGTATAAACAATCCACTGCGGAGCTTTGGCTCAAACCATGTGGATTTCGGCGGCATCAGACGATGCTCATCCGCCACTGCGAATAATTCGGCAATTGATGTGGGATACATGGAAAAAGCTGCTTTACAATCGCTGTTTACTCTTCTTTCCAATTCATCCAGACCTCGGATTCCTCCCACAAAATCAATCCTGGCATCCGTTTTGGGATTCTCGATTCCCAGCACCGGAGCCAGCAGATGATTCTGCAGCAGAGAAACATCCAGCCCGTCTACCACATCTTCCGACAGGTATTCCTCTTTTATGCGCAGACGATACCAGGAGCCGCCCATATACATGCCGAACTCCCCTTTCTGCTGGGGTCTTACCTGTTCCTGGCCATTTTCCTCTACCAGAAATCTCTCCTGAATTCTGTCCAGGAATTCTTCTTCCGTCAGTCCGTTAAGATCTTTCACCACCCGGTTATAATCATAGATTTTAAGTTCGTCTTCCTGGAACAGAACCGAAAGAAAATAATTGTATTCTTCGTCTCCGGTATATCCCGGGTTTTTCTCTCTGCGCATTTTACCCACTTTTACAGCTGAAGCACAGCGGTGATGTCCATCCGCAATATAAAGACAGTCAATTTTTTCAAAGGCGTCTGAAATTTCCTGAACCGTTTTCGCCTCATCAATGGTCCATACTCTGTGCCGAATTCCGTCATTGCTGACAAAATCATAGGAAGGTTTCCTTTCCTTCCACCGGCTGATGATTCCACGGAGTGTTTCATCCCGGTGATAAGTCAGAAAAATAGGACCGGTCTGCGCATCGCAGGCGTCCACATGACGAATTCTGTCAATCTCCTTTTCTTCCCGGGTATTTTCATGTTTCCGGATAACCCCGCTGTCGTAATCATCAATGGATGCACACCCCACGATTCCCGTCTGGCTCCTCTGATCCATGGTAAGCTCATACAGATAATAGCTTTTCCAACGGTCTTTTACAAAGAACCCCGACTCAGCCATCTCATCCAGTGTTTTTCTGGCTCTTTTATAAACCCGCGGATCATAAGTATCCACATCATCCGGAAACTGA
This sequence comes from Ruminococcus sp., assembly GCA_050944415.1. Classification (GTDB taxonomy): domain Bacteria; phylum Bacillota; class Clostridia; order Lachnospirales; family Lachnospiraceae; genus Ruminococcus_G. Next base: position 14,370 of record JBMNRA010000007.1, read on the forward strand.
GTTTCCGCCCTGTCGATTTTCAAAAAAGAAAAAGGCTCTCTGGCCACTTCTTCGCAGGCTTCTTTCCGGTTATATACATCATAGGGCAGCGCTGCAATGCGCGGTGCCAGTTCGGCTGTGGGCCGAACACCTCTAAACGGTCTCACTGTCGCCATATCATTCGTTTCCTCTCCATAATTTCAGCACTGTCCGGCATGCCCGGATCAGCTTTTTCCGATTTCTTACCGCGGATCTGAGGAGTCTGATCCGGTTTCTCAGCCGTATAACTTTCTTTACACTGTACATATCTGTCTCCTTTATCCGCATATGTTGAAAAAGGGCGGAGAATTTTATTTCTAAAATTCTCCCTCCCTCTTATTTTACAATACGAACCCGCAATACGCCATCTATTTTTTCCAGTTTTTCAATAACTTCCTGGGTAGGTCTGGTCTGAAGATCCAGAAGTGTATATGCGTATTCGCCTTTACTTTTATTGGTCATGTCGGAAATATTGATTCCTGCATCGCCCAGCACTTTGCTGAAGCTGCTGATCATATTTACCGTATTTCTGTGATTGATGGCAATTCTTCCTGCCGCAACGCAGGTACCCATATCACAGTTGGGATAATTAACAGAGTTTTTGATATTTCCGTTTTCCAGGAAATCTCTCAGTTCTTTCACTGCCATCTTCGCGCAGTTATCCTCTGCCTCCTCTGTAGAAGCTCCCAGATGAGGAGTAACCAGAGTATTTTTAGCTCCGGCCACTACCGGATTGGCAAAGTCTGTCACATACTTTTTAACTTTTCCATTTTCCAGAGCTTCCACCAGCGCTTTCTCATCCACCAGCAGATCTCTGGCAAAATTAAGGATTACCACGTTCTCCTTCATCATACCGATGGCTTCCGCGTTAATCATTCCCTTGGTATCTTCCAAAAGCGGAACATGAATGGTAATATAATCACATTCCTTATAAATAATATTTACATCATTGATGTGTTTTATGGTTCTGGAAAGATTCCAGGCAGCTTCTACAGAAATATAGGGATCATATCCATATACTTCCATTCCCAGATGCGTGGCTGCATTGGCCACCAGCACGCCAATGGCTCCCAGACCAATGATACCCAGTTTTTTCCCGCTGATCTCACAGCCTGCAAACTGTTTTTTCTTCTTTTCCGCCAGTTTGCCGATTTCTTCCACATTCTGTTCGCTTTCCACCCATTCGATACCTCCTACGATATCTCTGGATGCCAGAAGCATTCCGGCAATAACAAGCTCTTTCACACCGTTGGCGTTTGCACCTGGCGTATTAAATACCACGATACCTTCATCGGAACATTTCCCCAGCGGAATATTATTGACGCCGGCTCCCGCACGGCCAATCGCCTTCAGATTTTTCGGCAGCTCCATATCTTTCATATTGGCGCTGCGCACCAGAACAGCATCTGCCTCCTGGATATTGTCGGTTTCCTGATACTCACCGGTGAATTTTTCCAGACCAACCGGCGAAATTGGATTCAGGCAATGATATTTGTACATGTCACAGATTCTCCTCTTCAAATTTTTTCATGAATTCTACCAGCTTTTCCACGCCTTCCAGAGGCATTGCATTGTAAATGCTGGCTCTCATTCCACCCACAGTTCTGTGTCCTTTCAGATTTTCAAAACCGGCAGCTTTCGCTTCCGCCACAAATTTGGCATCCATTTCACTGTCGCCTGTCACAAAGGGCACATTCATAAGAGAACGGTCTTCTTTCACAACGGTTCCCTTAAACAGCCTGCTCTGATCCAGAAAATCGTAGAGAATGGCTGCTTTTTTCTCATTGTGAACTTTCATACCTTCCAGACCGCCCATTCTCATAATCCATTGAAATACTTTACCGCACATGTAAATACAGTAGCAGTTGGGCGTATTATACATTGAACGGTTATCCGCATAGGTTTTATACTGCATCATGGTAGGGGTTCCCGGCAGAACATCTTCCGTAATCAGATCTTCCCTGATCACTGCAATCACCATACCGGCAGGTCCGATGTTCTTCTGCACGCCGCCGTAAAGCATGCCGTATTTCGTCACATCCACAGGCTCTGAGAGAAAGCAGGAAGACACATCAGAAACCAGAATCTTGCCCTTGGTATTGGGCAGCTTTTTGAATTTGGTTCCATAAATGGTATTATTCTCACAGATATACACGTAATCAGCATCTTCGCTTATGGGCAGATCGGAACAGTCCGGAATATAGGAAAAGGTTTTATCCTCTGAACTGGCAATCTTATTAACCTTTCCGTATTTCTGGGCTTCCTGGTAAGCCTTTTTCGCCCACTGCCCCGTCACAATATAATCTGCAGTTCCCTTTTTCATCAGGTTCATGGGAATCATTGCAAACTGCAGAGATGCGCCGCCCTGCATGAACAGCACTTTGTAATTGTCCGGTATTTTCATCAAAGTACGCAGGTCAGCCTCTGCCTGATCAATGATTTCATCAAAAGCTTTCGAGCGATGACTCATCTCCATCACAGACATTCCCGTCCCGCGGTAATCCAGCATCTCTGCCTGGGCTTCCTTTAATACCTCTTCCGGCAGCACGGCCGGACCTGCTGAAAAATTGTACACTCTACTCACTTTATTATCCTCCTCACAGTTTGAAAATCTTTACCTATCATAACTCTTTGTTATTTTACTGTCAATATCTATTGCTGTCCGCTTTTCTTAAGATCCTCCGCGTCAAAGCTTTCCTCCAGAGACGCTCCTGCCGGAACCATGGGGAATACCTTGTCATCACAGTCAATCTGACAGTCGATCAGTACTGTAGTATTCAGCGCAATGGCTTTCTCAAGAGCGGGGGCTACTTCTTCTTTTTTTGTAACACGGATTCCGACCGCTCCCATTGCTTCCGCCACTTTTACGTAATCCGTTTTATCCTGAAGCACCGTATAAGAATACCGTTTCCCGTAAAACAGAGTCTGCCACTGCCGAACCATTCCCAGAACATGATTGTCAATGATTACCTCAATCAGAGGAAGATCATTGCGCACAGCCGTTGCAATCTCATTCATGTTCATTCTGAAGCATCCGTCTCCCGCCACATTAATAACGGTTTTCTCCGGTCTGCCTATCTTAGCTCCGATAGCCGCACCGAGACCGTAGCCCATGGTGCCGAGACCGCCGGATGTGATAAAGGTTCTGGGTTCCGTATATTTATAATACTGGGCCGCCCACATCTGATGCTGCCCTACTTCTGTGGTGATGATAGCGTTTCCATTCGTAACCCGGTACAGCTCTTCCATAATATACGGGCCGCTCAGACCGCTTTCATTGTACTGCATGGGATATTTCTTTTCCAGATCCCGGATGGTTTCCAGCCATTCCTCATGACCCTGCTGGGGAATCTGTTCGTTAAGAATCTTCAGCACTTCTTTTACATCGCCAACGATGCTGGCATCCACCACAATATTTTTATTAATCTCTGCCGCATCCACATCAATCTGCAGTATTTTGGCATTTTTAGCAAATGTACTGGTATTTCCCGTCACACGATCACTGAATCTGGCTCCCAGGGTGATCAGCAGATCTGACTTCATCACCCCTAAATTGGAAGTTTTCGTACCGTGCATGCCGATCATTCCCGTATACAGTTCATCGGTCTCAGGAAAGGCCCCCTTTCCCATCAGCGAGGACGTTACCGGCGCGTTTACCTTATGGGCAAACGTTCGGATTTCCTCCGCCGCGCCGGAAAGAATTGCTCCGCCTCCGACGAAAATATATGGCCGTTTTGCCTTTGCAATCAGCTGAACTGCATTCTGTATATCCACGGAAGAGATCTTTTCCGTAAAAGGCAGAATTTCTTCCGGTTCTTTATAAGTATATTCTGTTTTCAGCGCTGTGACATCTTTCGTGATATCTACCAGCACCGGACCGGGCCGTCCGCTTTTTGCAATGGTAAACGCGCGGCGGATAGTATCCGCCAGTTTTGTCACATCTTTCACAATCATGCTGTGCTTTGTGATCGGCATGGCAACGCCCGCAATATCCACTTCCTGAAAACTGTCTTTTCCCAGCAGCGGAACGCCCACATTGGCTGTTATTGCCACCAGCGGGATGGAATCCATATGAGCAGTGGCAATTCCCGTCACAAGATTGGTCGCTCCCGGGCCTGAAGTGGCCATACATACGCCTACTTTCCCTGTTGCCCTGGCATATCCGTCCGCCGCATGGGCCGCTCCCTGCTCATGGGAAGTCAGAACATGACGGATTTCGCCCTGATGTTTATATAATTCATCATATACATTTAAAATGGTACCTCCCGGGTATCCGAAGACAGTATCCACTCCCTGTTCTTTAAGACACTCAATAATGATTTCTGAACCTGTTAACTGCATGGTTTACCTCCTAATTTTTCGGAATTTCCAGCACTGCACCTCTGTCGCCTGATGTCACCATAGATGCATATCTGGCCAGATATCCGGTAGTTACCTTAGGCTGTCTCGGCTTCCAGTTTTCTCTTCGTCTTGCCATCTCCTCGTCACTGACTGCAACATTTAACCGATGATTGGGAATATCAATCTGAATCAGATCGCCTTCCTCAATCAGAGCGATGGGCCCGCCTACAGCTGCTTCCGGGGAAACATGACCGATAGATGCGCCTCTGGATGCACCTGAAAACCTTCCGTCCGTGATCAGCGCCACAGAGGATCCCAGACCCATGCCGGCAATCTGAGACGTGGGGTTCAGCATTTCACGCATACCGGGACCGCCTTTGGGACCTTCATAACGTATCACCACCACATCACCCTCTTTGATTTTTCCTGAAAGGATAGCTTCGCTGGCATCTTCCTCACAGTCAAAGACTCTGGCCGGACCTTCATGTACCAGCATTTCATCCACTACGGCGGAACGTTTCACTACACTGCCGTCGGGAGCCAGATTACCCTGCAGAACCGCCAATCCGCCGGTTTCGCTGTATGGGTGATCGATGGGGCGGATAACTTCCGGATTTTTATTCACGCAGCCCGCAATGTTCTCTCCCACTGTTTTTCCCGTGACAGTCATGCAATCCGTATTCAGCAGTCCCTTTTTGTTCAGCTCGTTCATAACGGCATAAACGCCGCCTGCCTCGTTGAGATCTTCCATATAAGTTGGACCTGCCGGAGCCAGATGACACAGATTGGGTGTCCTGGCGCTGATTTCATTGGCAAAAGGAATCTTAAAATCCATTCCAATCTCATGGGCAATGGCCGGAAGATGAAGCATACTGTTGGTAGAACATCCCAGAGCCATATCTACGGTCAGCGCATTGATCAGCGCTTCTTTCGTCATAATATCCCTGGGCCGGATATTCTTTTTCAACAATTCCATGACCTGCATGCCCGCATGTTTTGCCAGGCGGATTCTCTCGGAATATACGGCCGGGATTGTGCCATTTCCCTGAAGCCCCATTCCCAGCACCTCTGTCAGGCAGTTCATACTGTTGGCCGTATACATGCCGGAACAGGAACCGCAGGTAGGACATGCTTTGTTTTCAAATTCTTCCACATCTTCTTCTGTTATCTTTCCAGCCGCATAAGCGCCCACTGCTTCAAACATACTGGAAAGACTTCTCTTCTGTCCGTGCACGTGGCCTGCCATCATCGGGCCGCCGCTTACAAAAATTGTCGGTACATTGATTCTCGCCGCCGCCATCAGAAGACCTGGCACGTTCTTATCGCAGTTGGGCACCATTACCAGCGCATCAAACTGATGGGCCATAGCCATAGCTTCTGTGGAATCTGCAATCAGATCTCTCGTAACCAGAGAGTATTTCATTCCTATATGTCCCATGGCAATTCCGTCGCAGACGGCAATAGCCGGGAACACTCTTGGAACACCGCCGGCCAGCGCCACACCCATCTTAACGGCTTCTACTATTTTATCCAGATTCATGTGACCTGGTACAATTTCATTATAAGAACTGACAATACCAACCAGAGGCTTATCCATTTCTTCTTTCGTAAAGCCCAGCGCATTAAATAATGACCGGTGGGGCGCCTGCTGCATTCCCTTTTTTACTGCATCACTTTTCATAAATCCTACCTCTTTTCTTCTTTATGCTTATATTGCTTCCGCTATCTTGTCTCCCATTTCCACAGTTCCAAGCTGAGTACAGCCCTCAGACATAATATCCACGGTACGGTATCCGCCGGCGAGAACATTTTTGACCGCAAGTTCCACGGCGTCTGCTTCCCTATCCAGATCCAGGGAATACCGGAGCATCATGGCTGCCGAAAGAATGGTCGCAATGGGATTGGCCATATTTTTGCCGGCAATGTCAGGAGCTGAACCGTGACTGGGTTCATACAGCCCAAACTTTGTTTCATTCAGGCTGGCTGAAGAAAGCATTCCGATGGAACCTGTCACCATGCTGGCCTCATCGGAAAGAATATCCCCAAACATGTTTTCTGTCAGAATCACATCAAACTGTCCCGGATTTTTCACCAGCTGCATAGCGCAGTTGTCCACCAGCATATGGGAAAGCTCAACTTCCGGATAATCCTTTGCCACTTCTTCCACCACACTTCTCCAGAGGCGCGAAGAATCCAGCACATTGGCTTTATCTACACTGGTCACCTTTTTTCTTCGCTTCATAGCAATGTCAAAGGCCCGTTTCGCAATTCTGCGGATTTCATTCTCATCGTAAGTCAGTGTGTCTATTGCTTTTCTGACGCCGTTTTCTTCCACCGTTTTTCTCTCACCGAAATACAGACCTCCTGTCAGTTCACGCATGATCATCATATCAAATCCGTCACCGATAATCTCATCTCTTAACGGGCAGGCAGCTTTCAGCTCTTCATAAAGATATGCCGGTCTCAGATTGGCAAACAGATTCAGCGCTTTGCGGATACCCAGAAGCCCCGCTTCCGGACGTTTGGACGGCTCCAGACGGTACCAGGGTGACGTGGCGGCATCTCCGCCAATGGATCCCATCAGCACAGCATCCGATTCCCTGGCCTTTAAGACAGTTTCTTCTGTCAGAGGCACGCCGTGTACATCGATGGAAGCGCCTCCCAGAAGCAGCGTTGTATATGCAAATTCATGATGATATTTTTCACAAACCCGATCCAGAACTTTTTTGGCTTCCCTGACAATTTCAGGTCCGATTCCGTCTCCAGGTATCAATGCAATCTTGTATTTCATTTCTCTTTCCTCCCGAAACAGCCTTAATATCAATATAATAATCTATTTTTTTTGATATTTCAACAAAAAGCTGGGACTGAACGCTTCCGCATTCAGTCCCTTTTCATTACTCACTCTTTACATCTTCTGGTTTTTCCACTTCTGCAATTGCTGATTTTCGCATGGGAATACGGCAGTTTTTATTGTTACCAAATTCTACAATAACATCTTCTTCTGTCAGATCAATCACAATACCGTAAAATCCGCTGGTTGTCACAATCGCATCTCCCACTGCCAGATCAGAAAGCATAGCGCTCAACCGCTTCTGTTCTTTTTTCTGAGGACGGATCATCAGAAAATACATCAGTGCGAATAAGACTACTATCCATAAAATCATAGAGCCGGTGCCAAGCAGTCCGGAAGTTGAAGACGATGCTGAAGCTACTATCATAATAATTCCCTCCTGTCATACCCTAATACAATCCATAATACACAAAATCCGTCATTTCATCAAGCATTTTCTTGTTTTTTATCATTTTTATTGTAACTGTCCGGCTGCACAACTGCGAAGAAGAGATACAGGAGTGAACAGTTACTTCTTATCATTCTCCATAAAGCCTTCCAGCTTTTTCTTTTTATATGCGGCGTACCTTCCTTCTTCAATGGCATCCCTTATTTCTTTCATCATACTGTTATAAAAATACAGATTATGAAGAACACACAGACGCATGCCCAGCATTTCTCTGGCTTTCAAAAGATGGCGAATATAGGCTCTGCTGTAATTTCTGCAGGCGGGACAGCCGCATCCTTCCTGAATTGGTTTCTGATCCAGCTCAAATCTGGCATTCAGGAGATTGAGTTTTCCGCTGTCAGTATAAACGTGGCCGTGGCGGCCGTTTCTGCTGGGATAAACACAGTCGAAAAAGTCCACGCCCCTCTCTACCGCCTCCAGAATATTGGCCGGCGTTCCCACTCCCATCAAATAAGTAGGCTTCTCAGCCGGAAGATGCGGAACCACCGCATCCAGTATCCGGTACATTTCCTCATGGCTTTCTCCCACTGCCAGTCCTCCCACGGCATATCCGGGCAGATCCAGCTCCGATATGGCTTTGGCATGTTCGATCCTGATATCCTCATATACGGCTCCTTGATTAATTCCAAACAGCAGCTGATGAGAATTAATGGTATCCGGCAGACTGTTCAGTCTTTCCATTTCTTTTTTGCAGCGCACCAGCCATCGTGTGGTACGGTCCACAGAATTCTGCACGTATTCCCTGGATGCCACACTTGAAGGGCATTCATCGAAGGCCATAGCAATGGTAGAAGCCAGATTGGATTGAATCCGCATACTCTCCTCCGGTCCCATAAATATTTTCCGCCCGTCCACATGGGAACGGAAATATACACCCTCCTCTTTGATTTTTCTTAAAGCCCCCAGCGAAAATACCTGAAACCCGCCGGAATCCGTCAGAATCGGACGGTCCCAGTTCATAAATCTGCCGAGTCCGCCCAGTTTTTTCACTACTTCATCCCCGGGTCTCACATGAAGATGATACGTGTTGGAAAGCTCAACCTGTGTTCCGATTTCCTTCAGATCCGTAGTTGCCACGGCTCCCTTGATAGCGGCTGCCGTACCCACATTCATAAAAACCGGCGTTTCCACTGTCCCGTGAACTGTTTCAAAACGGGCACGTTTCGCAAGTCCGTCCCTTTTTAAGATTTGATACATACCTACCGTTCCTTTTCTTTTCGATTTTTTACTTTCAGACATCCGTGATTCAGTATAACATACTTTTCCAAAATGTTCTTCCCTTTTTTCATTGCATTTTCATCTGGTTCAGCGTATAATATCTTCGACTTAATTATGTTAATCTACGATTTTTATCACCAATGAGGAGAAAACTATATGCACTATACATTAGGTATCGATATCGGTTCTACCACAGTTAAAATTGCTGTTCTGGACCAGGAACATCAGCTGTTGTTTTCTGATTATGAACGCCATTTTGCAAATATTCAGGAAACTCTGGCAGCTTTGCTAAAAAAAGCCTGCGCCTCCTGCGGTGATCTGACTGTACATCCTGTGATAACAGGTTCCGGTGGGCTGGCTCTGGCAAACCACCTGCACGTACCTTTTGTCCAGGAGGTAATTGCGGTATCCACTTCTCTTCAGGAACTGGCCCCGAAAACTGACGTGGCCATCGAACTGGGTGGAGAAGATGCCAAGATCATTTATTTTGAAGGCGGCAATATCGAACAGCGGATGAACGGCATCTGCGCCGGCGGAACCGGCTCTTTTATTGATCAGATGGCATCTTTGCTTCAGACGGATGCCGTAGGCTTAAATGAATACGCAAAAAACTATAAAGCCTTATATCCTATTGCCGCCAGATGCGGCGTTTTCGCAAAATCTGACATCCAGCCCCTGATCAACGACGGAGCTACCAAAGAAGATTTGTCGGCTTCTATTTTTCAGGCTGTCGTCAACCAGACCATCAGCGGACTGGCATGCGGGAAACCAATCCGCGGCCACATAGCTTTTCTGGGAGGCCCCCTTCACTTTTTGTCAGAACTGAAGCAGGCTTTTATCCGTACCCTGCGGTTGGATGAAGAACATACGATAGTACCGGAAAATTCCCATCTTTTTGCTGCCATCGGGTCAGCCTTGAATGCAAAAGAAGATGTATCCGCTCTTATGAGCGACCTCCAGCACAGACTGGAATCCACAGTAAAGCTGGAATTTGAAGTTGACCGGATGGAGCCTCTGTTCGCTTCTCAGGAAGAATATGAAGAATTTAACCGGCGGCAGAGTCAATACAATGTAAAAACTTCTGACCTGGATACATATGAAGGCAACTGCTATCTGGGAATTGACGCCGGCTCCACCACTACAAAAGCAGCTCTTGTAGCGGAAGACGGTTCCCTTCTGTATTCCTTTTACGACAACAACAACGGAAGCCCTCTGGCAACTACAATTCATGCCGTGCAGGAGATTTACCGTCATCTTCCTTCCAAAGCCCGTATCGCCTGGTCCTGTTCCACCGGTTACGGCGAAGCGCTGATCAAAGCGGCCCTTATGCTGGATGAAGGTGAAGTGGAAACCGTATCCCATTATTATGCCGCTGCTTTCTTCAACCCGAAAGTCGACTGTATCCTGGATATCGGCGGTCAGGATATGAAATGCATTAAGATCAAAAACAACGTGGTGGACAGTGTACAGCTCAATGAGGCCTGTTCTTCGGGATGCGGTTCCTTCATAGAGACTTTTGCCAAATCTCTGAATTATACCGTGGAAGACTTTGCAAAGGCTGCTCTGTTCGCCAAAAATCCCATTGATCTTGGCACACGATGCACTGTTTTCATGAATTCCAAAGTTAAGCAGGCCCAGAAAGAAGGAGCTGAAGTCTCTGATATCTCTGCCGGCCTTGCCTATTCTGTCATCAAAAACGCTTTGTACAAAGTTATCAAGGTTTCCGATGCATCAGAGCTAGGAAAGCATATTGTAGTGCAGGGCGGCACTTTCTACAACGACGCTGTTCTGCGCAGTTTTGAAAAAATTGCAAACTGTGAGGCCGTTCGTCCTGACATTGCCGGGATCATGGGGGCTTTCGGCGCTGCGCTGATTGCCCGCGAAAGATACGAAGAGGGCAAAACTACCACAATGCTGCCCATTGACAAAATCAATACCTTGCAGTACACCACATCCATGGCAAACTGTAAGGGCTGTACCAATAACTGCCGTCTGACGATCAACCGTTTCAGCGGCGGCCGCCAGTTCATCAGTGGAAACCGTTGTGAACGCGGTATTGGAAAAGAGAAAAACAAGGATCATGTGCCCAATCTTTTCGAATATAAATATGAAAGAATATTCGGCTATGAACCTCTCCCCGCCGACAAGGCCGTCCGGGGACAGGTGGGAATTCCCCGGGTTCTTAATATGTTTGAAAACTATCCTTTCTGGTTTACATTCTTCACCGAATTAAAATACCAGGTGGTGCTTTCTCCCACTTCCACGAGAAAGATTTATGAGCTGGGCATAGAATCCATTCCCAGCGAATCGGAATGTTACCCGGCTAAGCTGGCTCACGGTCACGTTACATGGCTGATCCGCCAGGGCGTCAAGTTTATCTTTTACCCCTGTGTGCCTTATGAGAGGGTGGAATTCGAAGATTCGGTAAATCATTATAACTGCCCCATTGTCACTTCCTACGCGGAAAACATCAAGAACAATGTGGACGAACTGAATGACGATTCCATTCTTTTCCGGAATCCTTTCGTGGCATTTACCAGTGAAGAGATTCTGACAGACCGACTGGTTATGGAATTTCCGGACATCCCGGATGAGGAAGTAAAAAGAGCGGCGCATCTGGCATGGCAGGAGCAGGAGAAACAGCGCCGGGACATTATGCGCAAAGGCGAAGAAACTCTGGATTACCTGAAAAAAACCGGACGCCACGGTATTGTACTGGCTGGCCGTCCCTACCATATTGATCCGGAAATTCATCACGGTATCCCCGATCTTATCAATTCCTACGGGGTGGCCGTACTGACGGAAGACTCAGTCTCCCATCTGGCTCCTCTGGAGCGCCCTATCCGTGTCAATGATCAGTGGATGTACCATACGAGACTGTATGCCGCGGCCAATTTTGTAAAAGAACATGACAACCTGGATCTGATTCAGCTGAATTCCTTCGGCTGCGGTCTGGATGCCGTGACTACCGATGAAGTCAGTGAAATTCTTTCCCGCAGCGGAAAAATTTATACCTGCCTGAAGATCGATGAAGTCAATAATCTGGGAGCTGCCCGCATCCGCGTCCGTTCACTGCTGGCTGCCATCCGTACCAGAAAGAATATGTGCATGGATCGCACCATACAGCCTTCATCCATTAAAAAGGTACCCTTTACCAAAGAAATGAGGAAGACTCATACCATACTCTGTCCTCAGATGTCACCGATTCACTTCAATATTCTGGAACCGGCTTTCAATGCCGCCGGCTACCACCTGGAAGTGCTGCCCAATGACAACAAAGAAGCCGTGGATGTGGGACTTAAATACGTTAACAATGACGCCTGTTATCCGTCGCTTATGGTAGTAGGACAGATCATGCAGGCTCTGCTGTCCGGAAAATATGATCTGGATCACGTGGCCATTATTATGTCTCAGACCGGAGGCGGATGCCGTGCTTCCAACTATATCGCCTTTATACGGCGTGCCCTGGAAAAAGCAGGCATGGAACACATTCCTGTGATTTCCATTAACTTAAGCGGACTGGAAAGCAACCCCGGGTTCAAGATTACACCGGATCTGGCCAGACGTCTGGCTTACGCCGCTGTATTCGGAGACATTCTGATGAAATGCATCTACCGGATGCGTCCTTACGAAAAGAAAAAAGGCAGCGCCAACCGGTTACATAAAAAGTGGGAAAAGATCTGTATCGATTACATATCCGGAAAACATCTGAGCCATACTCGCTTCAATCAGATCTGCCGCACCATTATCCGGGATTTCGACCATCTGCCAATTACGGATGAAAAGAAGCCCCGGGTAGGAATTGTGGGAGAAATTCTGGTAAAATTCCTCCCGGCTGCCAACAATCATCTGGCAGAGCTGCTGGAAAAAGAAGGGGCGGAGCCTGTAGTTCCCGATCTGATCGACTTTATGTGTTATTGCTTCTACAATCAGAACTTCAAAGCCAAATATCTGGGAACGAAGAAATCCACGGCGAAATGGGCCAATGTGGCTATCAAAGCCATTGAATGGCTGAGAAGCGCCGCCACTAAAGAATTTGAGAAAAGTGTTCATTTCGATCCGCCCGCCCGGATTGAGGATCTGGCCCGTATGGCAGCTCCCATCGTATCCATGGGTAATCAGACCGGTGAAGGCTGGTTCCTGACCGGTGAGATGATGGAACTGATTCATAACAATGCCAAAAACATTGTCTGCACCCAGCCTTTTGGCTGTCTGCCGAACCATATCGTAGGCAAAGGTGTAATCAAGGAAATCCGCCGGGAATATCCCGACGCCAATATCGTAGCTATCGACTACGATCCCGGTGCCAGTGAAGTAAATCAGCTGAACCGTATCAAACTGATGCTGTCAACAGCCATGAAAAATTTGGATAAGTAAAAAAACTCTCAGGAGATTATATCATATCAAATATAATCTTCTGAGAGTTTTCCTTATTCTCTTAATACCCGCAGTATTCTCAATATTCTTACTATAATTCCTCCCATGGGATATTCTCTCAGCTGCTCCGCCTTCATCTTTGTGATAAACACAAAAAGAACCAGATAAACGATGACAGCAATGAGTACTGCCGGAACCAGGCAGATCAGTTCTGACGGCACAAAAATGCTCAGACCATAGTAGATGATCCATGCGGCAATACCCATACCGCCGGCAGCCGCCAGCGGCTTCCCGTAAGTAATGACAAATTCATTTTTGAATTTCAGATGCTTTTTAACAGACAGATTATTGAGGATGCACATGCACAGCGAATATGCGATGGTGGATATCAGCACGCTGTAAATTCCCAAATCCGTAAACCATGTCAGCGCCGCCAGTACCGCCACGTTTACCACCAGGGATATAGAGGCATTTCTGAGGGGCAGATGCTGTTTTCCGATCCCCTGGAGAACTCCGTTGGTAATCGTAGACAGTGAATAAAACAATACGGAAACAGCCCCTGCAATCAGCATATATCCTGCCGCATCGGGAGAATCCACAAACAGAACCCGCATAATGGGAAATGCCAGAACTCCCAACCCCACTGCTGCAGGAATGGCAATAAACATGGTCATTCTGACAGCCTCGTGTATCTTGTTTCTTGCTTCCTCATAATCTCCGGTGGCATAGTTTCCGGTTATCTGCGGCATCATGGCCGTAGATGTGGCATTGGCCAATGCCACCGGAATATTAATCAGAACCATATACTGTCCGCTGAAAACGCCGTATATGGTAGTGATATCATCAGCATTTGCTCCCTTTGCCAGCATCAGCGGAGAAAATATGGACTGGTCAATATAAGCGCTTGCGTTATAAATAAAAGTGCTGAAAATAACAGGCGTCATCATAAGTAGAATTACTTTTGCAATCTCCGATGCACTTTCCACGTGGTTGGTAACATCCCGGCGGATTCTCTTTTTAATAATCTTTCTGTTCAGTGCAAAGACTGCCAGCATAAACAGAATCCCCACCAGAACTCCTGCTGCCGTACCTAAAGTACCTCCCGCCGCTCCGTAACTTGCTCTGTCCTCTTCCGTAGTACCGAAACTGCGAATCAAAAGCCAGGCTGCCGCCACACTGACCACTGCATTAAAAATCTGCTCCAGAATCTGGGATACTGAAGTAGGCATCATATTGTTATTGGCCTGAAAATAGCCCCGCAGTACCCCCAGCAATCCTGCCAGCAATATAACAGGCGCCAGTATGCGAAGAGCCGGCACCGCCCCTTCCGCTCCTGCCGGAAGCAGCTGCTTGGCAAAAATAAAGGCCACCAGAGCTGCAAGAGTTCCGATAATCAATATATAGATAATTGCTCCCCAGAAAATTCTCTGGGCATTGTGATACTGTTTCTTCGCAATTCTCTCTGACATCAGTTTGGACACAGCAACCGGTATGCTGTATCCGGAAATCAGAAGCAGGATATTGTATACATTATAGGCATACCCGTAATAGCCGTACCCCAGACCGCCGATAGCCGCCTTCATCGGTGTCCGGTATAACAAACCGATGATTCTTACAATCAATCCAGCCACCATCAGAAATGTGGCCTGTTTCACAAATGATGAATTCTTATTGCTCATGTCTACCTCCGCCGTCACCGATTTTCTATCTGCCAGTCAATGGGCTCAAGTCCGTGGCTTTCCAGATACTGATTGGTTTTGCTGAATACCCGGCTCCCGAAAAATCCCCTGTAAGCGGACAACGGACTGGGATGAGCAGACTGAAGAACCAGATGATCCGGATTTGTAATCATACTTTTCTTGGCCTGAGCAGGCTTCCCCCATAAAATGAACACCATGGGTCTGTCCTGAGCTGCCAGCACACGGATAGCGGCATCTGTAAATTCTTCCCAGCCGATTCCCCTGTGAGAATTAGCCTGATGCGCCCGCACGGTCAGCACAGTATTCAGCAGGAGCACCCCCTGGCGTGCCCATTTTTCCAGATACCCGTTATTGGGAATATAACATCCCAGATCATCTTCCAGCTCTTTATAGATATTTACCAGCGATGGAGGAATTTCCACATCTGGCCTGACAGAAAAACACAGGCCATGGGCCTGCCCTTCTCCGTGATAGGGATCCTGACCCAGAATTACCACCTTCACCTGAGATAAAGGGGTGAGGTGAAACGCATTAAAGATATCGTCACCAGGAGGAAAAATCTTATGGGTCTGATACTCCTGAGCAACTGTCTGAAATAATTTCTTGTAATAGGGCTTTTTAAATTCCGGGGCAAGCGCCTTGGCCCACTCTCCACTGATCGGCGGCATATTTCCAATTCCTTTCTCTTACAGACGTACCGATACTCCCCGGTCCGCCAGGTATTTTTTCACTTCATTTATCTCCAGTTCTTTATAATGGAACAGAGAAGCGGCCAATGCTGCATCCGCTTTTCCCTCGGTCAGCGCATCATAAAAATGTTCCAGGCTGCCGGCTCCCCCTGAAGCAATCACCGGAATGGATACGCTGTCGGCTATGGCCCTTGTGAGAGCCAGATCGTATCCCGCTTTCGTCCCGTCACAATCCATACTGGTCAGAAGAATTTCTCCGGCTCCCAGTTTTTCCACCTTTCCGGCCCACTCAACCGCATCAATTCCCACATCAATCCGTCCGCCGTTCTTATATATATTCCAGCCGCTGCCGTCACTGCGCCGTTTCGCATCAATCGCCACCACAACACACTGACTTCCGAATTTTTCCGCAGCCTCGGAAATCAGCTCCGGCCGGTTGATCGCTGAAGAATTGACGGAGATCTTATCCGCCCCCTCCCGAAGAAGCATCTTAAAATCTTCCACAGTACGAATGCCTCCTCCTACCGTAAAAGGGATGAAAACATTCGCCGCCACGTCTCTTACCATGTCCACCACTGTTCTGCGGTTATCCGATGAAGCCGTGATATCCAGGAAAACAACTTCGTCCGCTCCCGCCTTATCATAGGCCTTCGCTATTTCAACTGGATCACCTGCATCTTTTAAATTTACGAAATTAACGCCTTTTACCACTCTTCCATCATTGACATCAAGACATGGGATAATCCGTTTCGTAAACATTCTATAATTCCCCCCTTACAATATCTGCAAAATTTTTCAGCATTCTCAGGCCCGTATCCGAACTTTTTTCCGGATGGAACTGACAGGCGAAAACATTTCCCTGTTCCACAGAAGCATCAATGGAAACACTGTAATGGGTTGTAGCTTTTACAATCCCTTTATCCGCCGCGTCCAGATAATATGAATGAACGAAATACACGTAAGGAGTTCCGCCGATTCCCTGAAACAGCCTTCCATTCTGATGGAGACTCAGAGAATTCCAGCCCATATGAGGTATTTTAAGTCCCGGTTGTTTTGGTATTTTTTTAATCTCTCCTTTTAAAACGCCAAGCCCCTCCACTCCCGGGCTTTCCTCACTGCGATCGAAAAGCAGCTGCAATCCCAGGCAGATTCCCAGAAATGGCGTCTTCCTTTCCACAGTTTCATGGATCACTTCCGAAAGGCCATATCGATGGAGATTTTCCATTGCCTGTCCGAAAGCGCCCACTCCCGGCAGAATCACTCCGGCCGCCTCTTCTATCTCTTTTCTGTCCCTGGTCAGGATAACCTCTTCTCCCAGAAGCTGCAGGGCTTTCTCCACACTTTTAATGTTGCCCGCATCGTAGTCAATAATTGCAATCATTCTTTTCATAGCCTCCTATGCTTTTGACTCCAGTTCAAACCAGAACTCCACGCCATTTTTGTAATTTTTCACGCCGCATTCCTGATGCATGGATTCCATAATAGCTTTGACAATGGACAATCCGATACCGCTTCCTCCGTAGGCTCTGGTTCTGGCTTTATCCACCTTGTAAAATTTAATCCAGATTTTATCAATATCCTCTTCCGGAATGGGATCTCCCGTATTAAAGACAGTGACTCTGACTTTCCCATTCTCACAGACACAGCGTATTTCTATCTTATTTTCGTATTTTACATGATTCAAAGCGTTGGAAAAGTAATTGGTTACCACTTCTTCCACTTTAAATTCATCGCCCCAGACATAAACAGGGTTTTCCTGGTTAAAAATCACCTGTACCTGCTTTTGCTCCGCCAGGATAGAAGAAGAGTGGATCACTCCCTGAATCAGTGCGGTAATGTCAAATCTTTCCATTACAATCTGATCGTTTCCGAATTCCAGCTGATTCAACGTCAGCAGCTTTTTCACCATTTTATTCATTTTAGCCGCTTCGTCAATAATAACCTCGCAGTAAAACTGCCGGCTTTCTTCATCTTCGTTGATGTTGTCCTGCAGACCTTCCGCATAACCCTGAATCAGCGCGATCGGCGTCTTTAATTCGTGTGAAACATTGGACAGAAATTCTTTGCGCATTTCATCGATCTGCGTTTTTTGCTCAATATCTTTCTGCAGCTCATTATTGGCGCTTTTCAGTTCCGAAATGGCCTTCTCCAGTTTTTCCGACATTATGTTGAAATTGTAACCCAGCACACCGATTTCATCATCACCGCCGCTCTCATAGCGGACATCAAAATCCAGAGCCGCCATCTTCTGAGACATTTCTGTCAGTTCAATAATCGGTTTTGTCAGTCTTCTGGTCACCATCCAGATGATTACGGCAGCCAGAACCCCCACTCCGAGTCCAATATAAAGATAGAAACGGTTGGAAATGGATACGCTTTCCTGAATGCTCTCCAGAGGAGTCCTGATAATAAAACTCTGTCCGTCATCCAGCTCACCCCAGATCTCCACATAAGTCACTTCTTTTCGGATGTCTGTGTTCTCCTGAACAGTATACTGCTCTGTCTGCCGCAGCACCACAGGATCACTGGCATCAATTCCGGCCATGTAGCCAAACAGCCTGGCTGCCAGCAGATTCCCGCTTTCTTCCACCATATTCGTATAGACATGACTATAATTGATGCTGACCACTACGTAGCTTAAATTGTTATTTACACAAAACTGAGAAAAATCCGCGTTTCCTTCGGAAATATCATTTTCATTCAGAAAATTCATACCCTCTTCCAGTATGTTTGCTTTCAGAGAAACATAAAATTTTTCCAGAAACAGATGGTTGCACAGCGCCACCGCCAGCAATGCAAGAAACATCAGACCGATAAATATGACGCCTACCTGTCTGCGGATTGAATGTTTTACCGCCATATCAAGCATTCACCTCAAATTTATACCCCATGCCCCAGATGGTTTTTATCATTTCACCTTTCTTTCCCATTTTGGATCGCAGCTTTTTCACATGGGTATCGATAGTCCTGGCATCACCGAAATAATCATAATTCCAGACATTATTCAGTATCTTCTCCCTGGAAAGGGCAATTCCCTCATTTTCCAGAAAATAAGAAAGCAGCTCAAATTCCTTAAAACTGAGTTCCACCGGTCTGCCGTCAATAGTCACCATATGAGCCGCTTTATCAATGACAATTCCTCCGGCAGAAAGAACGGAATTGGCATCCGCTTTTCCGGTTCTTCGCAGAATAGCTTCCACTCTGGCTACAAGAATTTTGGGACTGAAAGGTTTGGAAATATATTCATCCACTCCCAGATCGAATCCCAGCAGTTCATCCTGCTCCTCTCCTTTTGCCGTCAGCATAATAATCGGCACTTTAGAATACTTCCGAATTTCCCTGCAGACTGACCAACCATCCATCTTCGGCATCATGACATCCAAAATCACCATTGCGATATCTTTCTGTTCATAAAAAATATCCAATGCCTGCTCCCCATCCTCAGCTTCCACTACGGTGAAATCCTTTTTCACAAGAAAGTCTTTCACCAGCTTACGCATTCTGGCCTCATCATCCACTACCAAAATTTTTAAAGCATCCATATTCAGTACCTCCTGTAGTTTTTCAGCCCGTCTTTTTTTCACCTGTCGTCAAAAACTGTATCCCTGCTCCGACAGCAGCGAACAGAATGCCTGCAGCCAGAATTCGGACAGGGTCCTGTCTGTTCAGAAGCAGAAAAAGATCTGCTGCGGCAGAAATTCCCCCGCTGACTGCAGAAGTGATAATTACTGTAGGCCGAACCAGTTTCACTGCCAGTATGCCTGCAGCCAGCGCCGCGGCCAGACTGACAACCATAAGCAGAATCTGATATACCGTTTCTTCCGGAAAAATACGGAGAAACAG
Source organism: Ruminococcus sp. (assembly GCA_050944415.1). Classification (GTDB taxonomy): domain Bacteria; phylum Bacillota; class Clostridia; order Lachnospirales; family Lachnospiraceae; genus Ruminococcus_G. The sequence goes on from JBMNRA010000007.1 coordinate 33,858, forward strand.
TGACAGAACCATAATAAATACCATGAAAAAAACACCTGCCAGGTAAAAGCGCCACGCCAGAAAGCTGACAAGAAGGCCCAGTAGAAAGCCGGCAAGTATTGCATATCCGATATTATTGACATATTGATTTAATGCCATATATCCAATGACGCCGCCGATTAAAAATCCTGTAAGAGAAATCCAGAATCTCACCAGTTTGTATCCAAAAATACAGTTCAGCGCTGCTGCCGCAATACAGACAATCACCATCCAGTCTGGCCGGGCTCCCACCTCCCGTATCAGTCCACTAAATTCCATATTTTCCTCCAGTTTTTTCTATTGCCTTTTTTATTATAATATAAGTTTAAAAAATATGAAAGCGTATTTACGGCAGAAATCCAGCAAAAATCCCGTAAATACGCTTTTTATTTTATCTGTCACTGAAGCATATTCTCTGCAAAAATACCATATCCTCTGGTTGCATCCTGCACAAAAACATGAGTTACCGCTCCCACCAGTTTATGATTCTGTATCACAGGAGAACCCGACATACCCTGGACGATTCCACCCGTGCTTCCCAAAAGACGCTCATCCGTCACATGAATGACAAAATTTTTATTGCTCTCCTCCTCTTCATAGCTGATTTCCGTAATTTCGGTCTGATATTCTTTTACCTCACCGTCTACATTGCACAGGATCGTTGCAGGTCCGGTGGTTACTTCCTGTTTCAGGCCAATTTCCATCTGCTGATGGGTCAGCGTCTGTTTCCCTTTGCTGTTCAGCTGTCCGCCAATCCCATTGTACTGATTTACCGTAATGCTTCCCAACTTCTCTTCATCCTGATAAGTAATCACACCTTTAAGTTCACCCGGATTGCCCCTGGCTCCCTTGGAGACGGAAAGAATCTTCGCACTGTAAAGCTGACCTTCTGATAACTGCAGCAATTCTCCCGTATCAATATCACTGATTCCATGTCCCAGCGCCCCGAAGGTACCATCGTTCTTAATGAAAGTCAGTGTTCCGATCCCCTGTATATTGTCTCTCACCCAGATACCCAGCTTGTAGGAACCATCCTTTGTCAAGACCGGATCCAGTGCCACCGTTATCCTCTCCAGACCTCTTTTCAGAAGCAGCTGCATTTCTTCTCCGCTGCTGTCCGCCACCAGATCCATCAGTTCTTTTTTATTCTCTATTTTTTTTCCGTTCACCTCCAGTATATAATCTCCGGACTTTACAATATTCTCCGCTGGCCTGACTGTTACTTCATCGGCGGCATCAATTTCCCCTGCATCGATTATCATCACGCCCTCCGTCTCCATATAAATACCTATGGTTTCTCCGCTGACATAAACGCTCTGCCTGGGAATACTCTGCACTTTTACGGTCTTCAGAGGAACCATGCCAAAAAGCCTGCATTTCAGTTGATACTGGTTACTGCCCAACACCGCTATATCTTCATCATAAGTAAAAACCGGTGACGGCAGTACATCATCCAGCTGAGCTTCCTGACCTTCATATACAGAAATTTCATCCGGTATGGAACTCTGAGCCGCAAAATACAGACATCCTGCACACAGCAAAAGCGAACATCCCAGAAGTATCCATAGAAACCGGCGGTATTTTCTGACATTACTCACACATCATCACATCCTTTTCCTGAAGCTGCAAAAAAGGATATACGTTGTTGTATATCCTTTTTTAGTATGCGATGATTTTATTATTTCAATCTTGTATTTTTAACTACCTGTGCCATTTCTTTCATTTCAGCAGCACTTTCCATGATCCGCTCCGTCACTTCCGTACCGCCCAGAATCCGGGCAATCTCTTTCACAGACTCCTGCTCCTTCAGCTTTTTAATCTCCGTTGTGGTAAATGTATCCTTTACCTGTTTTTCGATCAGAAAATGAACATCTGCCATTGCGGCAATCTGGGGCAGATGGGTAATGCAGATTACCTGCCTTTTTCTGGCAATTACAGCCATTTTTTCAGATACCTTCTGTGCCGTTCTCCCACTGATTCCAGTATCGATCTCATCGAAAATAAGAACTTCTTTGTCATCCTTGTCGGCCATGAGCGTTTTTACCGCCAGCATGATTCTGGAAAGCTCTCCTCCCGACACCACTTTATCCAGCGGCCGGATCGGTTCTCCCGGATTAGTGGAAATCATAAATCTGATACTATCATATCCGTTTTTTGTATAATGATTCAGTCTTTGAAAATCAATCCGGAACTCTACCTGAAGAAAATTCAGTTCTTTCAATGAGATCACAATCGCCTGCTCCAGTTCCCGCGCCGCCTCTTTTCGAAGACTGCTAAGCTTTTCGCAGGCCTGTGCCAGATTTTTTTCCGCTTTTTGAAGTTCTTCATTCAACGCTTCTTTGCGTTCCTCCATGTGAACCAGATTTTCCAGTTTTTTCTGCTGTTCATCTCTATAAGCCAGTATTTTTTCCAGACTGTTCCCATACTTTCCTTTTAACCGGTTGATCTCATCCAACCGGCTCTGTACTTCCCGGAAAGTTTCTTCTGAAAAAGTCATCCCATCCATGTACACGCTGATATCTCTGTTGCAGTCGTTAAGCATATTTTCCATATCCAGAAGAGCATGGTAAATCTGATCCAGATCTTCGTCCAGTCCCTCCAACGACCCGAGTTCTTTCACCGCCTGTCCGATCTGTTCTCCGGCAGAACCGGCGCTGTCGTAGCCAAGGCTTCCATGTACATTTCCCAGTACTTCCACAATTCTGCGGGAATTATTCATCTTTTTGAACTGCCGTTCCAGCTCATCGTCCTCTCCGGACTGCAGAGCGGCCTGATTAATCTCTTCTATCTCAAATCTAAGAAAATCCATTTCCCGCTGCCGCTGTTCTTCATCCAGCTGACACTCTTTTAATTCTTTTTCAATTTTTCTGTATGTTTCATATTCCCTTTCGGTCTCCTGCTTTTGCCGATATACCCTGTCGCCCGCAAACTCATCCAGAATATCCAGCTGCCGCTCCTGATAAAGCAAAGACTGATGCTCATGCTGCCCATGAATATCCAACAGCAGAGAAGCCGCTGCTTTCATCTGGGCCACCGTGCAGGTTTCCCCGTTGATTCTGTTGATACTCCGTCCTTCCATAATTTTCCTGCTGAGTACAATCTGACCCTCCTCCGGAAATATTCCCATCCCTTCAAACATTTTCTCAATTCTGGGATTCTCCACCGTAAAGATCAACTCTACCAGAGCATATTTTCCAAATTTTCCAATACTGTCACTGGCCATTTTTTTCCCCAGCGCAAGATTAATGGATCCCAGAAGCAGCGATTTACCTGCCCCTGTCTCTCCCGTCAGAATATTCAGTCCCCGGCCAAATTCCACATCTATTTCATCAATCAATGCAATATTCTTCACATGTAAGTTCGTCAACATTTTATTATCCTCAGTTTAAGCGTTCTCTTCCAGCATTTTCTTCAGTTTTGCCATGGCAAGAATGGCTTCATCAGCACTTCTGGCTGCACACATAATCGTATTGTCACCGGCAATGCAACCTACAATCTCATTCCAGTTCATATCATCCAGCGCAGCTGCAGCTGCCATCGCCATACCGGAAACCGTCTTGATCACAAGAAAATTCTGGGCTGTATCCATGGATACAAAGGCCGTTTTCAGCACATGAATATATTTGGATCCCAGCTCCTGGTCCTGATTCTGAAGAACCGCATACTTGGAATGACCTTCTCCCGTAGCGATTTTCATCAGTTTCAGTTCCCGGATATCTCTGGATACCGTGGCCTGCGTTACCCGAAAACCGCTCTCGTTCAGCTTCTGTGCCAGCTCTTCCTGGGTTTCGATGTCATATTCGTTGATCAGCTTTATAATCTGACTATGTCTGGCAAGTTTCATCTTCCAATCCTCCCGGTCAGTTCGTACTCATTTTTTTCCTCAGTGTTTCCAGAAAACTGACATTATTTATCTTAATGATTCTCGTATCCTTCTGAGCCTTTCTTATAACGATTCTGTCACCCGTCACCATCGGTACAATGGTGTCTCCGTCGAAAGCGGCTATTCCTCTTTCTATGTCCGCATCTCTCCCCGGACCGATTTCCACCGTTATTTTATCCTGGTCAGGAAATATGATACTCCTGGTATTGAGCGTGTGAGGAGCAAGAGGCGTCATCAGAATCATGGAGGCGTTGGGAGAAACAATAGGGCCTCCCGCCGAAAGACTGTATCCGGTGGAACCGGTAGGTGTTGAAATGATAATGCCATCCGCATTATAGGAATTCAGAAATTCATCATTAACGTAATTATGGAATTTTACTACACACAGAGATCCCTCTCTGCTGATGACAATGTCGTTTAACGCAATGTCTTCTTCCAGAAGCTCTCCATTATGATATACGCTGCCCCAGAGCATCATACGCCGTTCCACTTCAAACTCGTCATTCATCAGATGATCCAGCGCCGGATAAATAGAATGCTGATCAATTTCCGCCAGGTATCCCAAAGTGCCCAGATTAATTCCAAACAGAGGCAGTTCCCGATCCACCACATCTCTGGCGGCCTGCAGCAGCGTACCGTCTCCTCCCAGCACAATGGCACATTCCACATCGTCCGGAATCTGACCGGCATCCGTATAATGAAATTCCTTTCCGTTTTTCGTATGATTTTCCTGCTGAACGGCACAGTGTCTGCCGTGCTCTTTCAGATAATTGGCTATCTTTCTCGTCACAAGCAGATCTTTATCCTTTATACTGTTGGTGATAATATAAAAATATTTCATTTCAGGCCCCTTTATCCAATTGCTGATGCGCACGGTTCACCACACCCGAAATATCCGGCATATATTCCGCCGTTTCCCCTTCCGGCATATCTTTCAGATGCAGCAGGTACTCTATATTGCCTTCCGGGCCTTTGATCGGGGAAAAGTCCAGATGAAGGATGGAAAAGCCAATGCTCACCGCATATCCGATTACCCTTTCAATCACCTCAACATGAACCTTTGGATCCCGCACCACACCTTTCTTTCCCACTTTTTCCCTGCCTGCCTCAAACTGGGGTTTAATCAGACATACAATCTCGCTGCCTTCCTCCAGAAGATTTTTTACAGGCAGCAAAACCTTCAGCAGAGAAATAAAGGAAACGTCAATGGAAGCAAACTGTATCTTCTCGCCGATATCCTCCGGATCAACATAACGGATATTGGTCCGTTCCATACAGATGACCTGCTCATTGTTTCTCAGTTTCCAGTCCAGCTGACCGTGTCCCACATCTACGGCATAAACCTTCCTGGCACCGTTCTGCAGCATACAGTCCGTAAAACCGCCTGTGGAGGCTCCCACATCCATACAGATTCTGTCTTTCAGCAAAACACCGAAATTTTTTACCGCCTTTTCCAGTTTCAGACCTCCACGGCTGACATAAGGCATCTCATGCGCTCTCACCGTAATCTTTGCTGTATCCTGAAACATGGAACCGGCCTTATCCTCTTTCTGCCCGTCCACAAAGACATTGCCGGACATAATCACCGCTTTCGCCTTTTCTCTGGAAGGCGCCAGACCGCGCTTTACCATCAATACATCCAAACGTTCTTTCATATCATATCTTCCCGTACCATTTTTTCATAATCCGTTCCGTCACCGACTGCGCGTCCATTTCCAGCTGCCGGTACAGATAATCTACGCTTCCATGGGAAACAAACTGATCCGGTATAGCCACCCTCATCACTTTCACATCCGGCAGTTCTTCTCCGGCCCAGGCCGACAGACGCTGTCCGAATCCTCCTGTTTCCACATTTTCTTCCAATGTTACAAATTTATCATGTTTCTTTGCCAGTTTTTTCAGAAGCTGTGTATCCATCGGCTTTACGAACCGCATATTCACCAGTGTGGCCTTTATACCTCTCGCTTCCAGCTCCATTCTTACCTCTTCTGCGGTTTTCACCATGCTTCCCACTGCCAGAAGAGCAATCTCTCTGCCCTCCCGCAGAACTTCTCCTTTTCCGCAGACAATGGGTTCCCTGTTTTCCTCAAAACCTTCATAAGCCTCCCCCCGTGGATAGCGGAGGGCCACAGGCCCGTCAAAGGCAACGGCAAATTTCATCATATCTGACAGCTCCCATTTGTTTTTCGGAGCCATAACCGTCATCCCCGGCATCATGGACAGATATGTCAGATCAAAACAGCCGTGATGGGTTTCTCCATCGCTTCCCACAAGGCCTGCCCGGTCAACGGCAAAGACTACATGGAGTTTCTGCATGCATACATCATGAAGAACCTGATCCACCGCCCGCTGCAGGAAAGAAGAATATATAGCCACCACCGGCTTCAGTCCTCCCAGAGCAAGCCCGGCTGCAAAGGTAACCGCATGCTCCTCTGCAATTCCCACATCGAAAAAACGGTCTGGAAACATATGGGAAAAACGGTTCAGGCCCGTACCTGTCGGCATGGCCGCAGTCACCGCCACCACTTTTTCATCTCTGTCTCCAAATTTTCTCATAACCGTGGAAAAAATGTCAGTATATGCCGGTCTGGATTTTTTCACCGGAATTCCCGTCTCAATCTCAAAGGGCGCCGTACCGTGAAATCTGGCCGGATGACGCATTGCCGGCTCATATCCCATTCCTTTCTTTGTCAAAACATGAACAAGCACCGGCCCTTCCACACGGAAAGCATCCTGAAAAATTTTTATCATCTGAGAGATATTGTGGCCGTCCACCGGTCCCAGATAGGTAATTCCCATATTTTCAAACAACATGCCCGGAATGATAAACTGTTTAATGCTGCTTTTCGTTTTATGGATGGCCTGCACCATTCCGTCTCCCACTTTCGGAATTCTTTTCAGCGCATTGGTAACACTCAGTTTCAGATCCGCATAAGATGCCGCCGTCCGCAGATTTCCCAGATAGGCCGACATCCCTCCCACATTATTGGAAATCGACATATTATTATCATTTAATACAATGACAAAATTTTTTTTCAGTTCTGCTGCATTATTCAACGCCTCATAAGCCATTCCGCCGGTCAGCGCACCGTCTCCGATCACTGACATGACGTGATAATTTTCTTCCAGAATATCCCTGGCATGAACGTACCCCAGACCGGCTGATATAGAAGTTGAACTGTGCCCCGTGTCAAAAGAGTCGCAGCCGCTCTCCCCCCTTTTGGGGAAGCCGCTCATCCCGCCTGCCTGCCGCAGATGGTCGAAACCTTCCTTCCTCCCGGTCAGAATTTTATGGGTGTAACACTGATGCCCCACATCCCAGATCAGCTTATCCTTCGGAAAATCAAGCACCGCGTGAAGAGCGATTGTCAGCTCCACAACACCCAGATTCGATGCCAGATGACCTCCGCTTTTGCTTAAATGATCAATCAGAAATGTGCGGATTTCATCCGACAGTACGTCAAGCTCGTCCATACTCAGCTGTTTTACATCGTTTGCTTTTAATATTTTTTCCAGTACCATATCTTAACCCTTCTATTTTTTACGGGTCATCAGAAACTCCAGAAGATTCTGCAGGAACCCGTCCCCGTTTTCCGGCAGAAGGCTTCCTGCCTCCCTTGTCAGTTCTTCTGCTTTCTGCCTGGCTTTCTCAACGCCTTCCAGGGTCACATAAGTGGTTTTCTCATTTTTTTCATCGCTGTGAATCGGTTTCCCCAGCTCTTCTTCTGTTCCCGTAACATCCAGAATATCATCCTGAATCTGAAAAGCCAGACCCAGGTATCTGCCGGCCGTCTCCATCTTTTTTATTTCCTCTTCAGACGCCCCGGCAAGAACCGCTCCGATCATCATGGATGCTTCAATCAGAGCTGCCGTTTTATTCTCATATATATAATCCAAGGTCTGCCGGGAAATTTTCTTTCCGTCGTTCATCACATCCACACTCTGTCCGCCCAGCATCCCGTATATCCCTGACTTTCCCGCCAGTATATTCAGCGCCTTCGCCGTTCTTTGCATATCCGCGTCCGTCGAAAAGGCCAGAAAAGCTGTTTCATAGGCATAGTTAAGCAGCGTATCTCCGCAGAGTACCGCCATCGCTTCTCCATATACCTTGTGCGTTGTTTTTCTGCCTCTCCTGTAATCGTCGTTATCCAGCGCCGGAAGATCATCATGAATCAGAGAATGGGTATGTATCATCTCCATAGCTGCCATAAAAGGACAGATAACCGTTTCCTGCCCCCCGTACATGCGATATGCTTCCAGCATAAGCAGAGGCCTCAGTCTCTTTCCGGGCGCTCTCATATTATAATTCACCGCCTGGGCAAGCTGTGCAGGAAATCCTTCCTCGGCGGGAAGATACTTAAGCACAATATCCTGAACCTCTTCTGTTCTCCGCTGTAATTCTTCTTTAAAATTCATGCAGTTCTCCCTCTTCATCCATCTGCAGTACCTTTTTTTCCACCAGATCAATTCTGCCGCTGCACTCTTTCAGGATATTCATACCCTTCTGATAGTTTTGAAAAGATTCTTCCAGAGACAATTCTCCGGATTCCAGGCGTTCCACAATGGAATCCAATGTTTTAAAAGCTTCTTCCAGGCTTACTTCCTGTTTCTCTCCCTGTCTCTCTTCCTGCTTGCTCATATCTGTTTTCTTTCTCCTTTACTTCAGCCAGAATACTGCCGTCGCTTACATGAATCCTCACGAGATCCTGTTCTCTTACCTGACCGATTTTTGTCACAGCCTTTCCATCCTCTGTTTCCATATAAGAATAACCCTGATTTAATTTGTCAAGGGGTGAAAGGCCTTTCATACGTTCAACATAAAGCATCAGTCTGTGACGCCGGTTCTGAATCTCCCGGTTCATACTCTCGCGGAGCCGGTCCTGAAGATCAGCCAGATACTGGCGTTTTTCCCTGATCTGCTGCTGAGGACTCAGGTAACCGAAGCGAACCTGATAACCGGACAGTCTCTGTCTCGTCAATGCCAGACGTCCCTGCATCAGAGAATGCATCCGTCTTCTGCAATCAGCCATTCTCTGAACCAGCCCTTTCACATCATCCACCGCCAGTTCAGCCGCAGCAGAGGGTGTAGGCGCCCTCAGATCCGCCACAAAATCAGCTATGGTCACATCCGTCTCGTGGCCCACCGCAGAGATCACCGGAACAGAGCACTCAAAAATAGCTCTGGCAACCTTTTCTTCATTGAAAGCCCACAAATCTTCTATAGACCCTCCGCCTCTTCCTACAATCAGCGTATCCACACCGTAACGATCCAGCATCTCTATTCCTTTTACAATGCTGTCCGCCGCGCCTTCCCCCTGTACCTGGGCCGGATACAGGATAATCTGTATGCCTGGGTTTCTTCTCCTGGCCACATTGCAGATATCCCGGATGGCTGCACCTGTAGGAGCTGTTACCACTCCCAGCACACGGATTCCACTGGGAATGGGCTGCTTATACTCCGGTGCAAACATTCCCATTTCCTCCAGCATTCTTTTCAGAGCCTGAAACCGCTCATAAAGGATTCCCGCGCCGGCCAGAGTAATTTCCCTTGCGTATAACTGATATCTGCCATCCCTCTCATATACGCTGACACTGCCGCCGGCCACCACCTGATCGCCATTTTTCATGGAAAAAGCCAGACCTTTTCTCTGGCTGGCAAACATCACACAGGCGATGGCGCCGCTTTCATCCTTCAATGAAAAGTAAATATGACCGGAAGTATGATATTTACAGTTGCTGACTTCACCTTTAATATATATTTTCGGAAGCAGAAAATCCTGGGTGAACATATTTTTAATATAAGTATTCACTTGCTTTACAGAATAAATACTCTGTCCCATTCTTACTGCTCCCTGGCAACGGCGCCCAGAATTCCGTTAATAAATGATGCCGATTCATCCTGACCGAATTTTTTCGCCAGCTCCACCGCTTCATTGATGGCTACTTTTACCGGTACATCCTCATCATACTTTATTTCATAGACAGCCAGTCTTAAAATCGTCAGATCCACCTTACTCATTCTGCTGGTTTTCCAGCCTGATGATACCCCGTTGATCATTTCATCCAGTTTTTCCGTCAGCTGCGCCACCTTTTCAAACTTTTCTTCCATATAGTTTCTGTCCTGATCCTGCAGTTCATCCAGCTCGTCAAAATAAAGAGCCATCTGCCGGGGGATTTCATCCTCCTGATGAAATCCTCTTAAAAAAAGCAGTTTAAAAATATTTTCCCGCAGTTCTCTTCTGCTCATGGTTCCCTCCATACTGTTCTCCCGCATTCGATAAAAGGGGGCCTGCAGTATACAGACCCCCCTTTCTCTTATTTTTCACACTTACTTTATATTTTCAAGGTTCACGCCTGCAATACCAATATTGATTCCCGAAACAGAAAGTCCTGTCATATTTTCAATCGCAGATTTTACTTTTTCCTGCACCTTACTGCAGACTTCCGGAATGGCATATCCATATTTAATATTCAGATTTAAATCCACATCCACGACGCCGTCCTGTACATTAACTTTTACACCCTTGGAAAGATTTTTCATTCCCAGCTTTCCTACCAGTTCATTGGTAATATTACCCGCCATGGAATTTACACCTTCCACTTCCGTTGCCGCCAGACCCGCGATAATCGCAACCACTTCATCGGCTATCTGTACGGTTCCAATTTGTCCGGCACTGCAGGCCGTATAGGAATCTTTCATATCATTTTTATTATCTGCCATAGCGCAACCTCCCGCTGTACATCCTTTTTCTTATTATAACAAACACTTTCTGAAAATAAAAGGGGTTTTTAATTCTTTCCGAATTCGGAAAGAACCAATCCCTCATTTCTGTCCAGAGTCATTCCCACACTCCATGGATTAACAAACAGAAGCAGCGGATTTCCTTTCAGATCCTTCACTTTTTTCATATCCGATGTTCCCGTCAGCTTCTCCACATCTACTTCATCTTTATTTTCAATCCAGCGAATATGCTCATAGGGAAGAGACTCCAGACGGATATCTACTTTGTACTCATTTTCCAGCCGGTATTTTAACACATCAAACTGAAGAACGCCAACAACTCCTACGATGATCTCTTCCATTCCCGTATTGTACTCCTGGAAAATCTGTATGGCTCCCTCCTGGGCGATCTGATTGATACCTTTGATAAACTGTTTTCTCTTCATGGTATCCATTTGCCGAACCCTGGCAAAATGTTCCGGCGCAAAGGTGGGAATCCCCTCAAATCTGAATTTCTTTCCCGGTGCGCAGACTGTATCACCAATGGAAAAAATGCCCGGATCAAAGACACCGATAATGTCTCCCGCATAAGCTTCCTCCACCACATGGCGATCCTGGGCCATCATCTGCTGAGGCTGGGAAAGCCGCATTTTCTTGTCGCCCTGTACATGGTAAACCTCTGCCGATGCATCAAATTTCCCGGAACAGATTCGCATAAAAGCAATCCGGTCCCGGTGAGCCTTATTCATATTGGCCTGGATTTTGAAAACAAAAGCAGAAAAATCCTCTTTCATGGGATCAATCAGTCCCTCGTTGGATTTCCTGGGCAGCGGCGAAGACGTCATCTGAAGGAAATGCTGCAAAAATGTCTCCACGCCGAAATTAGTAAGAGCCGATCCGAAAAATACCGGGGACAGCTCTCCTTTCGCCACCTGTTCCATATCAAATTCGGCGCTGGCTCCGTCCAGGAGTTCAATTTCTTCCAGCAGCTGCTCCTTCTGCCCCGGATTCAGAAGTTCATCCAGGCGGGGATCCGCCACATCCAGCTCCTCTTCTTTTCCTTCTTTCGTACCCTTCATAGTATCCGAAAAAATCAGGACTTTTCTTGTATTTCTGTCATAAACCCCTTTAAATGCCTTTCCGGACCCAATGGGCCAGTTGACTGGACATGTGGCAATGCCCAGTTCCTTTTCAATCTCATCCAGAAGATCAAAAGTATCGTTAGCATCTCTGTCCATCTTATTAATGAATGTAAAAATCGGAATGTGACGCATTACACACACTTTAAAAAGCTTTCTGGTCTGGGCTTCCACGCCCTTGGAACCATCAATCACCATCACAGCAGAATCCGCCGCCATTAAAGTACGGTAAGTATCTTCCGAAAAGTCCTGATGGCCCGGCGTATCCAGAATATTGATACAATATCCGCCGTAATTAAACTGAAGGACCGATGAGGTAACGGAAATACCTCTCTCCTTTTCAATTTCCATCCAGTCTGACACCGCATGTCTGGCCGTTGCCTTTCCCTTTACCGATCCTGCCAGATTGATGGCTCCTCCGTAAAGCAGAAATTTTTCCGTCAGAGTCGTTTTACCCGCATCCGGATGAGAAATAATGGCAAAGGTTCTTCTTTTTTCTATCTCTTTCGTATAATCAGTCACGAAAACTCCTCCTGATTCTTTCAAATTTCACATGTAGACCATTTTAGTATATCCCCGAAACAGTGTCAAGGGGCTCGTCCTGATACCCACAAGAAAAGAGACCGCCCCGGGACAGTCTCTTTTCCGGCAAAATGCCGCCATAATTATTCGGCTACTGATTCATCCATAGGTGTGATGATTATATTGGATGCTTCCACACCTGTTTTTCTTTTTACCACATCTTCAATCTGGGCCAGCTGAGAGGAGTCCAGATCAGATGTGGGCACCATCACGTCTGCCGTATCTCCGTCCAAATTCACTACCACACTTTCAAACCCTTTTGCCTCCAGCAGTGACTCCGCCGCCGCTTCTTTTTCTATCATATCCGTCATGGTGACCATGCTGTCCACCGCCGACTGTTTTTCCTCCTGACTGAGCTCCTCATTGTTTATAATTTCCAGCAGTGTTTCTTTATTCTGGGAACGGATCTGTTCCCGACTGATTCTGGCCTGAGCCACGTATGTAGAAGCGCCTGTCAGAACAGCCTCTCCTGGAGTTTCCGTAGATGCATCTGCAGCCTCTTCCTCAGAGTTTTCTTCCGCCTGAGAATTCGGATCCGCTGTTTCACTGTCCGTATCTTCCGTCTGCATATCTGCATTTTCTTCCTCGGCAGCCTGTGCAATCTCATCTGTCAGATCATAGTCCAGGCTTTCAATGTCTTCCGTTATTTCCCCCATATCCGCCGTCTCTTCCGCCTGTTCATTGCTGCCGGCACTTTCCGTTTTCAGCCTGGAATCCGAATAATTGATATACCCGGCAACTGCAATCATAACCGCAAGCGCTGTGATAATCACCTGGTTTTTTCTGAACAACTTCTTTTTCAATGACTCTCTCCTTTATTTCATTTTCATCACTTTTATTTTATGTGCATCCACATGAAATAATGCCATAACTGCCTCCTGAATCTGTCCTTGTACCACCGGATCACCGCCCCCTTCTGCCACCACCACAACTCCACGGATTTCCGGTGTTGTCTCCTGCACCACGTAAGGCGTCTCGCTTCCGTCATTTGCCCGCTCAAACACAGTTTCCTCCTGGGAACTTACGTCAGCGGAATCCTGTCTGCCTCCATCCTGATCTGACTGGCTGCTGGTGGATTCACTGGACGGCACATCCTTTTCCACTATTTTTTTTCCTGAAGTTTCCAGTGTAACCGCAGCCTTCACCATTCCCACCCCGTCCACCTGAGAGAGCGTATCCACCAGCTGCTGCTCCATCTGTTCCGCCGCAGTTTCCTGCTGCTTTCGCTGGTCTGAAACACTTTCCGCTTCCTGCCGGACATTGGCAGGTTCTTCTTCCTTTTTTACCGGCAGCAGTACTACAATCAACAGCCCCAGCAGCAGAAAAAACACCATCAGCTGTTCCTTTTTCAGCTTTTTTATCCACTCCGATATTTTATGAATTCCTGAAACCGACATGGATATCACCCTCTCTGATTTTATATATACGGGTCAGCTTCGTCTTCAGCTCTTCCGCGGCCTTTTCTTCGTCCGCACTTTCTTTCAGTATAATCTCAGCGTTATCTATTTTTATTTCTTCTGAAAAATCAAGCTCCACCTTAAGGCTTTCCACTTCATATCCCAGTTCCTCTGCCAGCCTGCGGATCTGCCCGGAAATTTCCTCTCTGCAGGCATATAAAAAATATTCATCCGTCTCATTTCTGAGACCTGTCTCCTCCTGTGCTCTGATCTCCTCCCACTCTCTTTTCATTTCCTCAATCTGAAACACTGCGGAAATATCCTGTCCCGAGTTTAAAAATTCCATCACCGGAGTAAGCAGAAGAATCACCAGCAGCATTCCCATAAAGCTCTTCACATAAGCCTGATACTCCTTTTTCGGAATCACATTCATGGCAATGGAGTACACCAGATAATAACAGGCCAGATTTCCGATCCAGCCGTAGAAAGTTTCCGCCATATCACCCACCCGTCTTCCGCACCCCTCCGCTACAGAGAATTTGCCAGAATCACTATCGTCAGCATAAACAACACCTGCGTGGTAAACAGAAGTTTCAGAAGAAGCATGCACCCTTCTCCCATAGCCTGGAAACAGCCCACAAGTCTTACATCGCAGACCGGCTGAATGACCGCACTGGTAAATTTGTACATAAGAGCATTTACCCCCAGCCTGATAATCGGTCCGATCCCCATCATAAACAGCACCACCAGGGCAACGACACCGAAACAGTTTCTGATCAGCACTGCCGAGCCGAGAATAATTTCCGTCACTGCATTTACTGCATTTCCAACGCCCGGAATCACACTAACCGTTTTTCCTAACAGCGAACGCTTCAGCGAATCAATGGCAGGCGCCACCAGACTCTGCACCACCTGCATTCCCACAATCACCGCCAGCATGGTTTTCTGTGCCCATAAAATCATATTCTTCAAAAGCTCCGATATACGGGAAAGCATCGCTTCCTTCGTCATCAGATTGACAAATTCCAGCAGCACGTAAATATGAACAGCCGGGAACAGTACTGCAGCCAGAATATATTCCACACAGAAAATTACAATCAGAATAATCTGGTAGAATACGGCCGCGCTGGTAACACCTGTCGCAGCCGTAACGACAATATAATAGGATGGCGCCAGCGCCTGCATAAAACCTACAATACCGTTCAGAGTTTCCTGCAGATCCCCGCTCATCTTTTTAAATTCTCTCAGCAGCAGTACAAAAACCAAAAGATAGATAATATAAAAGCAGATATCCCCTATTTTCTCCCGATCGAATATCTGCACAAAGCTTCCGAGAACCGCACCCGCAAAAGCAAGCAAAAGTACTTGTCCGAATACCGCTCTGCTTTCATCAAACTGACCGAATAAAGCCGTCCCGATAATTCTAACCAGAGATTTTCCGGTAATTTCTTTTTCGCCGGTTATCAAATCCCTTATGGCTTCCACAAAAGAAAAACTGTCCTCCTCCAGAAGCTCATCCATAATCTCCTGCATATCCCCGGTGTCCAGATCATTCAAAAGACTTTCTTCATAAGTCCGGACCTCTTCCCCGTCCTCCGCCGCCCATACCGGAGTAATGGAAAAAAAGAAGGAGATGCATATTCCCATAAGAATTCTGATCATCCTAAAAATTCCTGTATCACTTCCAGCAAAGTCAGAAGCACAGGCATGGCCATAGCCATCATTGCCATTTTGCAGAAGATTTCAATCTGTGCGGCAATAGAGCTGTATCCGGCATCTTTGCATAAGCTGGATGAAAAATGACCAATATACGTTATCCCAATCATTTTCAGCAGCACATTCAGATAAGCGGTATCTACCGGAAGACTTCCCTGTATAGACTTTATCGACTCTATCAGATACTGTACTTTGGAAGAGGCCAGAAGAAGAATACAGATTCCGCATGCCAGACTGATATAAAACGAATATTCTGCTCTGCATTCCTTTAGAAACAGCCCCAGTAAAACTCCCGCAAACCCGAGAACTGCAATTCTGATCACATCCATCAAACTCACCCCTAGAACAGAAACAGCTGCTGAACACTTTCAAAAAGTTCGTTGATATAGGGCAGAATCCAGAACAGTACAACAATTAGTCCTGCCAGGCTTGCCAAAAATGCCTGCTCCTCTCTCCCGCTGTGTTTTAATACCTGACTCAGCACAGAAACAAGTATCCCCACCGCGCCAATTTTGAAGATAATACTGACTTCCAACTTTCTCCCCCTTTATCACAGCAGCAATATACCCAGAAATACACCTCCCAGAAATCCCAGACTTCGGTACAGCTTCTGTCTGCCAGGCAGCTGTTCCTTCAGATCCGCCAGCTTTATCTCCAGTTCTTTTCCGTACCGGTTCAGCATCTCCATCTGCATCTGCCTGTCCGTGAAACCCGCCATCTCCCCCATCATGGATATATGCAGCAGATCTTCTTTCGACAGACAGCTGGAACTCAAGCATCGGCTGATCTCTTCATCAAATACTTCACTGAAGGATTTTCCGCCATAGACTTTCAGATGATCAGAAAGATTCTTGAGGAAACAGTCAAAGGGCGGTCTCGCTCTGCTTCCCACTTTTCTGTACGCCTCCGGAAGAGGTTCATTGTAAGAGACTTCCTGTCTGATCAGAAGAATCAGACGTTCCCATTCCTTTAGCAGACGGTATCTTTTTTGAATTTCCGCACTCTTTATCATCCCCAGCCCGAAGCAGGAAAGTACAATCATACAGATGCCTACTGCCTTCCACATCATACCGGCGTTCCCTGGAACAGACAGGTCCCCCTCTCATCAAAGATCTGACGCACAGTGCCGATTCCCTGCCTGGCGTCCAGAAGTATGTACCGCTCAAACACTCTCTCTTTCACAAGTCGGTCCAGAAGCGGCTTTCTCCTGATATCATCGATAGAACTGCCATGAACAGTTGCCAGAAGTTTGCATCCGCAGTTAATTACCGTTTCAATGGCATGTATATCCTCATAGCTTCCGATCTCATCCACCGCAATAACCTCCGGCGACATGGATCGGATCAGCATCATCATTCCCTCGGCTTTAGGACAGCCGTCCAATACATCCGTGCGTATACCCACGTCATTTTGCGGAATTCCATGGTAGCATCCCCCAATCTCCGACCGCTCGTCCACCACTCCCACACAATGTCCCGCTCTTTCCCCACTTCCATCAGATATCTGACGGATCAGATCGCGAAGCAGAGTGGTTTTTCCACATCTGGGCGGAGAAATAATCAAAGTATGATATATCCTGTCTTTCTCCGCTACAAAAGGCAGAACTTTCTGCGCACATCCCATAATCTGATGAGAAAATCGTAC
The DNA here is from genome assembly GCA_050944415.1 of Ruminococcus sp. GTDB lineage: Bacteria > Bacillota > Clostridia > Lachnospirales > Lachnospiraceae > Ruminococcus_G. The sequence continues at coordinate 50,958 of JBMNRA010000007.1, forward strand.
ATTGATAAAGGAAATATGCTGGATGCTTTTGATCTTTTCTCCGTCCAGCACCGTTTTTCCCGCCAGGCCCACACGGTGTCCCCCCTGAACGGTAATATAGCCCTGTCTGATCTCCTCTTCATAGGCATAAAGGGAATAGCCGGACAGATACTCCAGTGTTTCACGGATGCAGTCATGGGAAACATAATAAGAACCGACAGGATCCCGGCACCGTTTTCCGGATGGCGTAAGGAAAAATTCTCTGCCGTCATAAACAACAATCAGGGGAGCATTGATACGGAGACGGATTTCCTGGAGATATTCCTGTTTCAGATCAGATTTTTCCAGGAGCTTTCTTATCTCTCCTGAAAAAAGTTTCAATATCTCTTCTCTCATATCATTCACCTCTTAAAACAATATATGAGAAGATTCAGATTTTAGAATAAGAAATGCAGACGGACAGTATCCGGACCGGATGTCCACACTATGGCGCTGTATCGTTCCGCCAGAAAGAAGGGGCAGCTCCATCCATCGAATGCAAGCATCCTCAGATCGGTTCCAATTCCCCGCCCCTTCCATTTAAGATATGCTTCCCGGCGCACCCACTGATCAAAAAAATACTTCCGGGGATCCGGGCTTTTTTCCCATATGATCCACTCTTCCTCCGTCAGAAATTTTCTTCCGACGCGGCGATAATTTACTTCTCTGTAACGTTCAATATCGATACCGAGTTCCTCAGGTCCCAGAGCGCAGACCACATATTCGCCCGAGTGGCTGATGTTGAAATGAATATGAGGATAATTGCGGAAGAAAGGTTTTCCTTCTTCTGCAGTTATGATTTCTTCCTCCGGAATCACAAGACCGTATAACTCCTGCAGACCCCTGGCAAGAAGCTTTCTTCCGTCTCTGTGTTCCATTCCTTTTTGAGTTTTATCCGCATATATATCAATCATCGATTTCTTCTCCCAAAATTTCCTCCAGAAATCTGGATGGACTCTGCTTTTTACGATACCGTTTTTCCGGATAGAAAAGGTGCAGCGTCTTTCTGGCCCTGGTCATTCCCACATACAGAAGACGCCGTTCTTCTTCCAGATCTTCCTCCAGCGCCGCCTTATGGTAGGGAATTGTCCCTTCATTAACATTTAAAATAAACACATGGTCATACTCCAGGCCTTTGGATCCATGAAGCGTGGATATGGTCACCCCCCTTGCATCTGCAGAGTTCTTCTGCTTCTGCAACAGCAGTGTATATTCCTGAATATAGGCGCACCATTCCTCAAAAGTCCTGTATTTTCTGCTGCTCTCCTGGATCTCATCCAGTATTTCCAGCAGATCTTCCTTTTTCAGCTTTCTTTTTCCGGCATATTCGACAATGTAATCCCGATACCCCATGCCGCAGCACAGATAATTGATAGCTGCAAAGGGAGCCATCCCCCCCATTCTCTTCAAGTCCTCTTCCAGCTTCCCGATCCGGTCGCACATCCATTCCTTTTCCTCATAATACTGATAGAGTGACTCAAAAGACACTTCTTTTTCATACAGAGCCTCTCTGGAAATATAGCGATTAGGTTTATTCATAACAGTCAGGAAATCGCTTCTCATCCTGCCGCCTCTGGACAGACGCAGATAAGACAGAATCTGCCGCGCAATCCAGTGCTCATACAGATTAGGAAGAGAATCCTTGATCACGAATGGTATATTGTATTCCATCAGACGTGACACTGTCTGACGACTCTCTGTATTGGTTCTGAACAATACCGCCATTTTTTCCAGTGGACAGCCGTCCTTTTCCTTTTCCAGTATAGTCTCAGCCAGATGCCGTCCCTGTGCCTCTTCATCCGCAAAGGGGTGAATTTCCACGGCTTCTCCCTGCTCATTGTCTGTTTCAAGTTTCTTTTCATACCGTTTCTCATTTTCCCGGATCAGTCTCTGGGAACAGTTGACAATAGCCTTTGTACACCGGTAATTTTTCCGCAGCGTAATCCGGGCGCCCCGGGGATAATCGTTCAAAAAGGAAAGCATGATCTCCGGCCGTGCTCCCCGGAACCTGTATATGGACTGGTCGTCATCACCTACCACAAAAAGATTGTCCTCCGGCGAAGCCAACATTCGAATAATCTTATACTGCAGCATATTCACATCCTGAAATTCATCCACCAGAACATACCGGAAGCGTTCCTGCCACCGTTTCAGAATATCCGGCCGTTTGATAAACAGATCATAACAGCAGACCATCAGATCATCAAAGTCCAGCATTCTTCTCCGACGCATTTCTTTCTGATAACTTCTGAAAATTTCCCGGAAGATCTCCTCCGGACAGCCGGAAGAATAAAAATGATCCAACGCGATCTGTTCCGTTTTCACGGTGCTGATCTCCTGTTCCAGTACCTCCAGTGTATCTTTTTCATCATCGATTTCCATTCTGCTGTTCTGCACCAGTTCCGTCAGCAGCTTTCTCTTTTCCGCTTCTCCCATAATATTTCCGGAATTCAAATGATACGCCTGTTTGAGGATCCCATAGAAAATTCCGTGAAAAGTTCCGAACTGGACTTGAGAATGTTTCCCTTTCGTAAGAGACAAAAAACGCTCCTTCATTTCACCGGCGGCAGCCCTTGTAAAAGTCACCACCAGAATGGAAGAAGGAGCAATGTGATATTTTTCAATTAAGCAGACGGTCCTGGCCGTAATCACCGCAGTCTTTCCGGAACCCGGACCGGCCAGAACCAGCATCGGTCCCTCATTATGACAGACCGCTTTCTTCTGTTCCTGATTTAAATTCATGCACTTAACTTCTCTATTGCCTGACGAATACGTTTCAGCGACTCTTCCTTCCCCAGCACTTCCATAATGCCAGTAGCCCCGGCCGGTGTCATCTGTTTGCCGGAAACCGCGGTGCGGATGGGCCACATAACGTAGTTTACTTTGTACCCTTTTTCTTTCAGATATCCTGACAAAACCTCATACAGAGCATCGTTGCTGTAATCGTCCTGCTTTTCCAGAAGAGGCAGAACTTCTTTCAGCACCTGCAGGGAAGACTGTACGGTAGTTTTGCTTTTTTTATGTGCATACATGGATATATCATACTCGGGAACCTGTTCAAAGAAATCAATATGATCTCTGATATCAGGGAAAACCTCTATTCTGGTTTTTACCATATCCGAAATCTTCCGAAGATCATAGTCTTTGGTAATCACTTCTTTGATATAAGGAAGAGCCATCTCGTAAAATCTGTCGTCATCCATCTTCTTCAGGTATTCGCCATTCATCCATTTCAGCTTTACAATGTCAAACACAGCCGGGGATTTACTCATATGGTGGTAATCAAAAGCCTTCACCAGCTCTTCCAGTGAAAAAATTTCTCTGTTATCCGGAGAACTCCATCCCAGCAAGGCGACATAATTGACGACAGCTTCACTCAGAAATCCCTGGTCGATAAGATCCTCATAAGAAGAATGGCCGCTTCTCTTACTCAGCTTCTGATGTTCTTCATTGGTAATCAGCGGACAGTGAACATAAACGGGCACTTCCCAGCCAAAAGCCTCATATAATCGGTTATACTTCGGAGCAGAGGAAAGATACTCATTTCCTCTTACTACGTGAGTAATACCCATCAGATGATCGTCAACCACATTTGCAAAATTATAGGTAGGATATCCATCGGATTTAATCAGGATCATATCATCCAGTTCCTCATTGGGAACGGAGATATCTCCGTATATCTCATCGTGGAAAGTGGTGGTTCCTTCCGTGGGCATATTGATCCGGATCACGTAAGGCATGCCTTTATCCAGATTTTCCTGTACCTCTTCTTTGGAAAGGTGCAGGCAATGTTTGTCATACACCACGATTTCCTTGTCAGAAACATTCGTTCTCAGGGATTCCAGTCTCTCTTTGTCGCAAAAACAATAGTAAGCATCTCCCTGTTCAATCAGCTGTTTCGCATATTTCATATAAATTCCCTGGGCACAGCGCTCACTCTGCACATAAGGACCGCAGTCCTTTTCTCTGCCGGGCCCTTCATCGGGAATCAGACCAGTTTTCTCCAGTGTACGGTAAATAATCCCCAGGGCCTCTTCCTGAAACCGTTCCTGATCCGTATCCTCAATGCGCAGCATAAAATCACCGCCTGCGTGCTTGGCAATCAGATAAGCATACAATGCCGTCCTAAGATTTCCCACATGCATTCTTCCGGTGGGACTTGGCGCAAACCTGGTTTTAACTTTAGTCATACTTTCCTCCTTAATAACGATAGTCAAATACCCCGCAGCAAGCTGACGGGGCATGGAAATAATTCGCGCAGCAGAAGCTGCAGGGTATTTGACCCCCGCGGCACTGTCCAAATGGACGCGTCCGCCTGGCTCGCTGCCTGCGGAAATAAAGGCGTGGATTATTCCTCCACACCTTTTGTCTTTAAATACTCAACAACATCTCCTACCGTCTGAAGATCTGCCAGATCATCTGACGGGATTTCAATGGAGTATTCCTCTTCCAGAGCCATCACCAGTTCAAACAAATCCAGGGAATCAGCCCCCAGATCATCTTTAAATGAAGTATCCGGGAAAATCGTATTGGCATCGCAATTCAACTGTTCTGCGATGATCTCTTTCATTTTCTCAAACATATCCTTCTCTCCTTTATAAATCCAAAATATGCTGTGCCGCTGATAATCAACACACACCTTATATGCTCAAAGCATACTCATATTTTAAATGTTTGTCAACCTATTTTGCCAAAAAACTAGTCCGCAATTTTATCCTGAAACCTGATCTGCCGGGATACGCTCAGAGCGATACCCATTTCCACCATCAGAAACAGCACCGATGTACCTCCATAACTGATAAAAGGAAGCGTTATACCTGTGGTGGGAATTACATTGATGACAACACAGATATTCAGAATAACCTGAAGAGCAATATGAGCAAAGATACCGGTCACCATCAGAGAACCGTAAAGATCCGGCGCATTCTGGGCAATAAAAAACAGACGGTACAGCAGATAACAGAAAAGCAGCAAAAGCAGTACGGCACCGAAGATCCCCAGCTCTTCACATACGATGGAAAAAATCATATCATTCTGCGCTTCCGGGATGGTTCCCAGCTTCTGTGCACTGTTTCCCAGTCCTTTGCCGAAAAAGCCTCCGGAACCGATGGCATACAACGCCTGCATGACCTGATATCCGCCGGAAGAAGTATATTCCTCCGGTCTTAGCCACACCAGAATTCTCTGAATACGGAAACTGTTGCTGCTGTCAATGGTCAGCGCAAGGTATCCCACTACAGCTACGATAACGGCGCTTCCCACTCCCAGCGTGATAAGAAAAGGCGCCGTCCTGGGATGGGATATAAATATCAGAATCACCGTAATACCGCCAATAATCAAGCCCGTACTCAGGTTATCCGTCAAAAGATAGGCGCCGCCTGCCTGAATAACACCCAGAATCAGCAGAACGATCACCCCTTTGAGCGTTTTCATCTTTCTTCCCATACTGATAATGACCACAGGCAGATATGTAATGATGGCAATTTTAGCCATCTCTGAAGGCTGGAACTGAATTCCCAGCTTCAGCCATCTTCTCGCCCCGTTGACCTCAACTCCCAGCGGAGACCATTTTACCATCGCCATCAGCAGGAACGATGCCAGAAATATGAAACCTGACAGTTTAATCAGAATATGATAGTCAAATTTAGATATCACTACCGCCAGAACAATGGCTGCCAGACTGATAGCCGCCTGCCTGGCAAAGTAATACATATCATCGCCGAATCTGACCTCAGCCTCGTATGCGCTGGTGCTGTACAGCATAACCAGTCCGAAACAGGTCAGAAGTATAACCACAGCCAGCAGATTGTAATCATAATAATCTGTCTTTTCCCGCAGCTGGCTGATAAACTTTCCAATTGCCTTTACCATTTCCAATCACAATCCTTTTACCAACTTTACCTGTAAGTATAGCATGATTTTTTCAGAAAGCAAACTTTATTTTAATGCATACCGCAGCAGGCTGCTGAATCCCACCCGGCTGTCCCCGCCTTCCAGGTACACCTCATGAGCCCGTGCCGGATCATCCGTGATAATTCCATCCACACCGTAAGTAATCATTCTTTTTATATCTCCCGGATAATTAACCGTCCATGCATGCACCTCTTTACCGCAGCTGTGCGCTTCCTGTACAAAAGCTCCCGTCACGTAAGTATACTTCACGCTGAAAAAATCCGCTGCTTCAATATCACTGATACTTCCGTAAGTCATGGTCATAATATATCCCGTTCGAATGTCCGGGTTCAGTTCTTTGGCCTGCTGCAGAAAAGAATAATTCATGGAAGTAATCACACACTGATCAACAAAGTCGTGCTTTTCCAGACATTGAACCACTTTGCTTACAATATTCTTATTGTGGCCGTTGCTTTTCACTTCAATATTCAGTCCTATCCTTCCTCTGCTGTATTCAATCACCTCATCCAGCGTTGGAACACGCTCTCCCAGAAAACGGCTGTTAAACTTTATGCCTGCATCCAGCTGCGCCACTTCCTGATATGTCATTTCCCAGATATTGCCCTGATAACCTGTTGTCCGTTTCAAATTGGAGTCGTGCAGAAGCACAAGCACGTCATCCGCCGTCTCCTGCACATCGATTTCCGCATAATCTGACATAGAGCTCACAGCATACTCCATAGCGCTTAAAGTGTTTTCCGGTGCCATAAGCGCTCCTCCCCGGTGAGCCGTCACTTTAAAAGAATCAAGCACCGTGTTATTAATCTGTCCTACATAAAAAGCATGATAAGCAAAAGCTGACAGCTCCGCGGCTGCCAGAACTACGGTAATCAGATATATAAGCCACCGTCTGGACACAGCAGGGCAAACAAACTCTTTTTTCAGATTTCGATGGCCCCGCCCGGGAAAATAGATGACTCCCACACTTAAAAGCCCCATTACAATTCCTGCCGAACCGGCGAAAAGGGCGACAAAATTCTGGGCCTGAGTTCCGTAAAACAGCACACCGCTGATTCTGGCGGACGGTTTTATGAAAAGGTATATCACACCCACTGCAGCCAGCGACAGAAGGAGGTAAGACGCTGCTGTAACCACCAGTGTCATTCCCTGCATGACAAGTACGCCAGCCGTATATCTGCCCGCACGTCTTTTCAGCCTTCGCGCTGCCATTCTGACCGCCGTGCGGATTCTTTTTCCCTCGCCCACAGAATAGGGCAAAGAAAAAGTGACGACCACCGACCCGATCAGCGCCAGAATACACAGCAGAACCAACACCCATTTCCACCGAAACAGATTATAAATCTGCAAAGCAGTAAATTCCAGAATTTTTACATTTATGATTTCCCAGATGATAAAATGAAGCCCCAGAAACGGCAGTGTTCCAAGAATATACACAGGCCAGAAAAACGGATGACGCCGTATGAAACGGAATCCGTTTATTACCCCCTGTCTGCCGATTAAAAGAGCAGGTGCCTTCCGGTTCTCCACAGAACAGTGAATCGCCTGAAACATGGCGCAGATCTCCACCAACAGAAAAAAAGCCAGCAGAACAGCCATAAGGACAAGACACAGAATCGTGAGAGGCTGACGCATAAATTTTCCATAATTTTCTGCAGTCAGATAACTGAAGCCCTGTTTCCCCAGCAGAAACCGGATCAGCCATTGGGACAGCAGCCAGATAATCATTGTAACGGCAGCCCGGTAAATTACCTCAAACAGAATCATGCTGATGCCGTTTTTCTTTCCTATCTGCCATACACGTCTCAAAATATTTTTCATTAACAGTCACATATCCTTTTCTCCGTCCTCATTCCAGGGTAATCCGTTCCAGATCATCCGGCACATATACAGGCCCCTGAAATTTTTCCGCCGCTTCCCGTATATAACGCTCCTTTCGATGATCCAGATCACTGTCTTCCGTATGAAACAGAATCAGATGACCTGCCTTTAACCTGGCAGCGTCCCTTCCCGCATCCAGGGCAGTGCTGTGGAATTTTTCATAGGGCTTAAATCTTTCTCTTTCCTCATACAGACAGAAAGCTTCACTCATCAGCCAGTCACTTTCTTTTGCCTGCCGGTAATTCTGTTCATGGAAAGGTTCATCTCCCAGAAAAGTCAGCGTCTGTCCATCAGGAAGCAAAGCCCGGAAGCCGAATTGCTTTGCTTTCTCCGATCCTATATCAAAAAACCGAAAGCTGATTCCCAGTATTTGTACACATTGTCCATCGTCTGTCACATGGAATTTTATTCTATCTCCAAAAAACTTTGTCAGTTTCGCCGGAAGCAGCTCCCTGCAGAAGGTTTCCATCAGTCTTGCCAGTTCCCTGTGACAGTATATATGAAAATCCTTTTTATAACTCCCGCTTTTGATGCCGGAAGCAATCATGCGGATCACCCAGATGGTTCCCAGTACATGATCCGTATGTGCATGGGAGACAAACATTCCCCTTACACTCTCCAGAGGAATTTCCGCCTTTTCCATCTGCGTCAGAATGCCGTTTCCTCCGCCTGCATCCACCAGAAAATAATCTTCCCCCTGTTTTAATGCAAAACACGTATTATAACATTTCGTCACCAGCGCATTGCCGGTTCCCAGCATTATCAATTCTGTCTTCACTTTTCTCTCTCCTATGCATCCTGCTCACATTTTATGCCTGCTGTCATACTATATAGTGAAATATGATTTTTTGAAAGGCAGATCCTATGGATAGATATCCTGCAAACCGCCCGGATCCCCGGTCACGCTGCCAGAGGATCCCGGTAAATCAGATGACCCGCAGCTGCAGGCCTCAGTCTGCAAATCAGTTCTGTCCCCAGGACAGTATATATCGTCATATCGATCAGATGCCGCCTGCAATGGCCTACGTCCCCATACAGGAATTTCATACCACCTTTGAACTATGCAAAGCTCTGAAAATGGGTACTCTGTTTCCCGAGCTGTGCAAACCTTTCTGCGGAAAGAGAGGTGTTCGAAGATGACAAAAAATTCCAACGAAACCCAGCTCCTGCAGCTGATCAATGAAACCAGCTTTGCCGTCAACGACCTCACTCTCTTTCTCAACAGCCATCCTGACAGCCAGCCGGCTCTATCTGCTTTTGAAGAAGAGCTGAAAAAGCGAAAGGAAGCTATGAAAGAATATGCCTGCCGTTTTTCTCCTCTGACAATCGATACTGCCGATGATGCACAGAGCTCCAGCTGGCAGTGGATTTCCAGTCCCTGGCCCTGGGAAAAGAAAGGAGGCCGCTGTTAATCTATGTGGAATTATGAAAAAAGACTTCAATATCCAGTAAACATCACCGCCACCAACGCCAAACTGGCTCAGACTATCATCAGTCAGTTCGGTGGTCCCAACCGCCGAAAGATATGGTATTTCGCTTTTATATTATGCCACAAATCTACTCTTTTCACAATTATAAAATCACACCCTGTACCGGATCCGGATGTTTCCCTCTTTCCGCCAGAAAGTAATTTCAGAAATAATGGATCGCAAAATTCTGTTTTTCTCATTTTCGCCGACCATGTCTTTGGAAAACAGCTCCAACACTGTTTTTATTTCCATTTTACGCGAAACGGCGCTTCCGGCATCCTCTGTCTTCTCTCCCAGATCCCTGAGGATCTGTCTGCATACCGCATCGTTTATTCTTTTCAGGGAAATGTAGTGACTCTCCTGGCACTCTCCTCTGGAATACCGGCAGCACTGAAGCGCCTTCCCTCTGACTGTCTGCGTCAGAGTGCTTTTGCAGCAGGAACACCTGACCAGCCCCTGAAGCATAAATGTCTTTTTCGCAAATGACGTATGAGCCGGATATTCCTTTTTTAATTTTTTCAGCCGTTCCTGAACCATCTGAAACATTTCTTCCGTTATCAGCGGCTGATATTCGCCTTTTGACAGAGACCACTGCATGCAGCCCGGTTTCCCGGTTTTTCTCCGCATGTGCCCCGCATATACCGGATTTGACAGGATATAGGCGACCGCTCTGGGTTTAAATGGATTATTCCGGTTGGTACGGATTCCCAGTTCATTCAGTTTCAGAGAAATCTCTCTCATAGAGGCCCCCTTCAAAAAATCCTCATAAATCATGCGTACTGCTCCGGCTTTCTTTTCCTCTGCCATAAAAGTACCCTCCCGCGCAACGTAGCCAAAGGGCGGAACTGATACAATACCGCCTCTGGAAAACTTTTCATTCATTCCCCTTTTCACTTCCTGACCCAGATTGATGGAATAGTATTCGTCCATAGCCTCCAGCAGCGCTTCTATCAGAATCGCCGTAGGATCACTGCCAATCTGTTCTGTAACAGAGACCACATCTATCCCGCACTCTTTCCGCAGCATGGATTTATAAAATATACTGTCCTGACGGCTTCTGGCAAATCTGGAAAACTTCCATACCAGAATCACTTCAAAAGGACGTGGATTTTTTTTGGCCGTTTCTATCATCTTCATAAACCCGGGGCGTTTTCCCGCATATCTCCCGCTGATGCCCTCATCGCAGAAAACAAATTCGTCCGGCAGAAAAATATCTCTCTGCCTGCTGTATTCCCGTATTTTCTTCAGCTGACTGTCCGGCGAATATTCCAGCTGATCCTCCGTTGAAACCCGTATGTAAGCTGCTGCCGTCTTCATTTTATTTTACTCCTGTTTTTTTCTCCTCTTTTCAATGTATGTTTTTCAAGAAACAAAATATAATGGTACAAAAAGAAAAATCCAGGAGTCATCAATGGCCATAAGACCGGATATAACCTGTCTTCCTTCTGAAATTATTCTGTCCGACGGCAGAATAATTTCGTTTGAATCCTCCGATTCCAGTGAACTTCAACAGTTGAAAGAAGAACTTATCGGTAATCTACTGCAAACTTTTTCCGATATTTCGCTTTCAAATTCTCACTTTTTATAACAATATTTTGTTTTTTAAAAAAATATTGACTCTCCATGACAGTTAATGATATACTCCTCTCGTAAAATAAAAGGACTTCATGACTGACGGATAACGTGGAGTACCACGAGGGAATGAAGTACCGGGACAGCCGACCGTCTGGGGGCTGTCGCACTAAATAATTAGTGCGGCAGCACTTTTTTACAGAGAATAAGAGCCAGGTCTGTGCAAGACCTGGCTCTTGGTGTAAAATTTATTTATGCGACTAAA
>JBMNRA010000008.1:0-60403 GCA_050944415.1 Ruminococcus sp.
GGGGTTCCGGAAGAGGTTGCCCGCGAAGCGTTGCGTCTTGCTATGCATAAGTTACCATGTAAATGTAAAATCGTTTCTCGTGCAGACTTAGAAGGCGGTGATAACAGTGAAAATTAAAAATTATGTAGAAGATTTAAGAACAAAATCAGCTGCAGAATTACAAGAAGAATTAGTAGCTGCTAAAAAGGAACTCTTTAACTTGAGATTTCAGAATGCAACCAACCAATTGGACAATACAAGCAGAATCAAAGAGGTTCGCAGGAATATTGCCAGAATTCAGACTGTAATGGCCCAGAAGGCAAATGCGGCACAGTAGGCAGTGAAAGGAGCAATTGATCGTGGAAAGAAATCTTAGAAAAACACGTGTTGGTAAAGTAGTCAGCAATAAGATGGATAAGACCGTTGTTGTTGCGATCGAAGACCATGTGAAACATCCGCTTTACAAAAAGATCGTGAAGAGAACGTATAAACTGAAAGCGCATGATGAAAATAATGAGTGCAATATCGGTGATACAGTAAAAGTTATGGAGACAAGACCGTTGTCCAAGGATAAGAGATGGAGACTGGTTGAGGTCGTAGAGAAAGTGAAATAAATAGGAGGATACCAGCATGATTCAACAGGAAAGTAGACTCAGAGTCGCTGACAACACTGGTGCAAAGGAGATTCTGTGTATCCGTGTTCTGGGCGGTTCAACCAGAAGATATGCGAACATCGGTGATGTGATTGTTGCGACCGTCAAAGATGCAACGCCAGGTGGAGTTGTCAAAAAAGGTGACGTTGTAAAAGCTGTCGTTGTTCGTACTGTAAAGGGCGCTCGTCGTAAAGACGGTTCTTATATTAAATTCGATGAGAACGCTGCTGTTATTATTAAAGATGATAAGACACCGAGAGGAACACATATCTTCGGACCAGTAGCGAGAGAGCTTCGTGAAAAACAGTTCATGAGGATTGTATCCCTGGCTCCGGAAGTATTATAAGGAGGTACCTATGTCAGCGTTAAAGATTAAAAAAGGTGATACAGTAAAAGTAATTGCCGGTAAAGATAAAGACAAAGAAGGCAAAGTGCTTTCTGTTAAGGACGGAAAAGTTATCGTAGAGGGCGTTAATATGATTACAAAACATGAGAAACCTTCTATGAGAAATCAGCAGGGCGGTATCGTAAACAAAGAAGCTCCTATTGACGCTTCCAACGTTATGTATGTACACAACGGAAAAGCAACAAGAGTGGGCTTTAAAGTAGAAGACGGTAAAAAAGTCCGTATTGCAAAATCAACCGGTGAGGTTATCGACGATAAATAAAGAGAGGAGGCTATTGAAAAATGAGTAGATTGAAAGATATTTACAAAAACGAGATCGTAGATGCAATGATCAAAAAATTTGGATATAAAAACATTATGGAAGTGCCAAAACTCGAAAAAATCGTTGTTAACATGGGTGTTGGTGAAGCCAAAGATAATGCTAAAATTCTGGATTCCGCTGTGAAAGATATGGAAACAATTACAGGACAGAAAGCGGTTCTGACAAGAGCTAAAAATTCAGTGGCAAACTTCAAAATCAGAGAAGGAATGGCTATCGGATGTAAAGTTACTCTTCGTGGAGAAAAAATGTATGAGTTCGCTGATCGTCTGATCAATCTGGCTCTTCCCCGTGTGCGTGACTTCCGTGGCGTGAATCCCAATGCTTTTGATGGAAGAGGAAATTATGCTCTTGGTATCAAAGAACAGCTGATTTTCCCGGAAATCGAGTATGATAAAGTTGATAAGGTCAGAGGTATGGATGTTATTTTCGTAACTACTGCCAAGACTGATGAAGAAGCCCGTGAATTACTGACATTATTTAACATGCCGTTTTCAAAGTAAAATTAGGAGGGAACGTTCATGGCTAAAACAGCAATGAAAATCAAACAGCAGCGCAAACAGAAATTCTCCACAAGAGAATATAACCGCTGCAGAATCTGCGGACGTCCGCACGCATATCTGAGAAAATATGGAATCTGCCGTATTTGCTTCCGTGAACTGGCATACAAAGGACAGATCCCGGGAGTGAAAAAAGCCAGCTGGTAATTTTGAACACTTGGTAAAACACTGATAAAAGCAGTGTGTATAATTTTGTATAATAATCAACTTACAGTACCAGGCCCCTGTCAGGTCAGGTACTACAGTAACATGTAAAGTCTAACAAATTAAGGAGGAAACTTACATGACAATGAGCGATCCGATTGCAGATATGCTTACAAGAATCCGTAATGCCAATACTGCAAAACATGACACTGTAGATGTTCCGGCATCTAAAATGAAAACAGCCATCGCAGATATTTTATTAAAAGAAGGTTATATTGAAAAATATGAGCTGATCGAAGACGGCAATTTTAAAACAATCCGTATTACCCTGAAATACGGTGCAGACAAAAATGAGAAAATCATCACCGGACTGAAAAGAATTTCAAAACCAGGTCTGCGTATTTATGTAAATAAAGAGGAGCTTCCAAAGGTTCTCGGCGGATTGGGTATTGCAATCCTGTCTACAAACCAGGGAGTAATTACAGACAAAGAAGCAAGAAAACTCCAGGTAGGCGGAGAGGTTCTGGCATTCGTCTGGTAAACCATAAGCAACTGAAAACAGAAGGGAATATCATCGTCCCTTCCGAAAATTTAAGTTAGGAGGAAAATGGTATGTCACGTATTGGAAGACTGCCGGTAGTTGTTCCGTCAGGGGTGGAAGTAACCATCTCAGAGAACAACGAAGTAACTGTAAAAGGACCAAAGGGCACACTCGTAAAAGCCCTTCCAAAAGAAATGGATATTAAGCTGGAAGACGGACAGGTTATTGTTACAAGACCCAGCGATCTGAAGAAAATGAAATCTCTGCATGGTCTGACCAGAACACTGATTCAGAACATGGTAACAGGCGTAAGCGCAGGTTATGAAAAAGTTCTGGAAGTAAACGGTGTAGGTTACAGAGCAGCAAAGCAGGGCAAGAAATTAGTATTATCACTCGGTTATTCTCATCCGGTTGAGATGGAAGATCCGGAAGGACTGGAATCCGCTGTTGATGGAAATAAGATCACAGTAAAAGGTATTGACAAAGAAAAGGTTGGTCAGTATGCTGCAGAAATCAGAGATAAGAGAAGACCTGAACCTTATAAAGGAAAAGGTATCAAGTATGCTGATGAAGTGATCAGACGTAAAGTTGGTAAGACCGGTAAGAAATAATTAAGGAGAGTGTGAAAATGGTTAGTAAAGTATCAAGGACGAAAGTTCGTCAGAAAAAACATAGAAGATTACGTAATCATATCGTTGGTACAGCACAGAAACCGCGTCTGTCTGTGTTCAGAAGCAATAATCATATGTATGCACAGATTATTGACGATACAGCAGGAAATACACTGGTTTCCGCTTCTACTCTTCAGAAAGATGTAAAGGCAGAGCTGGAGAAAACCAATGACGTTGCAGCAGCAGCATATCTTGGAACTGTAATCGGCAAAAAAGCTGTGGAAAAAGGTATTACAGCAGTTGTCTTTGACCGTGGAGGTTTCATTTATCAGGGTAAGATCAAAGCTCTGGCTGATGCAGCAAGAGAAGCAGGTCTGGAATTCTAGAAAGGGAGGAGAAGAACACATGAAACGCAGTATCATTGATGCTAGTCAGCTTGAATTAGAAGAAAAAGTAGTGTCAATCAAACGTGTAACTAAGGTTGTTAAAGGTGGTCGTAACTTCCGTTTCACTGCTTTAGTTGTTGTCGGGGACGGCAATGGACATGTTGGCGCCGGATTGGGAAAGGCAACTGAAATTCCCGAGGCAATCCGCAAAGGTAAAGAAGATGCTATGAAAAAGCTGGTAACAGTTGCCAGAGATGAAAATGGAAGTATTACTCATGATTTTGTTGGAAAATTCGGAAGTTCTGAGGTATTATTAAAGAGGGCTCCCGAAGGTACCGGTGTTATTGCAGGCGGTCCGGCTCGTGCTGTGATTGAGCTTGCAGGAATTAAGAACATCCGTACGAAATCTCTGGGTTCAAACAATAAACAGAACGTTGTACTTGCTACAATCGAAGGTTTACGTCAGTTAAAGACTCCGGAAGAAGTAGCGAAACTTCGCGGTAAATCCGTAGAAGAGATCTTTGCTTAAGGAGGATCATGGAAATGGCAGATAAATTAAAAATCACATTAGTAAAATCTACGATTGGTGCGATTCCAAAACACAGAAAAACGGTAGAAGCCCTGGGCCTTACCAAAATGCATAAGACGGTAGAAATGCCGGATAATGCTGCAGTTCGGGGTATGGTAAAACAGGTGTGCCACCTGGTAAAAGTAGAAGAAGTATAAAGAGGAGGTACCATGATGGATTTATCAAATTTAAAACCGGCTGATGGTTCCAGACAGAGTGATAATTTCCGCAGAGGCCGCGGCCATGGTTCAGGAAACGGCAAGACTGCCGGTAAAGGCCATAAAGGTCAGAAAGCTCGTTCTGGTGCTCCCAGACCTGGATTCGAAGGCGGACAGATGCCTTTATACAGACGTATTCCAAAGAGAGGTTTCACAAACAGAAACTCCAAGGAAATCGTTGCTATTAATGTTAGTGTTCTTGAAAGATTTGAAGATGGTTCTGAAGTAACAGTAGAATCACTGCTGGCTTCCGGTGCAATCTCCAATCCAAAAGATGGAGTTAAGATTCTTGGAAATGGAGAATTGACAAAGAAGCTTAATGTTAAAGTAAACGCTTTTAGCGAAAGTGCAAAAACCAAGATTGAGGCCGTAGGTGGAACAGTAGAGGTGATCTAATGCTGAAGACTCTTCAGAATGCTTTCAAAATTAAAGACGTAAGGCGGAGAATCTTTTATGTATTCCTGATGCTGGTAGTTGTGCGTTTAGGTACGCAGATACCGGCACCGGGAGTTGACGGGAATTATTTTCAGGAGTGGTTTGCCAGTCAGACTGGGGATGCGTTTAACTTTCTGGACGCATTTACCGGAGGATCCTTTTCCTCATTTTCTATTTTTGCACTGAATATCACTCCCTACATTACATCTTCTATTATCGTTCAGCTATTGACAATTGCGATTCCAAAGCTTGAGGAACTGCACAGAGACGGCGAAACAGGCAGGAAGAAAATTACTGCAATAACCAGATACCTGACGGTTGGACTGGCGGTATTTGAATCTGCGGCAATGGCAATTGGATTCGGGAACAGGGGTCTGATCCCGAATATGAATTTCGGTAAAGTGGTCGTTGTTATAGCAACTCTGACAGCCGGTTCTGCATTTCTGATGTGGGTCGGTGAAAGGATTAATGAAAAAGGAGTCGGAAACGGTATATCAATCGTGCTGATGATCAATATTGTATCCAGAATTCCCAGTGATATGGTTACTCTTTTTGAGTCCTTCGTATCGACGAGTGTGACGGGAAGCGTTGCTAAGAGCTGTCTGGCTGCAGTTATTATTATCGCGATTATTCTGGCTGTTGTTGTTCTCGTTCTGATCCTGAACGGTGCACAGAGGAAAATTCCTGTTCAGTACTCTAAAAAGATGCAGGGCAGAAGAATGGTGGGCGGTCAGAGTTCACATATTCCTCTGAAGATTAATACAGCAGGTGTTATTCCGATTATCTTTGCCTCTTCTATTATGTCTTTCCCGGGAATCATCGCATCCTTTGTGGGAGCCACCGGAGGAACCGGATGGGGAGCAAGGATTCTGGCGGCACTGAACTCCGGCAACTGGTTTAATCCCAGTCAGCCATGGTATTCACTGGGCCTTGTGCTCTATGTGGTGCTGGTTATTTTCTTTGCATATTTTTATACATCCATCACATTCAATCCGTTGGAAGTGGCAGACAATATAAAGAAGCAGGGCGGATTTATACCTGGTATTCGTCCAGGCAAACCGACAGTTGACTACTTGAATAATATTCTGAGCTATGTAATTTTTATCGGTGCTGCAGGGCTTACGATCGTTGCTGTGATTCCGTTTTTCTTTAATGGTGTATTTGGCGCAAATGTATCATTCGGCGGAACATCGCTGATCATTGTAGTCAGTGTTATTCTGGAGACTTTGAAACAGATCGAGTCCATGATGCTGGTAAGAAATTATAAAGGCTTTTTAAATGAGTAATCAAAGAGGTTGTGGCGTGTGACGTCACAACCTTAATGTGCATTCACGTCTATATCAAAGGATAAGGAGAGGTACTCATGAAAATTATCATGTTAGGAGCCCCTGGTGCAGGAAAAGGGACACAGGCAAAAAAAATTGCTGAAAAATATCATATTCCCCATATTTCTACGGGTGATATTTTCAGAGCAAATATTAAAAATGGTACGGAACTGGGCAACAAGGCGAAAACATACATGGAACAGGGACTTTTAGTTCCGGATGAGCTGGTTTGTGATCTGGTCGTTGACCGTGTGAAACAGGACGACTGTGCAAACGGTTATGTGCTGGACGGATTTCCGAGAACGATTCCCCAGGCGGAAAGCCTGGACGCAGCCTTGAAAGAAATGGGACAGAGCATCGATTATGCTATTAATGTGGAAGTCCCGGATGAGAATATTATTCATCGTATGGGCGGAAGAAGAGCTTGTCTGGCCTGCGGAGCAACCTATCACGTGGAAAATATTCCTCCCAAAAAAGAGGGGATCTGTGACGTTTGCGGCGCCAAGCTTGTTCTGAGAGATGATGATAAACCGGAAACGGTAAAGAAACGTCTGGATGTTTACCATGATCAGACACAGCCGCTGATAGAGTATTATACCAATGCCAACGTTCTTGTGGAAGTGGACGGAACTATGGCAATGGATGATGTTTTTGCCGCAATCTGTAAAGTATTGGGAGCATAATATGTCAGTTACAATTAAAACATCAAAAGAAATTGAATTGATGAGAGAAGCAGGCCGTCTCCTTGAACTGGTTCATGACGAGCTGGCCAAGGCAATACGGCCGGGCATTTCTACCTGGGACATCGATCATCTGGGCGAGGAGCTGATCCGGAGTTATGGATGTGTACCGAACTTCTTAAATTATAATGGATATCCGGCGTCTATATGTGTGTCGGTTAATGATGAAGTCGTACATGGAATTCCAAGAAAAGATCACATTATTCAGGAGGGGGATATTGTCAGTTTGGATGCAGGACTGATTTATAAAGGATTCCACTCTGATGCGGCAAGAACTCATGCGGTCGGCGAGATCAGCGCAGAGGCACAACAGCTGATTGATGTTACAAGACAGAGCTTTTTCGAAGGTATTAAATTTGCCAGAGCAGGCTGTCATCTTCATGAGATATCGGCAGCAATCGGAAAATACGCGGAAAGTTTTGGATATGGTGTTGTTCGTGATCTGGTAGGTCACGGTATTGGCAGCAGTCTCCATGAGGATCCTCAGATCCCCAACTTTGCGCAGAAACGCAGGGGCATTCGGCTGGAGCCGGGGATGACACTGGCGATTGAGCCTATGATTAACATGGGACGCGCAGATGTGTGCTGGTTGGATGACGACTGGACAGTAGTGACAGAAGACGGAAGTCTTTCCGCACATTATGAAAATACTGTGCTGATTACCGAGGGCGAACCGGAGCTTCTGACACTGACGGATAAAGGATATCAGAATGAGTGATTTACAAAAAGGAATGTTTGCCAGATCACTGGCCGGACATGATAAGGGAAAGCTGTATATTATTATATCCGCTGATGAGGAGTACGTTTATCTGGCAGACGGGAAAATCCGAACCCTTGATCATTTGAAAAAGAAGAAAATTCGTCACGTTCAGGTGGATTATCATGCAGACGGGGAAATCCGGCAAATCATGGATTCTTCCCGTGAACTGCGTGATGAAGAGATTAAAAGAGCCATAAAATTAAAAGAAGCGCAAAGCAGGAGGTAAGAAATGTCAAAGGCTGATGTAATTGAAGTAGAGGGTACAGTACTGGAAAAACTGCCTAATGCCATGTTTAAAGTCGAATTGGAAAACAAACATGTGGTACTGGCTCATATCAGTGGTAAGCTGCGTATGAATTTTATCCGTATTTTACCGGGCGATAAAGTAACGATTGAGTTATCACCCTATGATCTTTCTAAAGGAAGAATTATCTGGAGAGATAAATAAAATAGTTAGTGGTACTTTACAGTAACGTGAAGTGCCACTTTTTCATATTATATGATAAGTATTGTCTGAGAGGGCAGCGGAGAAAAGTATGGATTTTTTAGTAAAGAAATTTGTTAAAAACTATGAACAGGTGCAGGACAGTGAAGTGCGGACAGCGTAC
Organism: Ruminococcus sp.; assembly: GCA_050944415.1. GTDB lineage: Bacteria > Bacillota > Clostridia > Lachnospirales > Lachnospiraceae > Ruminococcus_G. The sequence goes on from JBMNRA010000008.1 coordinate 8,254, forward strand.
GGAATGCTGGCCAGCGTGGTTGGAATTCTGTGTAATGTTTTTTTGTTCGTTGTAAAATTTTTAATTGGCTTTTTACTGGGAAGTATTGCCGTCACAGCGGATGCATTCAATAATCTGTCCGATGCGGCATCGTCAGTCATCAGTTTTATCGGAGTGAAAATGGCCAGTAAACCGGCGGATGACGAACATCCATTTGGACATGGAAGGATGGAATATATTGCCGCCTTTATTGTTGCATTTCTGGTAATACAAGTAGGATTTTCATTGTTTCAGACCAGTATTGGAAAGCTGCGCAATCCAGAGAAAATAGCCTTCGATCTGGCGCCGTTTCTGATTCTGGTGCTTTCTATAGGAGTGAAGCTGTGGATGGCTGCTTACAACAGAAAGCTGGGCAAAAGAATAGAATCAAAAGTTATGCTGGCCACATCTGCGGATTCCATGGGGGACGTGATCACCACATCCGCCACTGTTCTTTCTATATTAATTTCCCATTTTGCCGGAATCAACGTGGATGGAATCGCAGGGCTGCTGGTTTCCGTTCTGGTTATGTGGTCTGGACTTTCTATTTTCAAGGACACCATGGAGCCTCTGGTGGGAGAAGCGGTGGATCCTGAACTATATCAGAAAATTACGGAGCTGGTGGAAAGCTATGATGGAATTTTGGGAACCCATGATCTGATTGTTCATAATTACGGTCCGGGCAAAAGCATGGCATCCATTCATGCGGAGGTGCCGAGAAATGTGGATATTGAAGAGTCACATGAAATCATTGATAAGGCAGAGAGGGAAGTCGCAAGAGAACTCGGCATCCTTCTGGTTATTCATATGGATCCTCTGGCAGTGGAGGATGAGGCTGTCAATAAAGTGCGTAAAGAGATAAAAGAGACTTTGTGGCTCATTGATGAAAATCTGTCCTTCCATGATTTCCGCATGGTTCGCGGGAAAAATCAGATTAACCTGATTTTTGATATGGTGGTACCCCACAGCTACAGCAGCGAACAAAAGGAACGGCTGAAGGAAAAGGTAAAAACAGCCATGACTCATAAAGATCCCAGGTATCAGTGTGTAATTACAGTGGATCAGAGTTTTGTTGCCGTTACCCCTGAGGAAAAACAGGAGAAATAAAGGAAAAAACTACTTGCATTCAGGGAAACAGGGTGTTATACTATATAACGAACTTTTGTGCGCCACAAATTGCGCACTGTAGAAATACAGAAAGGAAAGGAGGATTCCGATGAAAGTAAGATCATCTGTAAAACCTATCTGTGATAAGTGCAAAATTATCAAAAGAAAAGGCAGTATCAGAGTTATCTGCGAGAATCCAAAACACAAACAGAGACAGGGATGAGCTGATCATTTACTGATGTTTGTGTAAAAAATTTAAGTGCGGCTGCAGTTGGAACACCAGGGTGTGTTGTTCTGACTTATTTAATATTATTGTGAGAGTATCACGTATAATATTGCTTAATACCGGAACCTTCTGGGTCCCGGAAAGGTCATGTTTTTAGCGGCATGGCTGGATGCACGCATACCTGCATCCCAATTAGGAAAATATTAACGGAGGTTTATGAGGCGCGGCACACATTTCAGGCCTGTTATGCAGGAGCTGCCATGATTTCATGAACCGGAAAGAAAGTGGAGGAAAATTACATGGCTCGTATAGCTGGTGTAGACTTACCAAGAGACAAACGTGTAGAAATTGGATTGACCTATATCTACGGAATCGGAAGAGCAAGCGCAAACCGTATTCTCGCAGAAGCTGGTGTAAATCCGGATACTCGAGTAAGAGATTTGACAGACGAAGAAGTAAAGAAAATCAGCGTTGTAATTGATGAGACACAGGTCGTAGAAGGTGATCTGAGAAGAGAGATTGCTCTTAATATCAAACGTTTACAGGAAATCGGATGCTACAGAGGAATCCGTCACAGAAAAGGACTTCCTGTACGTGGACAGAAAACGAAGACAAATGCCAGAACACGTAAAGGACCCAAGAGAACAGTTGCAAACAAGAAGAAATAAGTTTAAGAAAGTGTAGGTTAGTTTTTTATTATGGCTAAAGTGACAAAGAAAACGACGAAACGTCGTGTTAAGAAAAACGTTGAACGCGGACAGGCACATATTCAGTCATCTTTCAATAACACTATCGTTACCCTGACAGATACAGAAGGAAATGCTCTTTCATGGGCAAGTGCCGGCGGTCTGGGATTTAAAGGTTCAAGAAAATCTACTCCTTATGCAGCTCAGATGGCGGCAGAGACTGCTACAAAGGCAGCTCTGGTACATGGTTTGAAGACAGTTGATGTATTCGTAAAAGGTCCTGGATCAGGAAGAGAGGCAGCGATCCGCGCCCTTTCTGCAAATGGTCTGGAAGTAACCAGCATCAAAGATGTAACACCGGTACCCCATAACGGATGCCGTCCACCAAAACGTAGAAGAGTTTAATCAGGAGGTCTAATTAAATGGCAGTAAACAGAGTACCCGTACTGAAAAGATGCAGATCCCTCGGTCTGGATCCCATGTATCTGGGAATTGATAAAAAATCCACAAGACAGCTGAAAAGATCAAGCCGTAAAATTTCTGAGTATGGTCTTCAGCTGAGAGAAAAACAGAAAGCAAAATTTATCTATGGCGTTCTGGAAAAACCTTTCAGAAATTACTATAAGAAAGCCGACAGAATGCCCGGTATGACAGGTGATAACCTGATGACCATGCTGGAGCAGCGTCTGGACAACGTAATTTTCAGACTGGGATTTGCAAGAACAAGAAGAGAAGCAAGACAGATTGTTGATCATAAATTTGTTCAGGTTAACGGCAAGACAGTTAATATTCCTTCTTATCTGGTAAGTGCCGGAGACACTATTGAGATCAAAGAAAAATGCAAAGGTTACCAGAGAATGAAAGACATTCTGGAAGTAACAGGTGCAAGACTGGTTCCGGAATGGCTGGATGTAAACCAGGAGACTCTGACAGGAACAGTAAAAGAGCTTCCCTCCAGAGAAGTCATCGATGTTCCGGTTAACGAAATGCTTATCGTCGAGTTGTATTCTAAATAATCCGGGCTGATCGATAAACATTTATAAGATACCCTCAATCAAAAATAGAACCCAGAAGGAGGGCTTGCAGTGTTTGATTTTAACAAACCGAAAATCGAAATCACGGAGATTTCAGACGATAAAAAGTATGGCAGATTTGTTGTAGAACCGCTGGAGAGAGGTTATGGTACGACTCTGGGTAATTCCCTGCGCAGAATTATGCTTTCTTCTTTGCCGGGAGTTGCTGTAAGTCAGGTGAAAATCGAAGGCGTTCTGCATGAATTCAGCTCTATTCCGGGCGTTAAAGAAGACGTAACGGAAATCATTATGAACCTGAAAAGTCTGGCGCTTAAGAATAACAGCGAGACCAATGAGCCGAAAGTAGCCTATATTGAGTTTGAAGGTGAAGGTATTGTTCACGCTTCTGATATTCAGGCCGACCAGGATATTGAAATTCTGAATCCGGATCTGGTAATTGCCACTTTGAACGGCGGCGCCGACAGTAAACTGTACATGGAGCTGACGATTACCAAAGGACGCGGATATGTCAGTGCGGACAAGGGCAAGACGGAGGATATGCCCATCGGAGTGATTGCGGTGGATTCTATTTACACTCCTGTCGAGCGTGTGAATTTGACAGTGGAAAATACCCGTGTGGGTCAGATTACTGATTTCGATAAACTGACTCTGGATGTTTACACAAAAGGCACACTGGCGCCGGACGAGGCAGTCAGCCTTGCTGCTAAGGTTTTAAGTGAGCATCTGAAATTGTTCATCGACCTTTCGGAGAATGCCAAGACGGCGGAAGTCATGATTGAGAAAGAGGATCATGAAAAAGAAAAGGTTCTGGAGATGAATATTGATGAACTGGAGCTTTCTGTTCGTTCTTACAATTGTCTGAAGAGAGCCGGAATCAATACTGTAGAGGAATTGTGCAACAGAACTTCAGAAGATATGATGAAGGTTCGTAATCTGGGCCGGAAATCATTGGAAGAAGTGTTGGCCAAGTTAAAAGAACTGGGATTGCAGCTGAATCCCGGGGATGAATGATGCTTGGCGGTAAATTTGTAGATTAAAGCTGTATATCAGTAAGACCGAAGAAGCGTGATATACGGTTCCACAAATGGAGGAAATAGAAAATGGCTAAATATAGAAAGCTTGGCAGAACATCAGATCAGAGAAAAGCGCTGATCAGAAACCAGGTGACAAATCTTCTGTATCATGGAAAAATCGTTACTACAGAGACGAAAGCAAAAGAAATCCGTAAAGTTGCGGAAGGACTTATCGCTCTGGCTGTAAGAGAAAAAGATAACTTTGAGACTGTTACTGTGACAGCGAAAGTAGCTCGCAAGGATGCTGACGGAAAACGTGTGAAAGAAGTGGTAGACGGAAAGAAAAAAACCGTATACGATGAAGTACAGAAGGAAATCAAAAAGGATATGCCTTCAAGACTGCATGCAAGACGTCAGATGCTGAAAGTATTTTATCCGGTTAAAGAAGTTCCGAAAGAAAATTCCGGAAAGAAGAAAAATACAAAGGAAATTGATATGGTGGACAAGATGTTCACGGAAATCGCTCCTAAATATGCAAACCGGAACGGTGGTTACACAAGAATCGTGAAGATCGGACAGCGTAAAGGTGATGCAGCAATGGAAGTACTTCTGGAGCTGGTATAATCGATTATTGTTAAATAAAGCAGGCGGGAGACCGCCTGCTTTTGCTTTATTCCAAAATATTACGAGGGGGAATATTATATGCAAAGAAAAGTGATTGTGCTCCTGGCATTTGTTCTGGCTATGGGACTGGCAGTTAATGTATCCGCATCTGTATCAGAACCGCCGGAAGAACAGATTTCGGATCTGGAAACAGAAATCGAGGAAGCAGAAAACGAACAGCCGGGGGAAACAGACGGGGACAGTCAGATAGAAGACGCCAAAGAGGAAGAAAGTCAGCCGTCAGATACGATGCCGGAGGAAAAAGAACCTACGGCGGATCAGGAAAAGGAAGCAGATTCGGAGAAAGAGTTACCGGTTCCGGAAGAAGAGCCGGAACTGACGCCGGAAGCGGAAAACGCAGTCCGCGGAGAAACACCGGAACAGAAACCGGCAGAAAAAATTCTTACCGGTTTTCAGATAATCAATGGCAAAACTTATTACTATAATGAGGAAGGAATTCTTCAAACCGGCTGGCAGGAAATCAACGGAAGGACTTTTTACTTTAAGAAAACGGGAGCTGATGGGGTAAAAGGCATGATGCTGACCGGATTTCAGAATATTGGAGGAAAAACCTACTTCTTTAAACGGACAGGCGCTCCGGGCACAAAAGGCATGATGTATACTGGATTTCAGCCTGTTGACGGAAAAACCTACTTTTTTAAACGGACAGGCGCGGATGGAACAAAGGGTATGATGTTCACCGGATGGAGCAGTATTGACGGAAGAAAATTTTATTTTAAAAAGACCGGTGATCGGGGCGTAAAAGGCATTATGTTTACCGGATGGCAGAGCATCGGCGGCAAAAAATTTTATTTCAAAAAGGCGGGAGCAAAAAGTGTGAAAGGAGCAATGCTGATCGGGCAGCAGAAAATCAGCGGTAAAACTTACTTTTTCAAATCAAAGGGGGCATTTGGTACACTGGGAGAAAACTGTGATCGCTGGGAATGGCTTCTGAATAAATATCAGGATGATTCTTCCGTGAAACAGCTGCTGTTTATTCAATATACCGGCGGCAGCAGCGCACGGGCCGTCTATTACACCAGGTCCGGTTCCACATGGAAAAAAGTATTCACAGGCGACGCGGATGTGGGAAGCAACGGAATCAATAAAGTCAGAGAAGGCGACAGAAAGACGCCGACAGGTACCTTTACCATGACCGGCGGGTTCGGTATTCAGTCAGATCCGGGAGCAAAGATGGATTATCTGAAAGTCAATAAGTACCACTACTGGTGCGGAGATTCCGCTTACTACAACACGTTGATCGATGTCCGCCAGAAACCTCACAACTGTTCCGGAGAGCATTTGATTGATTATAAAGGGGTATACGATTATGGAATGTTTTTGAATTATAATCCCGAGTGTATCGTTGGCAAAGGTTCCGCAATCTTCCTGCACTGTATGGGGAATACGGGATCTACCGGAGGGTGTATCGCTATCAGCCGCAGTAATATGATCAAAGTACTGCAGACGGCGCAGACAGGGGCAAAGATCTGTATTTATCCCAAGTAAAGTGTCGGAAAAATTGAGTATTTGTAAATAGCTTAATAATTAACAGTAAGGAAGCGGGAACCGTGCCGTATTGGTGGGGCCCGCTTTTTTGAATATCGAAGATTGTCACTGCAAATATCGACAAATTATTATTTTTTTCAAAATCCTGATTCTGTTAACTGATTCGGAGAAAGAGAATTTTTTCTGGTAATCAATGTGGGAAGCGGCATCGCCGCTTCCTTTTTCATATATTTTCCTGCATCTTTGCTAAAGTTCCGGATTATCCGGCTTTCCCACCTGCCTGCCGCCGAACTGTTTCCGGTAGACGGAGGGTTTGACCCCTACGATTTCCATGAACTGCCTGGAAAAATGGCCCTGTGTAGCATAGCCCAGTTTTTTTGCAATTTCAGCCAGAGACATATTAGTAGTAAGGAGAAGTGTCTGAGCATGTCCAATTCTCCCTCTGGTCTGATAGGCGCTTAAAGTGTAGCTGGTAGTCTGTTTAAAAATACGCGAAACGTAAGAAGGGCTAAGTCCAAAATGTGCTGCGACTTCCTGCAGAGAAAGCCTGTCCAGCATATGCTGATTTACATAATTCAGAATTTTATCTCCGGTTGCTTGTGAGATGTGTTTATCACTCATAGAATTTTCAACCGGCATTTGCTTTGCTTTAATCAGGTAAAGGATCTGATTGAAAAAGGAACGGAACAGCAGTTGACAGGATTCCTGGGCGGTATCGGTATTGGCTGCCGCAATTTCGTTCATGGCCGCCAGAAGGTGATGAAAGGTATTTTCATGGCAGTCCAGATGAAAAACAGGAGAGGTTTCGGGAGCAAGCATGACGTTGGGAGAGAATCCCGAAATCTGTATGTTTGTGGCGCCGCAGAAGTAGACCAGTCCGAAGTTATCAAGATGCAGCGTATTGGCATTGTAGATGACCATATCTCCTTTTTGGACAGAGTATTTGTTCCCTCCCACTGTACAAATGCCTTTGCCGTCCCGAATATACAGAAATTCAACTGTGTCTGCATGGGAATGTAAAATACGCGGAGGTGAAGCGGGTGTTTGACGAAGAAAATTGTGAGATCCCACAAATCGTAAGGTCGGCTCGGCAGATGTCTTTTCGGGGATGGATAAAAAATAATGCATAAAAACCTCCTTCGTCATGATGAATTGTAAGTCACGGATTATGTTAGGGCACAATTTCACGTACCGAATTATGCTCCACAAGTTCCGGCTCAAAGAGATAGTTGGCGTCATAATCTGGATCTTTAATAAGCTGCAGCAGCTGCTGCGCCGCTTTTTTGCCAACTTCGGCCCGGGGATAACGGATACCGGAAAGAGCTACATCTTCTACATTGGGGAAATAGTCGTCATTACTCATAAGAGAGAGGTCTTCGGGAATACGGATTCCCCGTTTCAGTATTTCCGGAACAATGGACTGAGCCATTAAATCGTTATATAAATAAGCGGCAGTATAATGCTCCAGACGGGAGATTACAGGATCATAGTTGATCTCCGAGTAAATCATGTTGTCGTTTCCTGTCAGCCAGAAAATATCATCGTCATGGGGTAAAATATTGTTGTCTAACAGCGCCTGTATATATCCTTTGTATCTTAAGATTCCCTGGATATCGTCCATTTTTCCAAAATGAAAAATTTTCCGGTGCCCTTTTTTGATTAAATATTCGGTGGCAAGATAACCGCTTCGGAAATCGTCAAGACATACGGCCGGCAGTTCCGGCAGTTCAGGATAGTGTCCGTCAATAAGGATGACGGGCATTTTTTTTGTCAGTTCTTTTAAAAGCTGAGGATGCATTCTGGGCAAATACCCTCTGGTCACTTCGATGATAGCGCCTGCGTAGGAAGACTGCAGAAGATTGCGCAGAATCTGTTCCTGGGTATCGATGCTGTAGTTGCAGGTGAAAATATTGCTGATATAGTCGTTCTGTGCCAGTACGGAATTAATCCCGGCTGTTTTGTATGGAAAGATATAGTCATTGAGAGCATTTAAAATAACAGCAATATTGTTGCTGGAAACAGCGGCGGTTTCAGACTGTTCCGATACGAAGGTGCCTTTTCCGCGCCGGGAATATAATACTCCCCGGTTTCTCAGAAAATCCAGCGCATTGCGGATGGTTTGTCTGCTGACCTGGTAATGGTCGATCAGTTCTTTTTCAGAAGGAAGTTTCTGATGCGGCAGATATATTTGCGTACGGATTTGTTCTTCGATGCTTTCGGCAATAGAAAGATATTTTGGCATATAATACCTCTGTATAAAATGTATTTTTATTTTTTGTTGACTTAAGTATAAAACATACTTAAATAAAATACAAGTATTATTTGAAAGAATCAAAAAAATACATTAAAAAATGTATGAAAAAATACAAAGGTTAATTGATGACAAAAAAATGTAAAAAAAACAGGGGATGAATAAAAATTTATCTAAAAATCAGCAGATAAAACATCAATAAAATGTAAAAATATATGAAATAAACAAAAATACAAAAAATATTTCGGATAAAATATGTATTGTAAATCATAAATATAAATGTATAATAAATACCAACAAATAAATACAAGATACGCACAAAAACTGAACCATATGATAACAATATGATAAGATTATCATTGGTGTGCCGAAGGAAGAAAGGAGAACATGATGAAAAGAAAAGTACTTGCAGTAATTATGGCAATCGCAGTGGCAGCTTCTATGACAGCCTGTGGCTCCGGAAATTCTGCGTCAGAATCTTCCGCGGACAATACGGCAGCGGAAGAAGGAGCGGCTGGGACGGATACAGCCGAAGAAGAGACGAATGGCGGTACAGGAGATTCGAAGGGAACGATTCTTTTTTCCACAAAGACGATTACCAATAATGAATTCCAGAGAATTATGGTTGAAAAGTGTGAAGAAGTAGTGGAAGCGGCCGGCTATACTTTTGAACTTGCTCTTTCCGGTGACGAGCTGACAGTTTCCAAACAGGTGGAAAATGTGGAGAATGCTATTAACCGAGGTGTTGACGGCATCATTGTAGCGCCTATGGACGGCAGTTCTTTAGTTCCTGCACTGGAAAAAGCAAAAGAAGCGGGAATTCCGGTGATTATTGCAGATTCTTCTCTTGACGAAGGCAATGACGATCTGTTTATGTCGCATGTCGGATCTGATAACATTGCCATCGGCTACGAGGCAGGTCAGCAAATGGCAAAGGCTATTGGAGAAGAAGGTAAGGTTTGTGTTGTTCGGGGCGCTGCAGGCGCTATGGGAAGTGAGCTTCGTTCTCAGGGGTTTGAGGAAGCTATTGCAGAGTATCCCAACATTGAAATTGTCAATGAACAGCTTGGCAACTGGCTGAGTGATGTGGCAATGCAGGTTACGGAAAATATGCTGACAGCAGATCCGGACATGGATGGAATTTTCCTTTGCTCTGACGGTATGCTTTCCGGTGTTATTTCCGGCGTGCAGAATAAGGGTATGGATCCCTCGGAGCTTTGCATTATTTCCGTAGATGGTAATATTTCCGCTCTTGATGCCATTAAAGCCGGAACCTGTTACGGTTGTGTGGCGCAGTATCCCGCCAATATTGGTGAGATTTCTGCTAATACCATGATAGACGTGTTAAACGGCGATATTGCACAGGAAGACGTGGAGCATGAGCAGGATTCCGGATATTTCTTTATGTGTCCTGACACAATTGAGGAATCGGAAGAAGTTGCGTTTTAAGTGAAGTTCTGAATTCATGGAGCCCTGGCAAAATTATCTGCCGGGGCTTCATCACTTTAAAGATCAAAGAACTGTATGGAGGAGGCAGGAAAGAACGTGAAGAAAAGAAACATAAAGACAAAATATATTGCCTATCTGGTAATTTTGATTGCGGCATGTATTGCCGGCAGCCAGATACCGGGATTTTTCACAGTGACAAATATATTGAATGTAACACGTCAGGCTTCGACGATTGCGATCTGTGCGCTGGCAATGACCCTTGTCCTGATTATTCAGGGCATTGACCTGGGAACGGGAGGCGTTATGGCTTTCTGCGCTATGGTCAGCGGATTTATGATGCTCAATGGAATGAACGTATTCTTTTCCATGCTGGTTGGCGCGGCGGCTGGTCTGGTCATTGGCGTCGTCAATGGTCTGCTGGTATCCAGAATCAATATTCCGCCTTTTATCGCAACTTATGTGACGGGACAGATCACTCTGGGACTTGCGCTGGTTGTGGGAAAAGGCAGTTCCATCAGCGGAATGCCCGATTCATATGTTGCCATTGGCAACCGGCTTTTTTTGAATATTCCGATTAATACATGGATCATGATTGTGCTGCTTGTGATTACAACGGTTATTTTAAAATATACCCGAATGGGAAAGCATATTTACGCCCTTGGCGGCAACGAAAGTGTTGTAAAAGCAGAAGGAATCAATTCCGGCAGGATTAAAATTTTTGCATTTTCTCTTTGTGGGCTGTATTCCGCCATTGCAGGCATCTCGCTTTCCGCTCAGATGGCTACCGTACATCCCACCCAGGGAGCTTCTTATCAATTGGACGCGGTAGCGGCTTCTCTGGTAGGCGGTGTCAGCATGTTAGGAGGAGAAGGCGCAGCCTGGATGTCAGTTGTGGGAGCTTTGATTATCGGCTTTCTTCGCAATGCGCTTGATATGTTGGCAATCGATCCCTTTTATCAGAACCTGTTTATCGGTGCGGCAATTATTTTTGTCGTAGGCGTCAGTGTGTTCAACAAAAATAAAGAGCTGGAGAAAGCGAAAGTATTCTAGGGGGGAGGATGACAAATGAAAAATTTTGCAAAAAAGTACGGCAATGTCATCATATTTGCATGTGTGTTTATAGTGGGCGTGATTGCCAGGCCGGGAGCCTTCCTGAGTATCAGTAATGTTACCGGAATTATTTCTCAGGCTGCCATTGCGGCGATCTGTTGTCTGGGCATGACCTTCGTGCTGATGACTGGAGGCATTGATCTTTCTGTAGGATATCTGTTGGGTTTTTGTACTTATGTTTTCGGATGGTCTACCGTTACCTGCGGGCTTCCTGTTTTTGCAGGTATTTTACTGACTCTGGCTGTGGGAGCTTTTTGCGGCATGGTAAACGGTATTCTGGTACAGGTATTAAAAATTCCTGCGTTTATTGTAACGCTGGGTACCGGGTATATCATATATGGAATTGCCCAGATTGTCAGCAGCGGTTCCGCCATCACCCCTCTTCCGGATGCCATCTTGGCTGTGGCCAGGACAAATATTTTAGGCATGAATTCGGTTGTATGGATTATGCTTCTGATTGCAGTAGTTGCCTGGTTTATTCTTCATAAATCTACATTTGGGCGAGCCCTGACATCTGTAGGATTGAATAAAGAGGCCAGTTCTCTGTCCGGTATTAACGCATCTTTTACCACAGTGATGGTATATGTAATCTGCGGAATTACTACCGCTCTGGGCGCGGTTTTGATGGCGAGCCGGGTAAATAACTGCGTGGTTACCATGGGAGGTACGGATTTTACTTTTACAGCCATTACAGCTGCGGTTCTTGGAGGCGCCAGTCTTTTTGGGGGAATTGGTACGGCATTGGGGTCTCTTCTGGGCGTATTCACGATTTATATGATTCAGAATATTCTGGGAATTTTAGGCGTGAATTTCTATATGTATACAGCTGTGCAGAGTATTGTGATTTTGATTGCTATTATCTTTGAAAATGTGAAAAACAGACTGCTGCAATAAGGAGGTGCTTTGCTATGGCGAAAATTTTGGAAATGAAGAATATCACAAAGTATATCTTTGATGAATATGGCAAGAAAATCAATGGCACCACGGTTAAAATTTTAAATGGCGTCAATTTTGACCTGGAGGAGGGTGAAGTACATGTACTTGTGGGAGAGAACGGAGCCGGCAAGTCCACACTGATGAAAATTCTTGGCGGCAATATTCCTGCGGATGAAGGGGAAATGCTTCTTGACGGACAGCCTTACTTTGTAAAAGGACCAAGAGAGGCCAGAGAAAAGGGGGTAGCTTTTGTTCATCAGGAGTTAAATTTATGCCTTAATCTGGATATTGCCCATAACATTTTTTTGGGGAGAGAGCCGAGGAAAAACGGATTTGTGGATCATAAAACCATTTATAAAAAGAGTCGGGAGTATTTGGATAAGTTTGGATTTCATGATATTGACCCGAAAACAATCATGCATAATCTTTCTACAGCCAGGCAGCAGGTGGTAGAGATTGTAAAGGCTCTGTCCTATGATTCCAGAATTTTGATTATGGATGAGCCGACAGCTTCTCTGACAGCGGGAGAGATTGACCATCTGTTTGAACTGATCCGGGATCTGAAGTCCAGAGGCGTAAGTATTATCTATATTTCTCACCGTATGGATGAACTGCAGATTGTAGGAGACAGACTGACCATTCTTCGGGACGGTCAATCCATAGAAACCATGTCCATGGAAGACTATAACCAGGATTATATTGTAAAACAGATGGTTGGCCGTACGATTACCAATTTGTTTAACTGTACCCACAAAGTCCAGGATGAAGATATTCTTAAAGTGGAGAACTTTAAAATCGGACCTGATACGAAACCGATCAGCATGCACGTAAAGAAAGGAGAGATTGTGGGGCTGGGAGGATTGGTTGGCTCGGGCAGATCGGAATTTGCCAGAGGCATCTTCGGAGTGAGGAATTATTTCGGCGGAACTATTATTTACAAAGGGGAAGAGTATAAAAAGCCGTCGGCAGAAAAATCCATCGCCAGAGGGATTGCTTATCTGTCCGAGGACAGAAAAATTGACGGCCTGATCGTTGCGAAGAACATAAAAGAAAATATTACGATGGCGTCTATTAAAAAGTTGTTCAAGCATCATGTTTTAAACAACCGGCTGGAACGAAAAGAAGCGGAAGCAAAGATCAAAGAGCTGAATGTGATCTGCAGATCTATGGATCAGCTTGTCAGCACACTTTCGGGCGGCAACCAACAGAAGGTTTTATTTGCAAAATGGCTGGAGAGCAAACCGGATTTACTGATTCTTGATGAGCCAACAAGGGGCATCGATATCAACGCAAAGGCCGAGATTTATGAAATTATGGATAATATCGCCAAACAGGGTGTGGCTATTATCATGATTTCTTCGGAACTTCCGGAATTGATTGGTATGAGCGACAGAATCTATGTCATGCGAAGAGGTTCTATTTCGCTGGAAATCGACAAAAATGAAGAGATGACCCAGGAAAGGATTCTGGCAAATACTCTGTAGAATAAGACATTATAAAGAAAGAAGGGTGGAAATAATGATAAAACTTGGATTGATAGGAGCGGGCGGCATCGGGCGGATGCATACAGATATTATTATGAACCAGATTCCCGGGGCGGAAATTGTGGCGGTCAGTGATATCAGCCTGGAGAATAGAGAGAAGATTACCGATCAATATCCGTCGGTGAAGAGTTTTGACGATCCGCATAAGCTGATTGAATCCTCACTGACAGACGCTGTTATCGTGACAACATGGGATCGAACCCATGAAGAATTTGTAGTAGCAAGTATCAAGGCCGGAAAACACGTTTTCTGTGAAAAGCCCCTCGCCGACACGACAAAAGCCTGCATCAATATCATGGAGGCTGAAATGGCAGCAGGCAAACGATATCTGACAGTGGGATTTATGAGACGTTATGACAGCGGTTATGTGCAGGTGAAAGAGGCTATTGACAGCGGGCGAATCGGAAGGCCCCTGCTTCTCCATGAGCAGCATAGAAATGCCCATCCTACGGGGGAAAAGCACACGACAGATATGTCGGCGAATGGAGCTTTGGTGCATGAATTTGATATTACCAGATGGCTGACCGGGGATGAATACGAAACGGCTCAGCTGATCTGTCCCAGGAGCACCCGCAATGCGGATGAGGATCTGATAGACCCGCAGATGGTAATATTGCGAACCAAAAGCGGGATTCATGTGGATCTGGAAATCTATATGAATTGTATTTACGGGTACGATATTCACTGTGAAGTAGTGGGAGAGGAAGGCTGCGCGTCGCTTCCGGACCCTGCCAATGCGATCATTCGTGAAAGAGGCGCCCGCCTTTATAAAATTGATCCTGTCTGGGTCAACCGGTTTGCCGAGGCCTATGTCACGGAAATGCGGGATTGGATCAAATGTGTGGAGAAGGATTCTCTGACAGGGCCGACTGCCTGGGATGGTTATGCGGCTGCGGCTGCGGCGGAAGCGTGTACAAAATCACGTCTGGCAGGCGGCCAGGTGGTAAAGGTGGAGATGATGGACAAACCAGCGTTCTATAGATAGGAAGGGTGAAATTTTATTGAGAGGATTTGTATTGCGGGGAGAATGGAACCCGGTTCCCGGGATTTCCCTGGGGGAGAGAGAATTGGCCGATCACCGGGCTTATGTATCCGGGTCAGTGTGGAATCATCTGTCCTGCCGGATGGAGGATGTGCCGGTTCCGGAGCCAAAAGAGGACGAAGTCCTGATTAAGGTGGGGGCCTGCGGTGTATGCGGCAGTGACATTCATTCCATATCAAAATTAATGATCTTGCGGAGAAATACGGAGACAAGCTGGCGGCATTTGAGGCAGGGGCTTTGGCGGAACCAATGAGTGTTGCCTATCACTCCATTATGATCAATGCCGGCGGATTCCAGCCGGGATCTAATGTGGCTGTTGTGGGAGCAGGGCCTATTGGATTGTCAGCAGCGGCGCTTTGCCGGGCTGCGGGAGCGGCAAAAATTTTTCTGTTTGATACAAATCCGGGGAGACTTTCCTTTGCCGAGTCGATGGGAATTACAGACGGCTGTTTTAATCCGATGGATTTCAGGTCTGATCATGAGATTGCAGGATTATTGATGGAATTGACTCACGGTCTGGGATGTCATATCAACATTGAAGCGGCTGGAAACCCGGGAGCGACATATCCCATGATTGCGGCTATCATGGCATCTCATGCAAAACTGATACAGATTGGTCTTCCGGGAAAAGTTCCTCCCATTGATCTGATCCCGTTTATTTATCACGGAACCTCTATTTACTGCTGCAGCGGTTCCGCGGGATATGATATTTTTCCTGGCGTACTGCGGATGTTTGCAGCCGGTAGGCTGGATATGAGGGATATGATCAGCAGGAGATATCCCCTGGAGCATACGAAAGCAGCCATTGACGATGCGGCATGTGGAACTCCGGGCAAGGTGATGGTCAGTCAGTTTTATTAACGTTGATGATATAGGGAGGTAGAAATGAGACAATACGATTCCAGAACATTTAAATTGGCGGTTCCCGAATGGTGCATGCCTGGGGATTGTATCTTTGGAATACGGATGGCCTCTGAGATGGGGCTTGACGGCATACAGCTTGAGGCAGGATTTCCGGATACCGGTTTTAAACTGGCTCATAAAAGGGTGCGGGATCTGTATGTGGAAACTGCGCGCAATTATAATATTGAGCTGATTTCTATTGTGATGAATGATTTGAATAATCATGGGCTCCGAAATGGAAGAGGAACCAAAAGCGGCGATTTGGCCTATGAAGGACTGGATATTGCTCTTTATGCGGCAGCTGATATGGGTATCCCGGTATTAATGGTTCCTCATTTCGTAGATAATGATATTCATACGGAACAGGACAGAGAAAATGTGGTTCGGGCATTGCAGTATGCGTGTGACGAAGGGGAAAAATCAGGAGTTGTCATTGCGGCTGAAACAGCTATTCCGGCGGAGGATGTTATTCGGCTGATAAAGGATGTGGACAAAAGAAATCTTAAATTGTTTTATGATTCACAGAATTATATGTGCTTTCGGGGACTGAACCCCATGGAACACCTCCCGAAAGTATATCCGTATATGGTGAATCAGATTCACGTAAAGGACGGTGTGGGAGCTGCTTACAGCAGTAAGTGTCTGGGAGAGGGAGATTCTCATTTTGAGGAACAGATTGCATGGCTGAAAGCTCATGATTATTCGGGGTGGTTTGTTTTTGAAAACTATTATTCCCAGCTGCCTCTCCGTGAGGAAGCAGATGATCCCATGGATCTGCTGAAGAAAGATATCCACAAATTAAAAACTGAGCTAAAGAAATAAAAATTGGAGGAATCCTATGAAAAAAATGATGCAGGCGGCTGTCTTCTGTGGAAACGGTATTGTGCAGGTAAAAGAAAAACAGGTACCGTCAATCGTAAGACCGGATGATGTACTGGTAAAAGTACATGCCTGCGGTATCTGCGGAAGTGATCTCCATGTCTTAAGTGTTCCTCCGGGGCAGTATGCGAAACCGGGTACGGTTTTGGGCCATGAATTTGTAGGAACTGTGGAAGCGGCGGGAGCAGAGGTAAAAACTCTGAAAATCGGAGATAAAGTGGTGGCGGAACCGAATATTCGATGCGGGCTTTGCCCGGAATGCCGCAGGGGAAATTTTAATTTATGCAGAAACGCAGTCAATACAGGACAGGTAAGAGACGGCGGCTGGGCGGAATACTGTCTGATGCCGGAAAAACAGTTATATTTGGTCCCAAAAGATATGCCGGATCATTTGGCAGCTCTTGCCGAACCTCTTGCCTGTGTGATGAACGGAATGCAGAAAATCAATCCTCAGCCGGCGCAAAAGGTTCTGTTATATGGAGCGGGAGCTATCGGCCTGTTTTTTGTAAAAGCGCTGAAGCGATATGGAGTAAAAGATATTATGGTTGCGGAACTTTTGGAGTCCAGAAGGAAAGACGCGAGAAGAGCAGGGGCAGATTTTGTTGTTGATCCTGCCGCAGATGATATTGCTGCCGTTATGCAGGAGAAATGGGGAGGTTTTGCAGATATAGCCATTGATGCTGTGGGTGCGGGAAGTGTTTTGGAGCAAAGCATTGATTTCGTAAATTGTGGCTCTACAATTCTGATTTTCGGACAGAATATGAGCCAGAAATCTACGGTACGTCCAGGAGTGATTAATAATAAGGAACTTACCATAACTGCCGCGCTCAGCACAAAAAACAGCTATCTTCCGGCTATTGATTTGCTGAAAGATTCATCTTTGAAATTTGAAGAGCTGATCACCCATGTGGTGAAATTGAAAGATGTAAATAAGGGAATAGAATGGATGAGAAACGGGAAAGCCATTAAAGTCATGGTGGAACCATAACAGGAGAAAAGGAATAAGACATGCGTGATAAACTTAAAATGGGAATGGTCGGAGGCGGAAACGGCGGAAATATTGGAAACAGTCACAGGCGGGGAGCCGTTATGGATAATCTTGCGGTTCTGACTGCCGGCAGTTTTACAAGAAATTCCCGGCAGAATAAAAAGGACGGGATATTCTGGGGAGTGGATGAGGAACGTATTTATGAAAGTTATCAGGAGATGGCCGAGGAGGAGTCAAAGCGGCCCGACGGCATTGATTTTGTCAGTATTGTCACTCCCAATCATACCCATTATCCAATTGCAAAATGTTTTCTTGAGCATGGGATTCATGTGGTATGTGAGAAACCGATGACCTTACAGGTGGCCGAAGCAGAAGAGCTTGTAGCCCTGGCAAAGGAGAAAAATCTGGAGATTTGTGTTCCGTATACATATGCTCATTATCCGGTCATTCGAGAATGCAGAAATTTGATTGAAGAAGGAAAAATCGGAAAAATTCTGGATGTGGTAGCGGAGTATCCTCAGGACTGGATGATTCTGGGACTTCAAAACGATGAAGATGATTTTACTAAATGGATTGGAGATCCGAAATATTCGGGCGCTTCCAATGTAACGGGAGCTATGGGGGTGCACTTGTATTATCTGATCTGTGCCGCCACAGGGCTTCGGATAGAAAAAGTGCTGGCTGATTTTGGATACTATCCGGAGAATGCAAAACTGGAAACGATTTCCCGCATTCTTATGGCGTTTGATAATGGCGCCCACGGAATGGCGTGGACCTCAAATATAGCCATTGGTCATGACTGCAGTATGTACCTGAAAATATACGGGGAAAAAGGATCTATCGAATGGTCTCATGGCGATATGACTCATTTATATGTGTCCTATCTCGACCAGCCGGTGCAGATTTTTTCTGCTAACAGGAGTTATATGAGTGATTTCAGTAAACGGGCCTCACGTTTGCCTGCCGGCCATCCGGAGGGATTTTATGAGGCGTACGCGAATATGTATCATTCTTTTTGTGAAAAGCTTTTGGATAGGATGAACGGATGCCTGAAAGAAGAACGTTATTATTATTTCCCTCATGGAAGTGATGGACTTGAAGGAGTAAAGTATGTGCAGGCGGCAGTAGACAGCCATAAAAAGGGAAACGTATGGGTCGATCTTAATGACGCTGCGAAAAGATTTTTGTAATAAGGAAAGGAAAAACAAGAAATGAAATTAAAGTTTGGTATGATAGGCGGCGGCAACGGCGCTTTTATCGGCAATGTTCATAGGCATGGAGCAGTGATGGACGATCTGGCGCAGCTGGTATCCGGCTGCTTTTCAAGAAACATGGAAAAAAACCGGGAAACGGCAGAAGAATGGGGGATATCCGATCTGGATCGGGTATATGCCAGTTATCAGGAAATGGCGGAAAAAGAAAGTGCAAGGGAAGACGGCATTGATTTCGTCAGTATCGCCACACCCAATGATACTCATTATCCCATTGCGAAATGTTTTCTTGAACACGGTATCCATGTAATGTGTGACAAACCTCTGGCTTTGCACGCAGAAGAGGGAGAAAAGCTGGCGGCCCTTGCCAGGGGGAAAAATCTGCTTTTTGGCATGACTTATACTTATACAGGATATGCTATGGTGAAGCAGGCAAGGCAGATGATTGAAGCAGGAGAGATCGGCAATATACTGACAGTGATGGCGGAATATCCTCAGGAATGGCTCCTTGTTCAGATGGTCAGTGATCGATCCGATCAGGCCACCTGGCGTATGGACCCGAAAAGAAGCGGACCCTCCGGCTGCTGCGCGGATATTGGCACTCATGTGGAATGTCTGATTAAAAAGATGACTGGCCTTTCCGTTAAAAAAGTGTTGGCTAATTTTGAAAAACTGCCGAAAGATCAGGAGCTTCCGCTGGAAAATAACGTACAGATATTAGTGAAGTTTGATGGCGGCATTTCTGGAATGATCTGGACTTCCCAGGTAGCCATCGGTCATGAAACGGATCTTTTGATTCGGATTTTCGGTGATAAGGGAGCGATCGAGTGGCAGCATAAAGAACCGGCGGTTCTTCGTGTTACAAGAATCAACGAGCCGCCCAGGATTTACACGCCGACAAGAGATTACGATACGCAGGAATGCCGTGGTTTGTCACGCCTGCCTTCTGGTCATCCGGAAGGTTTCTTTGAAGCTTTCGGAAATATTTACCGGGGTTTTTGTACCGCGCTGCTGAAAAAGAAGTATGGTGTGGATTGCGGTGAATACGATTATCCTACAGTGGAAGATGGTGTGCATGGTTTGCGGTTTATTGATGCCTGCATCGAAAGTAACGCAAAGGGAAATATCTGGGTGGATGTCTGAAGACAGCGCGTGTATAATAGAAGGGGGGATTTAAGAAAGAATGAGTTTACATAAGGGTGCGGCGAAGGAGTGTTGTTTTGAAGCTGGAAAATACAGTGTGTTTGCCAGTGTGAGCCCGAAAAATGCTTCAGATTTAAAAATTGATTTAAAAAAAGCGGCTGCCAGCGGAGCGGACGGTATCGAAATCCTTGTAAACGGGTACGAAAAACTCCAGAATTTTCCGGAAGATCTGAAGCGTTCGGCCGATGTTGTAAAAAATCTTCCCGTTTTGCTTACCATATGGAATACTGGGTGTGATGAAAAAGTAGATGATGAAACAGCTGAAGAGATGATCAGAGGCTGTGTGATGAATCAAACGGTGGATATTGTCAGTTTGGAAGTAGTCAGAGAAGATTTAATAACCCGGATACAGGCCATAGTGGATAACGCAGACGTAAAACTAATGTTAAGTTATCGGGACTATACCGGTATCAAAGGGCCGGAGCAGGCGGTTGAGACGGCTCTCAGGGTTCAAGGGATGGGTGCGGACCTGATTCGTTTAATATACTTAGCCAAAGATGATGTGGATGTCATCCATATGGCCCGGGCAGCGCGGCAGTTGTCAGAAAGCGAAAAGATAACAGCGCCGTTTTGCATATCAGCTGTTGGCGAAGTGGGACTGATCCTGAGGCTGTATGGAGAAAGGGTGGGAAATGCTTTTGGCTGTTATCGGCTGGAAGGCGATACGCCCGGAAACTTGTCGGAAAATCTGGAGGAATATAGAGAGATCCGAAGGATTTATGATGTGGATCACCCTAAACTGCAAAGCCCTGTTGCTTACAAACTGGGAAATGTTGTTATGGGCGGACAGAAATATCTGAACTGTATGATGATTAAGGAAGGCAGCAGAATTTCGGCGTTGGAAAAAGCCTGCGAGGTTTTAAAGTATCATCCGGATATCGTTGAGTGGAGGTTGGATTATATGAATCCCATGCTGTATCCGGTCAGGGGTAATTTCCATCGCGGATGTGGAAATTGACAGCGATGATGAGTATATAGAAGCAATTAGAGAAGACTGCGAGAAATACGGAACCAGACTGTTGTTATCCTTCCATGATTGGAATCAGGTTCCAGCAGATGAATTTATGATCCGTGAAATACAGCTGGCGCTTGCCAAAGGCGCTGATATTCCTAAAATGTATCTGACAGCCAACAGTTATCAGGATGTGATTCGAATCGCCCGTACCGCCAAGTCTCTGCGGACAGATGGAATCTGTGAAAAACCATTCTGCCTATGCGGTATGAATGATATCGCTATGATTACCCGGATCCTGGGGGGACAGTGCGGCTCTGAAATGGGGTATTTTACCTGGAATGATGTACGGGGCGGATATGAGGAAGACGCGGTATACTTTAAAGAATTGTTGAAACTGTTTTCGCTGGATGGCATCAGTGGCTATTAATGAAACGTCAAGTGTAGTAAGAAATGAGGAGGTGTATAATGAAGAATACGATGCGCGCTGCGGTTTTTGAAGGAGAAGGCGTTCTGACAGTGAAGGACGTACCTTATCCCGTCATAAAAAATCCGCATCAACTGATTCTAAAAGTAGAAGCTGCAAGCATCTGCGGAAGCGATTTGCATGGCCTGGCCGTTCCTCCCGGTCAATATATGAAGCCAGGGATTATTTACGGTCATGAATTTTGCGGAACCATTGCGGAGATGGGAGAGAAAGTAAAAGGGTTTGCCCTGGGTGAGATGGTAGCGGTGAATCCCAGAGTACGATGTGGAAAGTGTTATGAGTGTACTCATAACAAAGGCGATTTGTGTTCCAATTCCAATCATTATGGTCAACTGGCGGACGGCGGTTTTTCAGAGTATGCGCTGGTGGATGAAGGGCAGCTTTATCACGTGGATGCTTCTGTTCCCGCAGAAATTGTCGCTCAGACAGAACCTGTTGCCTGTATTATGAATGCTGTGAAAGAAGCCCGGCCGACGCCTGTGGATTATGTGCTTTTATATGGCGCGGGTCCTATAGGTCTTTCTTTTATCCGGGTATTGAAGGTATACGGAATCCGGAATCTGATTGTTACTGCGAAAGGCGAGAAACGTATCCGGGAAGCCTATGCCTGTGGAGCGGACGTCGTTGTAGATGTGGAAAAAGAATCTGTGGAAGAAGTGATGAAGCGATATTGGCCATATAAAGCTGATCTGATCATCGATGCGGTGGGCAGGGGAAAAGTGCTGGAAGAAGCAGTGAACCTGGTCAATCCCCAGGGAAGAATTCTTCTGTTCGGTTTGGATCAAAATGCAAAAGCAACGATTCCTCCTTCCGTATTTACTCTGGATGAAATAAGTTTGAAGGGAGTTTTGGGAAAAGATTTTCCAGCGGCGGTGGAGATGATAAAAAACCCCGATCTTCAATTGGAAAAGATTATTACCCATCGTATTTCCCTTGAAGAAATACGCCGGGGTATAGATTTGATGAAAAAAAAGGAAGCCTGCCGGGTCATTGTATTTCCGCAGGGCGTATGATTTTGATATTGGAAAAATACAGGAAGCGGCCTTGCCGCTTCCTTAAAATACTGTATCATGGGCTTTAATCCGAAGTCCATTGCCGCTATGTTGGAAAATATTGTGTATTTTGAACTGCGGCGGAAAGGCTATGAGGTCTATATAGGGAAGAACGAAGCGAAAGAAATTGATTTCGTGGCCCTGCGGCGTGTCGAGCGTATCTATGTGCAGGTATGCCGCAGGAAATATCAATGGTGTCAGGATCGTGCATCTGGCGGATTTTCTGCTGAATCAAAGGTACTGAAATCTTTCTTTTTCTCTCGCTCTTTCATATATTTCCCCGCGTCTTTGATGAAACTCCAGATCATGATAATCATGATAATCCCAATGGGAAAGGCGGAGATTATGCTGACGGACTGGATGTTGCCCATGGAACTGTCGGAGAAAACGAGAGCAATCGGCAGTACGATCAGCAGAAGACACCAGAGAAGCGTGATCAGCCGATGGGGATGTTCGCCGCTTTCCAGTTTCCGGTAGCTGTAGCAGGCTGCTGTGTACGCGATGGAGTCAAAGGAGGTCGCGTAAAACAGGATCATGCATATAAGAGTGATCAGCAGGACCAGGGGAGCGCAGGGCATGGTATCAATGATGTTAAGAATCAGGCCGTACAGATCGCCGTCCGCCTGGTACTGGGCGATAAAGTCCGCGGCGCCGCTGACCTGAAGACCGAGCGAATAATTTCCCAGTACGATAAAGCTGGCGATGGTGGAACCTACGCCGAAGACATAGCCGCCCAGAATCGTCTGCCGGATGGTACGTCCCCTGGATATATTGCCGATGAAAAAGGGAGCGGCAATGCACCATACCATCCAGTAGGCCCAGTAATAGATAGTCCAGTCCTGGGGGAAATGATTGCTGCGGGACGGATCGGTGTAAGTGGCCAGCCCGATAAAGTTCTGCACCATTTTTCCCAGTGACTGGAAACCGTTTTCAAGGATAAATCTGCCCTGCCCGCCGGCCAGTAAGACGAAGATCAGCAGACTGAAAAACAGATATATACACAGTTTGGCCAGCAGGCCGATTCCCTTAAACCCGTGGAGAACGGCGTATGTATATACCGCGCAGGTGATCAGGAGAATAATAATGGTCACGGCTGTTCTGCTGATTTCGATATGAAAGAGTCGGACAATAATGCTGGACATCAGAGGAGTGGCCACGCTGAATGTGGTGGCAGTGCCTGCCAGAAGGGCAAACAGGGCAAACAGGTCGATGATACGTCCCAGGATGCCGTCGGCATGTCTGCCGATGACCGGGCGGCAGGCTTCTGAATAACGCTGGCGGTTAATCTTCCGCACGTGAAGCATGAAGGCGAAGGCGACGGCAAGCACCAGATAAAAGGCCCAGGGGATAAAGCTCCAGTGGAACAGAGGGAAAACTCCGGCCCATTCTGCGGCGGAACCCATTTCCGAAACGTGAGGATTGGAAGCATACATGACCCATTCTGAAAATGAATAAAACAGAATGTCCGCGGCCAGGCCGCAGGTAAACATCATGCTGCCCCATGCAAAAAAAGAGTATTTCGGTTTCTCGTGAGGTTCGCCCAATACGATATCCCCGTATTTTGAAAAGGAAAGCCACAGGGAAATAAAAAGGACTCCCAGTCCGATGATCAGATAATAAAGTCCCAGGGTGTCGCCGAAAAAGAAGCGGATCTGGCTGATTACGGCATTGGACTGGGATGGGAAGAGAAAGAGAAACACCGACAGGCTCAGGATCAGGATAAAGGGAACCAGCGTAATGATCCAGTCAATCTTTTTACGGTTGGATTTTTGGACTTTTTTCATATGCATTCGTTTATCCTCCCATTATATCTTTTGGGCTTCACGGAAGCGTTCATAAAACTGCTGATAGAAATCCCGGTTTCCGTCGTATGGTTTCTGAAAGAAATTTTTTAAAATGTAAAGATTGACGGTTTTCCGGTAATTGTCATCCGCCTTTGACAGATGCTCGGACATATCTTTGATAAAGTAATGCCAGTCAATAATAAACTGCTCATTGCGTCTGATTTCCGGCGTATCGATCCATTTCTGAAGTTTTACCTTTGTTTTCGGTTCTTTTTTGCATTCATGAATCTGAAGAAAATACTGAAAGCTTCCGTTTTCATAGAAACGGCCCAACGGGAAAATGCGGCAGATCCCGGGACGAAGCGGGTGAATGCCGCAGCGGCCTTCGGCCGTCAAAAATCCGCAGCTTTCGGTTTCGGCGTTCATTTTCAGATTCGGCAGAATCATTCCGTCCTGGATATTCAGCTCTATCTTGTCGTTCAGCAGCTGGTCGAAGGAACGGTTCAGACCTGTGGTCAGACGGAAAATATCGTATGGGTCCAGCAGAATGCTGTCTCCCATGCCCCGGCAGCAGTCGGAGCATCCCCGGCAGCCGTCACATCCTGCCTTTACCATATCACGCAGCCCGTAAAAGCGGCCGTCGGATACTTCTTTCATATCTATATTGCGTTTCATGGCAAATGCCTCCTCATACTTATTAAGTACAGCTCTGTCTCGCAATATTTTAACATGATTCTTTTCTGCAATAAAGAGATAATCATAAAAATAAGACAGCCGGAGAATAAAGAGGGTATTCTGATTCTCCGGCTGTCCCGCCTTTTACTTATTCAATGTAACCGTCACAATTGTAATTGTTATACTGTTTCTTGATATGAATGATCATGGAGCCGTCGGGCTGCTCGATTTCATTGGTGATCTGGAATTTTGTGTGTTTGTGTTCCAGCTGCAATTTGTAATGCTCCAGTTCACTTTTCATCATTTTGACAGCGGTAGTATGATCAATATCTTCGTTCAGCTGGAAGTGAATAGTCTGAAGCAGACAGGCTGCCTTTATTCGTTTCATGTTGTGTTACCTCCTATAACAGACATTGTTTTATCTGATAAAATTATAACAAAACGAAAATATTTCTTCAAAAGACTTTTTAAACAAAAAAAGATGGGCGTATTTTTGTGCAAAATGACAATCTGTATTTACAGCTCTAAATCCATCCGCCGTCCAGAGTCAGTACCTGAGCGGTCAGATAGGGATGATTTACGGCGACATCATAGACAAATTCGGCGCCTTCTTCTGGTGTTCCCATGCGTTCCAGGGGGATTTCATCACACAGAGCCTGTTTCTCCTCCCTGCTGAGCATACTGTTCATATCGGTATCGACAGCTCCGAAGGCTACGGCGTTCACCCGGATATGGCTGGGGGCAAGTTCTCTTGCCAGAGCCCTGGTAAAGGCGTTGACGCCTCCCTTGGAGGCGGAATAGGCCGCTTCACAGGCGGCGCCGTGTATGCCCCAGACGGAGGAAATGTTGACAATGGAGCCGCTGTGTTCCTTTAACATAAGCGGGATCGCTTTCCTGCAGCAGAGAAACTGGGAGGTCAGATTGGTGTTAATCACCCGGTTCCATTCCGCCAGAGTCATGTCCTGCAGCAGTCCCATGTGGGCAATTCCCGCATTGTTGATCAGAATATCCAGGGAGCCGCAGAAAGCTTCCGTTTCCTGAAACAGGCGTTCCACATATGATTCATCTCCTGCGTTTCCGGCGGAAATCATACATTGTATGGAAAATTCATTCTCCAGATTTTCTTTCAGTTCTTTCAGCCGTGTGCTGTTATTGTGGCAGTTTAGGATCATCCGGTATCCGTTTCGGGCAAAAAGCCGTGCGCATGCTTCGCCGATACCGCGGGATGCCCCGGTAATTAAAACAGTTTTCGTTTTCAATATAGTATCACCTCATCTCATAGAATATCACAAATCCAATTGGAAGTCCCGCTGTTTTTGTTGCCCGCAAAGTAATATTCATGGTATCATTGAAAAAGACTATGCAGATATTCTGTGAGGAGATTTTATGAAAAAGATCATTATCATAGCAGGTGTTGTGGGCACGGCGTTTTCGGCGATTCTGGTCCGCTTTGCGGACGCTCCGTCCACTGTGCTTGTTTTTTACCGTATGCTTTTTTCTGTGCTTATGCTAAGTCCCCTGGCGGCAGTCAGGCACAGGACAGAATTTTCCAATATATGCCTTCGGGATGTCGGTCTGTGTGCTGTCAGCGGAATTTTTCTGGGGATGCATTTTTTCTGCTATTTTCAGAGTCTGCAGTATACGAGTATTGCTTCGTCCGTGGTACTGGTGGACACGGAAGTGTTCTTTGTGGCCCTGGGCGGGTTCTTTTTCCTGAAAGAAAAAGTTTCGGGTCCCGGATGGGCAGGAATATTGATTACTTTTGCGGGAAGCGTCATTGTGGCCTTCGGAGACGCGGGAGGCGGAAGAATTCTGGGCGATATTCTTGCTTTATGCGGTGCGGTCTGTTCAGCGGTATATACACTGATAGGCAGGGTCTGCAGAAGAAGTATGTCCACCACAGTGTATACGTGGATTGTATATTTCTGCGCAGGCGCTGTGATTCTTCCGGCGGCGGTTTTTACGGGCAGCCAGGTGGTTCCCTGCAGTGTGAGAAACCTGGCGGTGGCCTTTGGACTGGCAGTGCTCTGCACACTGCTGGGGCACAGTATTTTCAGCTGGGGGCTGAAATATGAAAAATCTTCGTTCGTATCCATTGTCAAGCTGCTGGAACCGGTTTTTGCATCTGTTATGGGGATACTGCTGTTTCAGGAAATTCCATCCTTTTCTTCCGTGATCGGAGGAATCGTAGTAATTGCCGGAATTGTTCTCTGTATTCTGGCTAACCGGGAAGAACCAGGTTGCTCATAAAGTGAAATCGTAGTAAAATGATGCCAGGGTCAAAAATGAAAATAACAGGAGAGCTTATGGAAAAAAAATTACTCTTTGTTTTTAATCCCAAATCAGGCAAGGGTCTGATTAAATCGAAACTTCTGGATATTGTTAATATCTTTGTGCGCCACGGATATCTGGTGGCGGTTCATCCCACACAGTATGCTCAGGATGCATATCACGTAGTAAAAAAAATAGCTTCCCAGGTTGATTTGATTGTCTGTAGCGGAGGAGACGGCACTCTTGCTGAAGTAGTTGCGGGAATCATGGACAGTAAGGTGATGGTTCCCATGGGCTATATTCCTTCCGGAAGCACCAATGATTTTGCCAGCAGCCTTTCCATTCCCAAAAACATGGAGAAAGCGGCGCTGGAGATTATGGAGGGCAAGCTGTACGGATGTGACATCGGACATTTTAACGGAGAAACCTTTGTTTATATCGCCGCCTTCGGACTCTTTACCGATGTTTCCTACCAGACGGATCAGGCATTAAAAAACGTGCTGGGGCATATGGCTTATATACTGGAAGGAGTCAAACGGATCTTCGATATCAAATCCTACCATATGAAAATTGAGGCCAATGGAATAAAGAAAGAGGATAATTATATTTTCGGAATGGTTACCAATTCCCGCAGTGTGGGAGGTTTTAAAAATCTCACGGGCAAGAACGTGGAGATGGATGACGGACTTTTTGAAGTGACGCTGATTCGGGAGCCGAAAAACCCGCTGGAGTTGAATGAAATTATGGGAGCCCTTCTTTCGGCTGTGGATGATACAGATCTGATTGATTCTTTTAAATCAGATTGTGTGGTAATCGAGTCGGATGAAGCGATTCCATGGACGCTTGACGGAGAATTCGGAGGAGAACACAGCGAGATATGCATAGAAAATAAAAAACAGGCGCTGAAGATACTGCTGAATCCTGAAAAACATAAGGATGTGCCGCTGGAAGTGCCGGAGCCAAAGGAAGGGAAAGGGTGAAAAAGATGAGTGAATTTATCAATGTATCTGAAATTTTTGGAGAAAATGTTTTTAATGATACGGCAATGCAGGAACGCTTGCCAAAGAAAGTTTACAAAGAGCTGAAACAGACGATTGAAGTAGGGAAAGAGCTGGATCCGGAGATTGCAGACGTCATTGCCCATGAGATGAAAGAGTGGGCTATTGAAAAAGGGGCGACCCACTACACTCACTGGTTTCAGCCAATGACAGGAACCACAGCGGAAAAGCATGATTCTTTTATCTCTGCGCCTATGAGCAACGGAAAAGTACTGATGAGTTTTTCCGGAAAGGAGCTGATTAAAGGAGAGCCTGATGCGTCCTCTTTTCCGTCTGGAGGTCTTCGCGCTACTTTTGAAGCCAGAGGATATACGGCGTGGGACTGTACGTCACCGGCTTTTGTGCGTCAGGATGCCGCAGGGGCGACTCTCTGCATTCCTACCGCCTTCTGTTCTTATACCGGAGAGGCACTGGATCAGAAAACGCCTCTTCTGCGTTCCATGGAAGCCATTAACGTCCAGGCGCTGCGTCTGATCCGGCTGTTTGGAAATACGACATCTAAAAGAGTAACGCCCTCTGTTGGCCCGGAGCAGGAATATTTCCTGGTGGATGCGGAGAAATTCCGCCAGAGAAAAGACCTGGTATACACGGGACGGACCCTTTTCGGCGCTCCCCCGGCAAAAGGTCAGGAGCTGGATGATCATTACTTCGGAACTATCCGTCAGAGAGTTGCTGCCTTTATGAAGGATGTGAATGAAGAGCTCTGGAAACTGGGCGTGACTTCGAAAACCCAGCATAACGAGGTGGCGCCGGCACAGCATGAACTGGCCCCTATCTATGCACCGGCTAATGTGGCAGTGGATCATAATCAGATCATTATGCAGACACTGAAGCGGGTGGCCAGTCAGCATGGAATGAAGTGTCTGCTCCACGAAAAACCTTTTGCCGGAGTGAATGGTTCCGGTAAACATAATAACTGGTCTTTGACGACGGATGACGGAATCAATCTTCTGGATCCGGGGAAAACGCCTCACGAAAATATCCAGTTCCTGCTGGTGCTGACCTGCATTCTGAAGGCAGTGGATACCCATGCAGATCTTCTCCGTCAGTCGGCTTCTGATGTGGGAAATGATCATCGTTTGGGTGCCCATGAGGCGCCTCCGGCAATTATTTCTGTTTTCCTGGGGGAACAGCTGGAAGATGTGATGGAACAGCTGATCAGTACCGGCGAGGCTACCCACAGCATCAGAGGCGGTAAACTGCGGACGGGAGTGAGAACACTTCCTGATCTGGCAAAGGATGCCACGGACAGAAACAGAACGTCGCCTTTTGCTTTTACGGGGAATAAATTTGAATTCCGTATGGTAGGTTCCAGAGATTCCGTAGCTCCGGCCAATACGGTGCTGAATACCATTGTGGCCCAGGCATTCAAAGAAGCCTGTGACGAGCTGGAAAAAGCGGAAAATTTCGGAGAGATGGTTCATGACCTTATAAAACAATATGCTTCTGAGCATTACAGAATCGTGTTTAACGGGAACGGCTATTCTGAGGCCTGGGTAGAAGAGGCAAAGAGAAGAGGACTTCCCAACATTCGCTCCATGGTTGAGGCCATACCTGCGCTGGTGACAGATAAGTCTATAAAACTGTTTGGGGAATTCGGTGTATTTACGGAAGCAGAGCTTCGCTCACGGGCGGAAATCCAGTATGAGGCCTACTCGAAGACTATTAATATCGAAGTAAAAGCCATGCTTAATATTGCCAGCAAACAGATTATCCCTGCAGTGATTCAATATACAAAATCTCTGGCGGATGCTGTCAATGCAGTGAGGGCCGCTTCCTGCGGTGCAGATGTCAGCGTGCAGGAGGAACTGCTGAAACAGACCTCGGCGCTACTGCGGGAAGTGAAAACAGCATTGGTAAATTTAGGAGAGATAGAGAAGAAAGCCATGAAGATGGAAGAGGGAGCAGAACGCGCTAACTTTTATTATAATGAGGCAGTTCCTGCCATGGAAGCGCTTCGCCGTCCTGTTGATGAACTGGAAATGATTGTGGACAAGTCAGTATGGCCCATGCCGTCTTATGGTGATTTGATTTTTGAAGTATAATGTGAGGTAAGATGTGGAAGAACTGAAGTTTTTGGAAGAACAGGGTGTCAATCCCAGGATGATAGAAGAAGTCAGGATGTACCGGGAGGAATTTCCTGTAGACGAAGAAGTAAAGTACAGAATTGTAAAACCGCTGATTCCGTTTTATGGAAAGGAAATTCTGGAAATGGCCATTGCCGCCTTACTGCAGGGAGAAAATCTGCTGTTGAGCGGTTCCAAAGCCACAGGAAAGAACGTGCTGGCGGAAAATCTGGCCTATATTTTTAACCGGCCTTCATATAACATATCTTTTCATGTCAACACCAGCAGCAGTGATCTGATTGGAACGGACACCTTCGTGGACAATCAGGTGCAGCTGCGGAAAGGAAGCATTTATCTCTGTGCCCAGTACGGCGGATTCGGCATACTGGACGAGGTTAATATGGCCAAGAATGACGCAGTGTCTGTGCTGCATGCTACGCTGGATTACAGGAGAAGTATCGATGTGCCGGGCTATGATAAAATTATGCTTCATCCGGCGGCCAGGTTTATCGGCACGATGAATTACGGCTATGCCGGAACAAAAGAGCTGAATGAAGCGCTGGTATCCCGTTTTATGGTTATCGATATGCCCCAGCAGAATCACGATACTTTAAAAAAGGTGTTTCATGACTTCTTTCCTGATGGAAAGGAGGAGGCTATGGAACAGCTGATCGGCCTGTTTCTGGATCTTCAGCTGAAAGCCCAGAACGGTGAAATCTCCACCAAAGCGTTGGATCTGAGGGGAATGCTGGCGGCAGTCAAAACTATTCGCTGCGGTCTTTCCCCGGCGCTGGCCGTGCGGATGGGAATTGTAAATAAAAGCTTTGATTCTTTTGAAAAAGAAATTATTGACGATGTGGTGATGACCAGAATACCGGAGGAGTGGACGGAGACGGATGTATTCATATGAGTGATTTGATGAAGGAAGAATATCAGCTGGAAATTGAAAACCGCATCAAAAACCTGATATGGACCGTCTGCGGCGATTATACGCTGGAAGCCAGACCGGATGTGGAAGGTTTTTTAAAGTCCAGGTATATTGCGCTGTACGACGGGATTAAGCAGGGAGCCTTTGCAAAATATTACGACAAAGAAGAGCTGAGCCTCTATCTGGTAAAGAAACTGTTTGTCCATGCTCATGAAGACGCTCTGGTGAATATTGCCCAGCTATGTATCGAAGAAGCAGTGGAAGATAAAATCATAAAGGAACGTTCCGGAGTCAGAGATATACAGAAACATGCCTTCCAGGACACACTGGATATGGATTTCTCTTCGCTGGTGAAAAGCGAGATCGGTCAGCTGAAGATCGCGCTGTTCCGGGAAAAAATCCAGGGAGAATACGTGGTCAGCAACGTGATCCGGGAAAAAATGGAGCAGCTGTATCAGGTGAAAAATGCTGTAACTACACGGCAGGTAATTGAAAAAATAGACGAACTGTATAATCTCTGGATGGAACCCGGTTATGAAGCAAAATACGGTACGCTGGATCAGATACTGTCGGTGACGTTGGAAGAAATCGCCTCCTATAAATGGAAAGATTTTCTTTCGGAAGAGATGTACGAGGATAATCTGGAAGCTTATCTGGAGCGGATTGCCCAGGAAATGACTTCCACCCGTTCGCCGGCAGATGAGGCAAAGGATCTGGAAAAAGCAGATGGCGTCCGGCAGAGGAAGATTACGCTGGTGGATGAAGAGACACTGCAGAAAGCCTATTCTTATGTGGAGTTGAATTTCGGCAGAACTTATCTGACGCCTCTGGAGGAAAAACGCCGCAATTTTCAGAATTGCAAGGGAATTCACGGGGACTGCAGTCTTTATTATACGGATGGAATCTTAAGAAATCCGGTTATGAAAAACTATCAGTATGAATATGCCAGAAAGCAGAAATCCAAGAATAAGTACGCTTATTATGACCATCACCGGGTGGTGAAGAGAAACATCCAGCTGTTGACGGAAGTTCTGAAAAAAGCCATAGTGCTGCGGGATGAAACCTCAGAGAGTGTCTGTGACCGGGGCGTACTGATTCCTTCCAGACTGTGGAAAGTGGGCAGAACCAAAGATGCAAAACTGTTTAAAAAGGAAGAGAAAAACAGTCGTCAGGATTTTGTGGTAGATGTTCTGATTGATGCCAGCGGATCTCAGAGACAGAGACAGGAAAAAGTTGTACTCCAGGCCTATATTATTATGGAAGCTTTAAGCAGTGTGGGGATCCCCCATCGCGTCACCGGTTTCTGTACTTTCTGGGATTATACGATTCTTCAGAGATATCGTGAGTATGATGACGATCCATCGGAAAATGAGCGTATATTTGAGTTTACCACCTCTTCCAATAACCGTGACGGCCTTGCTATCAAGGCAATTTCACAGGAATTGATCAATCGGGAAGAAGAAAAGAAAATTCTGATTATTTTAAGCGATGGGCGTCCCTATGATGTGATTCTCAATCGGCCCAATGCAAGAAATCCTAAGCCTTATCAGGGGGATTATGCTATAAAAGACACGGGATTCGAAGTGCGGAAACTCCGCAATGAAGGAATCTGCGTACTGGGAGTTTTTGCCGGCGAGGAAAAGGATCTGGAGGCAGAAAAGAAAATATTCGGAAAAGACTTTGCGTATATTCGAGATATCGGAAATTTCTCCAAAATTGTTGGACGTTACCTGAAAAAACAACTGGAAGAGAACAACTGAATAAATTACAGAGAATTACAGATACTTACATGGTATCTGTAATTTTTTTCTGAAAAGAGGATGCTATGAAGAAAAATGATTACGTTCTTATCGTGCTGGGGACTGCCGTGATGGCGGTATCCATCAATTCGGTTTTTGATCCGTTGGGAATGGTAACGGGGGGATTCAGCGGTCTTGCTATTGTAGTGAAAGAGCTGACCGGGATTCCCTTGGGAGTTACTATGCTGGTTTTGAATATTCCACTATTTCTGGCAGCATTCTGGCTGAAAGGCTTTCATTTTTTGAAGCGCTCTCTTGTCGGCATGATCAGTCTGTCAGTCTGGCTCCTGATTCTTCCGGAAATTCCGCTGGTAAAGGAAGACCTGCTGCTGGCGGCTTTTTATGGGGGCGTAATACAGGGGGCCGGCATAGGACTGGCTTTTATGGGAAGGGGTACCACAGGAGGCAGCGATATGGCGGCGGTATTGATACAGAAAAAAATTCCATGGTATCCGGTGACGAAAATCATGCAGATTATCGATTGTGCAATTGTGATTCTGGGGGCATTTGTCTTTGGATTTTCCATGGTTCTGTATAGCGCCATTGCCATTTTTTTTACCGCGAAAGTCAGCGACAGCATAATTGAGGGGTTGAAATTTTCCAAAGCAGCGTTTATTATAACGGAGAAGCATGAAGCTGTAACATCTGCCGTCATGGAAGAGCTGCAGCGGGGAATGACCAAAATTTTGATCCGGGGAGGATATTCCGGAAAAGATAAAATAATGTTGTTTTGCGTCGTTCCAAGGAAACAGATTGTATTTTTGAAGGATATAGTCCATCGAATTGACGGGCAGGCTTTCGTGGTTGTCACGGATGCCAGAGAAGTCTTGGGCGAGGGATTTTTACAATATGAATAAAAAAAAGTAAAAAAATTGTTAAAAATTCCGTATTTTCTCTTTTCTTTTTTGTGAAATTATATTAAAATATACCTTAAGGATTTCATAAAAAATGCAAAAGGAGCAGAAAAATGATTTCAAACCAAATACTTCAGAATACAATTGAGGGGCTGAAAGCAATATCCAGAGTCGACATGTGTCTGATGGATGTTGAAGGAAAAGTCTTGGTGTCGACTTTTGCAGAACCGGTTGCCACCGGCAGTGAAGTTATGGATTTTGTGGAATCGCAGGCGGACAGTCAGATTATTAAAGGCTTCCAGTATTTTAAAGTTTATGATGAGCATCAGCTGGAATATGTGCTGGTCGTTAATGGAAGCGATGACCTTTTTATGATTGGCAAGCTGGCGGCATTCCAGATCGAAAATCTTCTGATTGCATATAAGGAGCGGTTCGACAAAGATAATTTTATCAAGAATCTGCTTCTGGATAATCTGCTTCTGGTGGACATTTATAACCGGGCGAAAAAGTTACATATTGATGTAAATGCAAGGAGAGTTGTGTTTATTCTGGAAACGGATCAGAGTAAAGATTATAATCTTCTGGAATGTATCAAGAATATGTTCCACGGAAAAAACGGAGATTTTATTACGGCTGTGGATGAAAAGAATATTATTATTGTCAAAGAACTTTCAGAGACAGACGGATATGAAGAGATGAATAAGATCGCCGCTTCTATTCTTGATACTGTGGGCAGAAGCTCTGCCGGAAACACACATATTGCGTACGGCACTATTGTAAAAGAGCTGAAAGAAGTCTCCAGATCCTATAAGGAGGCCCGGACGGCTCTGGATGTGGGAAAAATTTTCTTTGGAGACAGAGACATTTTTGCCTACAGCGCTCTGGGTATCGGACGTCTGATTTATCAGCTGCCCATTCCGCTGTGCAAAATGTTTATTAAAGAGATTTTTGCCGACAAGTCGCCAGATGATTTTGATGAAGAGACACTGGTGACCATTAATAAATTTTTTGAGAACAGCCTGAATGTTTCCGAGACCTCCAGACAGTTGTATATCCACAGGAATACACTGGTGTACCGTCTGGATAAGCTTCAAAAAAGTACAGGCCTGGATCTGCGTGTCTTTGAAGATGCTATTACTTTTAAGATTGCGCTGATGGTCGTACGCTATATGCAGTACATGGAAACTTTGGATTACTAGTGTGTATTTTATACACCCGGTATAGCAGGAGGAGCTTATGATT
Source organism: Ruminococcus sp. (assembly GCA_050944415.1). Classification (GTDB taxonomy): domain Bacteria; phylum Bacillota; class Clostridia; order Lachnospirales; family Lachnospiraceae; genus Ruminococcus_G. Next base: position 43,194 of record JBMNRA010000008.1, read on the forward strand.
ACGTTAAGAAACGTAAGTAAATCCTATGGCAAGGGTCAGCCGGCCATTGATCATATGGATTTACATATTGATAAGGGGGAATTTGTTTTCGTTGTGGGAAACAGCGGATCCGGGAAATCCACATTGATCAAGCTTCTGTTAAAGGAGCTGGAACCCACCAGCGGAACGATTGAGGTGAATGGTCAGCAGCTGAACAAACTGAAACGCAGAAAAGTACCGAAGTACCGCAGGGGAGTCGGTGTTGTATTTCAGGATTTCCGTCTGTTGAAAGACCGTAATGTCTATGAAAATGTGGCTTTTGCTCAGAGAGTCATCGAGAGGCCCAACCGTGTGATTAAAAAGCGGGTGCCGGAGGTACTGACTCTGGTAGGCCTTGCGGAAAAATATAAATCTTATCCGAGAGAGCTTTCAGGGGGAGAACAGCAGAGAGTGGCGCTGGCAAGAGCGCTGGTGAACCGGCCGGATATTCTTCTTGCCGATGAGCCTACCGGAAACCTGGATCCCAAAACTTCCTTTGAGATTATGAAGCTTCTGGAGGAAATTAATGAGCGGGGTACCACCGTTCTTGTCGTTACTCATAATCGTGAAATAGTAAACTCTTTCAGAAAAAGAGTAATTGCTATGAAGAAAGGCGTCATTGTAAGCGACGAACAAGAAGGTGAATATCATGCGAATTAGTACCATTGGTTACAATGCAAAACAGGGCGTGGTGAATATCGGGAGAAATATTATATTTTCCATTGCGTCCATTGCAACGATAGCAGCCTGTGTTTTCCTGTTTGGTTTGGTATTTTCCATCATTATCAACTTTAATTACATTGTTCAGAATGTAGAGGAAGGCGTTACCATGACGGTCTTCTTTGAAGACGGTGTGGATCAGGCAACCATTGATGCTGTGGGGGAACAGATTAGAGCGCTGCCTGAGGTAACAAAGACCCGGTATGTTTCCGCTCAGGAAGCCTGGGAAGAATTTCAGAAAGAATATTTTGAAGGTTCTGAAGATGCGGCTGAAGGATTTCAGAATGATAATCCTCTGAGCAATAAGGCGAATTATGAAGTGACCGTTGACAGGATCGAGGATCAGGAAGAAGTGGCGCAGTACATTGAAGGACTGGACGGAGTCAGCAATGTAAATCATTCCGAAGGAGCGGTTAATACGCTGACTACGTTCAACCGGCTTCTGGGAACTATTTCACTTGCCGTAATAATTATCTTGTTTGCGGTGGCTGTGTTCCTGATCAGCAATACAATCTCGGTCGGCATCGCTGCACGCAGGGAGGAGATTGGGATTATGAAGCTGATTGGAGCGACCAATGGCTTTGTAAGGGCTCCCTTCATTATTGAGGGACTGCTGATCGGCCTGATCGGAGCGGTGATTCCCCTGATTATTCTGTATTTTATGTATAACAGGGCAGTGACTTATATTCTGGAGAGATTCAATATTCTCAATGATATCGTTTCTTTCCTGGCAGCGCGGCAGGTCTTTGAGGTTCTGATACCGGCAGGTCTGATTCTGGGAATGGGTATCGGATTTATCGGAAGTGCTATTACCATCCGCAAATATTTGAAAGTATAAGGCAGCAGAGAAATCATATAATAGTATGAGAAGAGAGCTTCAAAAGACAACTATCTTTTGAAGCTCTCGCAGTTTATGGAGAAATTATGACAATAAAAAAGGGGAAAAGTATCATTTGTTTTGCAGCCGGGATTGCGGTGACGGCTGCAGCCATCGGTGGGTATCGGTTTGTTTCGGACGCCATGGCCGACGCTACAGGAGAAACTGTTCCGGGCAGTTCGGCTTCAGAACAGAAAATTGAGGAAATCTGCGACATTATTGATGAGCAGTATCTTTTTAAAAAATCAGATTACGATCTGGCGGAAAGCATGTATGCCGGGCTGATGGAAGGGCTGGACGATCCTTATTCCTGTTATTATACAAGGGAAGAGTATCAGGAAGTAAGTGAAAGTAATGAAGGACATTATGAAGGGATTGGTGTGGTGCTGATGCAGGATGCTGACACGGGCGCGCCTACAGTTGCTTACTGCTACGAAGACGGACCGGCCAGCAGAGCCGGCGTGCAGCAGGGAGACATTATCAGCAAAGTAGGTGATGAGCCTGTGGAAGATATGGAACTTACGGAAATATCAGAGCTGATAAAAGAGAGTGAAGATGTAATATCGCTGACACTTTACCGGGAAAGTTCAGATCAGTACATCGAAGTGGAAGTGACAAAAGAGGATGTGGAAATTCCTTCTGTCAGATGGGAGATGAAAGAAAATAATACGGGGTATCTCGCCATCAATCAGTTTACGGCAGTGACAGCAGAACAGTTTCAGGAAGCACGGAAGGAGCTGGAAAAGCAGGGGATGGAGCGCCTTATCGTGGATCTGCGGGATAATCCGGGAGGATTGCTGGATGGAGTCTGTGATACATTGAACTGTTTTATGCCGGAAGGCCTTCTGGTTTATACGGAGGATAAAAACGGAAATCGGGAAGAATACTATTCGGAAGGTGAAAATCCCATAGATATACCGTTGGCAGTGCTGGTAAATGAAAACAGTGCCAGTGCAGCTGAAATTTTTGCAGGAGCGGTTCAGGATCACGGAGCAGGGACTTTGGTAGGCACTACCACCTATGGCAAAGGTATTGTGCAGAAAACCTTCGGGCTTTCTGACGGCAGTGTTATTAAACTGACGATTTCCAGTTATTATACTCCTAATGGAGAAAATATACATGGAAAGGGCATTCAGCCTGATGTTGTGGTGGAACAGCCGAAGGACAGCAAGGATGATCTGCAGTTGTCCAGGGCAATGGAGATACTGCGGGATAAGAATTGAATTTATGAATGAAAAATGATATGATAAACAAAAAATGAAGGAGAAAGCGATGAAAAAATTTGTGATAACGACAGACAACATGGCAGATCTGCCGGATTCCTATTATGAGGAACATCAGATTCCATATATGTTTTTGACGTATACCATGGATGGTGTCACTTACCATAAAGAGGATCAGCTTTCCAGCGGGGAATTTTATCGGCGTATGCGGGAGGGTTCCATGCCTACTACTTCCCAGGTAAATGCGGAAGAGGCAAAACAGCTTTGGAAACCATGGCTTCAGGAGGGATATGACATTCTCCACATTGCTTTTTCTTCGGGTTTGAGCGGCACTTACAACAGCTGCAGAATAGCGGCAGAGGAGACGGCAGAGGAGTATTCCGACCGGACGGTAGCGGTTGTTGATTCCCTCTGTGCGTCTTTGGGGCAGGGACTTCTGGTGGACAAAGCTGTGAGAATGAAGGAAGAGGGAAAAACCATGGAAGAGATTGCCGGCTGGCTGGAAGCGAAAAAGAAAAATCTCTGCCACGTATTTACAGTTGACGATCTGTTCCATCTTCACAGAGGCGGACGTGTATCCAGGATGACGGCGGTTCTGGGAACGATGATTAATATCAAACCGGTGCTCCATGTGGATGATGAGGGTCATCTGATTGCGGTGGGAAAGGTTCGCGGCAGGAAGCGGTCCCTGATGAAGCTGGTGGATATGATGGAAGAGCGGATTCGCGGCTGTGATGAAAAAAATGACAGGGTGTTTATCAGTCATGGAGACTGCCTGGAAGACGCGCGGTTTGTGGCAGATCTTGTAAGAGAACGATTTGGCATAGAAGATATTCTGGTTAATCCGGTGGGAGCCACTATAGGGGCTCATTCCGGACCGGGAACCATGGCGTTGTTCTTTATGGGAAATTATCGTTGAGAAAAGAGGAACGGCTGTCTTCGGACAGCCGTTCTTTCAGATTGGTATTTCCTCCAGAGAACCAAAAGAGTATCCCATATCTTCCCACTTTGTCAGAAGATCATCCAGGATATCCGCATTGGTCTTTGAGGTGCTGTGCAGAAGGACAATGGCGCCGGGATGAATGCGCCCCAGAAGCTTGTCAAAGGCTTCTTCTTCTGTGGGCTGATCATCTTCATACCAGTCGATATAAGCCAGGCTCCAGAAAAAAGTTCTGTATCCCAGTTCCTGAGCCATTTTCAGATTGGCTTCGCTGTACTTACCCTGAGGCGGACGGTAAAATTTTGTCATGGGCTGGCCGGTTATCTCTTCGTACAGTGTTTCTACGCCTTCCAGTTCGCGGGAAAAATCTTCCATGGTGGATATTTCGGACATATCAGGATGATGGTATGTATGATTGCCTACCGTATGGCCTTCTGAAACCATACGCTTTACCAGATCCGGACAGGAGGTCAGGTAGTTTCCCACGACAAAAAATGTGGCGGATACATGGTGCTTTTTCAGAGCATCCAGTATGGCGGAAGTATTGCCGTTTTCGTAACCGGCATCGAAGGTCAGATAAATAATTTTTTCATCCGTATCATTCATATAACAGGCATCATATTGTTTCAGCTGGTCTGATGAAACATTTCCGGCAGGGGCTTCTCCTTCTTCCGGGAAGCTCAGTCCCCAGTTTCCGTCGGCGGATGTCGGCAGAATATCGGGGGAAGAAGAAAGACAAAAGGCCAGCAGCTGGCCGGTCAGAAATGCGGCTGCCAGTAAAAGGGAAATATTGATTATTTTTTTCATAGGACTCCGGATATAGAATTTGTTTATGTATATGAGACAGCCGGAGTGTTCATTCTTAAATCAGCGGGAGGAAATTTAAATTATGAGCAGTGAGAGGGTAAGAGAACTTCTGAATTTTATCGAAAAAAGTCCCAGCTGTTTCCATGTGGCGGCAAATATGGCAGCCGAACTGGAAAAAGCAGGATTTCAGAGATTATATGAAAGGGATTCCTGGAAACTGAAAAAGGGAGGAAAATATTATACCATACGGAATGGTTCCTCTATTGCGGCATTTTCACTGCCGGAAAACAGCTGGACAGGATTTCGGATACTTGCCAGTCATGGAGATTCGCCTGCCTTTCGACTGAAGGAGAATCCGGAGCTGGAGCTGGAAGGCCGCTTGGTCAGACTGAATGTGGAAAAATACGGGGGAATGCTGATGTCCACCTGGTTTGACCGTCCCCTTTCCGTGGCCGGCCGTCTGCTGGTACGGGAGGGAAACCGGATTGTTTCCAGACTGGTCAATGTGGAACGGGATCTGGTGCTGATTCCCAGTCTTGCCATTCACATGAACAGAAAGGCCAATGAAGGATATGCTTATAATGCGCAGAAAGATATGCTGCCCCTTTTTTCAGGCGGCAGAAAAGGCAGATGGATAGAGACGGCGGCAGAAAATGCCGGGGTGTCTCCGGAGCAGATACTTGGGTCAGATCTGTTTTTATATAACCGGGAGAAAGGAAGTATCTGGGGAGCCGATCATGAGTTTTATTCCAGCAGCAGACTGGATGATCAGGCCTGTGCTTTTGCTTCGCTGAAAGGTTTTATCAATGCAGTCAATGAACATTTTATCACGGTACACTGTGTATTTGATAATGAAGAGGTGGGAAGCCAGACGAAACAGGGGGCGGCTTCCACGTTCCTGCGGGATGTGCTGGAAAGAATTCTGATTTCCAGCGGGACAGATCGGGAAGATTTTTTCAGGATGCTGGCTTCCAGCTGCATGCTTTCAGCTGATAATGCCCACAGCGTTCATCCCAACCATCCGGACAAAAGTGATGTAAGCAACCGTCCGTATCTGAACGGAGGAATTGTGCTGAAATATGCTGCCAGTCAAAAATACTGTACAGATGGTTCCAGCGCCGCTTTTCTGACAGAGTTATGTCATCGTGCCAGAATTTCCTGTCAGACTTTTTTTAATCGTTCGGATATGGCGGGAGGTTCAACTCTGGGAAATATTGCCGGGCTCCATGTTTCAGTCCCTGCTGTTGATATCGGACTTCCACAGCTGGCTATGCATTCTGCCTATGAGACGGCGGGCGTAAAAGATCTGGAGGATATGATCCGTCTGGCGGGCGAATTTTTCACTTCAGATCTCATCATGGAGGAATAAGACAGTAGGCCCTGTCTTGTGTTTTTCGGCATATTTCGATATAATAAAACAATCATGAGAAGTACAGAGGGGACGCATATGGATGTCGAAAGTCCGGAGCGCAGGGAACGCAGAAGAAAACAGAAACTGTTGAGAGAAAAGCAGATTCGCCGCCAGAAAGTTATAATCTTCTGGGCATTCGCGGCGGTTCTGCTTATTGGTGTGTCATTGGCGGTTGTCCTGGGGCTTGAAAGCCGGAGAGCGTCCCGGACGGAAGAAACGGCAGCGGCAGAACAGGCAGAGAAAGAAAAGGCGGAATATCTGCGGCAGCAGGCGAAAGAGGAAAATACCATTCATCTGACTGCCGTAGGGGATAATCTGATTCATGAGCATATTTATCAGTCCGGTATTCAGGAATCGGGAGAATGGGATTATGATCAGCTGTACCAACATATAAAAGATAAGATTATATCGGCGGATTTGTCTGTCGTTAACCAGGAATGTATTTTTGTGGCAGATCATGATAATGTTTCTGCCTATCCGGAATTCGGATCACCGACAGAAATAGGGGATGCTTTGGTCGATACCGGATTTGATGTGGTTCTCCACGCAACGAATCATGCCATGGACAAAGGCACACAGGCAATTGAGGAAACACTGGCTTACTGGAAAAAGAGTCATCCTGAGATTACGGTGCTTGGTATTCATGAGAATCAGGAAGCGGCGGATCAGATAGCAACGGTCGAGTGCAAAGGAGTAACCTTTGCCATGCTGAATTATACCTGTCAGATCAACGGGGAAGATTATGGCGGTTTTCCGGGCTATATGCTGGATGTGCTGGACATGGATAAAGTGTCCGATGACATTCAGAAAGCAAAAGAAGCGGGGGATATGGTGATTGTTTTTCTCCATATAGGAACAGAATATGCTTCTGAGCCTGATCAGGAAGTGAAGGATTATCTTCAGCTGCTGCTGTCCCAGGGGGCAGATATTGCCATATGCTCCCATCCTCATGTTCTGCAGAATTTTGAGACGCTGAAGGACGGGCAGGGAAATGAGATGTTGGTATACTATTCGCTTGGTAATTTTATTTCCACTCAGAAAGAACCGGAATGCATGCTGGGAGGTATGGCGGATATTACGATATCCAGAGATCCGAAAAACGGAGAACTGTCCATCTCCGATGCGCAGCTGGAGCCGATCGTAACCCATTATAATCACGAGAAGGGGGAGTATGCCGTTTATCCGTTGGAGGATTATACGGAAGAACTGGCGGAAGAACATGGGATCCATGAAGAGGCATCGGAACCGTTTACGCTGGAGACTTTAACACAGCAATACGAAGATGTGCTGAAACAAGAATATGATACATTAGCAGAGGAGGAATAAGAAATGCTGGTTTTAAGAAATGCACGTTTGATTCAGGAACTTACGGAGGGTTATGAAGACCGGTATGGTGATGTGGTAGTTGACAATGGAATGATTCAGGAAATAAGACCTGCCAAAAGTGTTTCTGCTCCGGAGGAAAATATGATTGATCTGACGGATAAGACGCTGATTCCGGGAATGATTGAGGCTCATCTGCATCTGGATTTGGAAGGAAGCAGTACTTTTGAGGAAAATGTTCAGCCGGATGCATACCGCACCATGTGTTGTCTCCAGCGGGCGCAGGATAATCTGAGAAGAGGTTATACAACCATTCGGGATCTGGGAGACAGAAACAATATTACGCTGGGTCTGGCCAGAGCGGTCCGGGAAGGAAGAGTGATGGCTCCCGATGTGCTGGTCAGCGGAAAGATTATCACCCCGACAGAGGCGGGCAATGAATTTTTCGGCGATATGTATGAAGAGGCGGATTCTCCTGCAGAGTATGTAAAAGCTGTCCGCCGTCAGTATCAGCTTGGTGTGGACTGGATTAAGATTATGGGTACCGGTGCGGTGATGAATCCGGGAGGTACGCCGGGAAATGCCATTATTTTTGAGGAAGAACTGCAGGCTGCCTGCCGTACGGCTGATTATGTGGGAGTGCCGGTGGCGGTTCATTGCCATGGCTCCGAAGGAGTCAAAATGTGTATCAGAAACGGGGTGCGGACGGTAGAACATTCCTCCATTGTGGATGATGAATGTATCAGACTGTATAAAGAATCCGGTAAATCTTTCCCGATTCCTACAATGTCTCCTATGTTTAACTTTGTGGAGTTTCCCGATGACAAACCCGTTCATTATGTGGAAAAAGCCAAGACTATGCTGAATAAGATTGTGGACGGGCTTCATGCCTATAAGGATGCGGGCATTAAAATCGGCTGGGGTACAGACGCCGGGGTTTATGTGGGAAGTCATGGAAACGGTATCTACGAATTCAGAGCCAGAGTAAACCTGGCAGGCTTTACTCCGCTGGAATGTCTGATTCAGGCAACAAAAAATAACGCGGAAATCCTCATGATTGATGATCAGGTGGGAACTATCGCCTGTGGAAAACGGGCCAACCTGGTTGCTTTCAACGGAAATCCCGATGAAAACATTGATGTTGTAGATGATGTGGCTCTTGTTGTGAAAGCCGGAAAAATTGTGAGATTGTAAAAAGTGACGGCACTGCCCCCGGGAAATGGCTGAACCATTTCCCGGGGGCTTATGTGAGGTATGGAAGAAAGAATGAGTGGAAAAAAACAGGAAATCAATCTTGGTGAAGGAAATGTAGGAAAATTATTATTCCGCCTGGCGCTTCCGGCTATTACTGCCCAGATTATTAATCTGCTGTATAATCTGGTGGACCGGATTTACATTGGCCATCTGCCGGAAATCGGAGCATCGGCGTTGACAGGCGTAGGCGTAACACTGCCGGTAATCCTGGCAATTTCGGCTTTTGCTTATCTGTTCAGTACCGGGGGAGCGGCCAGGGCTTCCATTATGATGGGAAGAAAGAAAAAAGAAGAAGCGGAACGAATCATGGGGAACTGCGCAGCGGCTCTTATAGTGGCGGCTGTGGCGCTGACAGTCTTCTTCCAGATTTTTGGCAGGGATATCCTGATGATCTTCGGAGCCAGTGAAAATACGATCGGTTATGCCTGGGACTATATGAAAATATATTCTCTGGGAACTATTTTCGTACAGATTGCCCTGGGACTGAATTATTTTATCAATGCCCAGGGATATACTATCACAGGCATGCTCAGTGTGGTTATTGGTGCTGGAACCAATATTGTATTGGATCCGATTTTGATGTTCGGTTTTGATATGGGAGTTCAGGGAGCCGCATTGGCGACCATTATTTCCCAGGGCCTTTCGGCTGTATGGATTATTGTTTTTTTATGTTCTCCGCGAAGCTTTTTAAAGCTGAAGCTCAGGAATTTTCGGATTGCCCCGGGAATTCTTGGCCCCTGTATTGCTCTGGGTGCCTCTCCCTTTGTGATGCAGTTTACGGAGAGCATTCTGAATATCTGCTTCAATGTATCTTTGAAGGCTTATGGCGGTGATATTGCAGTAGGAGTAATGGCAGTGCTGTCCAGTGTGATGCAGTTTGCCCTGCTTCCGATTATCGGCATGACCCAGGGTTCTCAGCCGATTGTCAGTTACAATTACGGGGCGGGAAAAATGGATCGGGTGAAACAGGCTTTTTGGAGTCTTTTGAAAGCCAGTGTCGCTTATGCGGTGATTCTGTGGGCTCTGGCTCTTTTGTTTCCACAGATTTTTATGGGAATGTTTACGACAGATGCGCAATACATCGCCATGGGTACCTGGGCTATGCGTGTTTATACGGCAGGGATCTGTGTTATGGGAGTTCAGTATGCCTGTCAGCAGACTTTTGTAGCACTGGGGAATGCAAAAACCTCATTGCTTCTGGCGCTGCTTCGGAAAGTATTTTTGCTGATCCCTCTTATTTTTCTGCTGCCGCATATCCTTGTCAGTCATAAAGTGTTTGCGGTATTTCTGGCAGAACCGGTGGCAGACGTAGCTGCGGCTACTACTACAGCCACTTTGTTTTTCCGGTATCTTAGAAAAATTATGACAGCCGGTAAAAAGGCGGGAGGCGAAAGATAATTTTCTCGCCGTTTACTTATAATTCCTCTGCTTTATGGACAATTTATAAAATGTGTTCAGGAACGTTGCAGTACTTAAAATCTGATGATTGAAATATAAAACAGGAGTATTATAATAATCTTCAGATAAGGAATCAACATATTGTTCATAAACATACGCACTGTAAAGGAGGAATGTTATGGGACGCATTATCGCAGTCGCAGGAAAAGGCGGCGTTGGGAAAACGACACTGTGCGGTCTGCTGATTCAGTATCTTTGCGAAACCGGTAAAAAACCGGTACTGGCTGTGGATGCAGATGCCAATTCGAACCTGAATGAAGTTCTGGGGGTAGAAGCCGGCATTACCTTAGGAGAACTCCGTGAGGAGATCGAACGGGCCGGTGCCGATCCCAGATATCAGATTCCAGCGGGTATGACGAAGGCTTCTTATTTTGACAGCCGCATGGCGGACGCGCTGACGGAAGAGAAAGATTATGATCTGATGATCATGGGGCGTTCCCAGGGGCAGGGCTGCTATTGTTTTGTCAACGGTATTGTCCAGACGCAGATACAGAAGCTGCAAAGCCATTATCCTTATATCGTTGTGGATAATGAAGCCGGCATGGAACATATCAGCAGAGGCATTTTACCTGCAATGGAGATTGCGCTGCTGGTCAGTGACTGTTCCAGAAGAGGTGTCCAGGCGGCGGGCAGAATTGCAAGGCTGATGAAAGAACTGAATTTCAAACCTAAAAAAACGGGACTGATTATCAACCGGGCACCGGAAGGAAAGCTGGAGGATGGAATTCTGGAAGAGGTGAAAATACAGGGGCTGGAACTTCTCGGAGTGGTGCCTCATGATGAGCAGGTTTACCGTTTTGACTGTGACGGGAAACCAATTGTACAGTTGCCGGCAGATTCACCGGTACGGGATGCTTTAAGAAAGATTGTTGAAAAACTTGGATTGTAAAAACAGAAAGGAGAAAGAACATGAGTGTATTAACAGGTTGTGAGGATGCAAGAAATATGAAAAAAATAGAGGAGATTACCTGTCCCGGATGTCATAAAGAAGGGGGGATTGAGGTAATCCTGAAGGAAGGCTGTACGGTGGGTGACAGCGTCTGTGATGCCTGTGGATATGTGATTCCGGAAGGAACCAATCTGGAAGAATATCTCCACGAATCCGAGAATAAGTGATAGAAACAGGTCTGTTGAAAGGAGAATGATATACTCCCGAAAACAGACCTGTTTTTGTTTATATGATTTTGAGGCTTGCCCGTTACTTTATTCGTTCGTCCTGGATGAAAAAACTTTCCAGACCGGATCTGATAAACTGATCGATGGCGTCCTGAATTTTACCCCAGTCCTGACAGTGGTTTTTCAGCATCCGCTTGTTGATGGCCATACAGCCGTTCATCTGGAAATAAAGGACTGCTTCTGCCTGTTCATAGGAGAGGAGACTGTTCTGCATCAGTTTGGTAATGAAGTCCTCTTTGGAAAGTTCGCAGATCCTGTCCAGCAGACGGGCGGATGCTGCATCATCAGAAAACAGAATCTGAAGCGTTGGGTCATCCTGCACCCTGTGGCAGAAATTATAGGCGCAGCTGCCATTTCGCGGACACACTACATGGTCATATACAGGGGTAGTGTTCTGAATGGAAGTATCAATGATATCATCCAACACATCATCCAGATCATAATAATGCAGATAGAAGGTTCCGCGATTGATTTCAGACAGACGGCAGACTTCGGTGACTGTAATCTTTGGAAAGCTTTTTTTTCGCATGAGGGACAGCAGCGAGTCCCGGATAACTTTACAGGTATAGCGGGTGCGGCGGTCCGCATTGGATTTTTTGTCTTTATTTTTCATGAAAGGATTCCTCTTAAAAAATTATGAATGGGAGCGGATATATAGGGATCTGATGTTTTCCGGAAGAGATTCCGGCATGTTTTCTGCGAAGGCTTCGTTTCCGTCTGACAGGGCTTTTGTATAATACCAGCATTTGAATTCGACCATATCGAGGGTTTTCTGAAGCTGGGAAATTTTATTTTCAATGGATTTTTTCTGATTTTGAAACATTTCAAGTCTCTGCTGATAGGTGGAAGCACCTTCACTGCACCAGATCATAAACTGTTTGATATCCTTAATCTCCATGCCGGATTTTTTCAGACATTCGATGACCCGCAGGGATTCCAGAGATTTCTCATCAAAGCGGCGGATTCCCGATTTTTCACGTTCCAGATCAGGAAGAAGTCCTTCTTTATCATAGTAGCGAAGAGTCGATATAGGAAGATGAAACATTTTGGATACTTCTCCGATGGTGTAATACATAAACATTCCTCCCAGAATAATAAATTTCACAGAAAAAACACTTGACCTGAAGTCAGGTTTAGGTGATATGTTATAAGCATATCAAAGATTATAAAATAAGTCAATAAAAATCAGGAAAGCAGGTGTAAGCATGAGAGAAGAAAATCTGAGTATGACTCAGGAATGGGATAAGGTATTTCCAAAGAGTGATAAAGTGAATCATAAAAAAGTGACTTTTCATAACCGGTATGGTATTACACTGGCAGCCGACTTGTATGAACCGACTGGCAGTGAAGGAAAACTTCCGGCTCTGGCAGTGTGCGGTCCCTTCGGGGCGGTAAAAGAGCAGGCCTCCGGTTTGTATGCACAGACAATGGCGGAAAGAGGTTTTCTGACCATTGCTTTTGATCCTTCGTATACCGGTGAAAGCGGCGGAATACCCAGATATGTGGCTTCTCCTGATATCAATACAGAGGATTTTCAGGCAGCAGTGGATTTCCTGAGTGTCCAGGATAATGTAGATCCTGAAAAAATCGGTATTATCGGAATCTGCGGCTGGGGCGGTATGGCGCTGAACGCGGCGGCGATTGATACAAGGATCAAAGCAACGGTTGCTTCTACTATGTATGATATGACGCGTGTCAATGCCAGGGGATATTTTGATGCTGAGGACAGTGAGGAAGCCAGGTATGAAAAAAGGAAGGCTCTTAACGCCCAGAGAACGGAAGATTACAGGACGGGAGAATATAAACTGGCCGGAGGCGTTGTGGATCCGCTGCCGGAGGATGCCCCCTTCTTTGTAAAGGATTATTACGATTATTATAAGACAGAACGCGGATATCATAAGCGGTCTCTCAATTCCAACAATGGATGGAATGTTACTTCATCCCTGTCTTTTTTAAATATGCCGATTCTGCAGTACAGTGATGAAATCCGCAGCGCAGTGCTGTTGATTCACGGAGATAAGGCTCATTCCTGCTATTTCAGCCGGGATGCCTATAAGAAGTTGAAAGGCGACAACAAAGAACTGATGATTATTCCGGGGGCAGTGCATACGGATTTATATGATCAGATGGATATTATACCCTTTGATAAGATAGAAGATTTTTTTAAAACATATTTGAAATAATAAGGAGGAAAAGGATATGAGTAAAAAACTAGTTGCTTATTTCAGTGCCAGCGGAGTGACAGCCAGACTGGCGAAGACGCTGGCTTCAGCGGTAGGTGCAGATCTGCATGAAATTCTGCCCCAGCAGCCCTATACGAAAGAGGATCTGGACTGGACCGATAAAAAGAGCCGCAGCAGTATAGAGATGGGAGACAAGTCTTTCCGTCCGCCTGTTGCCAACAAGGTGGAAAACATGGATCAGTACGATGTGATATATGTGGGATTTCCAATCTGGTGGTACGTTGCTCCTACTATTATCAATACTTTCCTGGAACAGTATGATTTAAAAGGGAAAACTATTGTTCCGTTTGCAACCTCCGGCTCAAGTGGTATGGGACGGACGAATGAAGGACTGAAAGATTCCTGCAAAGGCGCTCTGCTGAAGGAAGGCAGACGGTTTTCCGCAGGTACAGATGCAGATGAATTGAAAAAATGGTCTGAGAGTCTGGGACTTTAAGAAGAAAAGGCTGTCGTATCCCGAAGTTTTGATATGCTCCCTTCTAGGCAGACAAGCGAAATAATACAAACTTGTCACTTAGAAGGGAGCATATTCTTACGGAATTACCTTACCCACGGGTTCAGGAAACTATGTCGTATCTGTGGAATGAGCGAGGGAGCCTGTGCAATAGGAGTCTTTAGTACGACAAGGAAAGGAAAAATGGGCAGATGAGTACAGGATACAGAAAACAGAGAAAGCTGCCTGCAAAGAGATAGCGCGGAACGGAAAGGGACAGTGCAGAGCCGGATATCCTGAGTAAGATACCGGACGGGGAGATGTGCAAGCTTGGGCATTCCAACAGTGCATTCGCTATGCAGATGATCAATGCAGGGAACGAGGCGGCCAATTGGGCATTAAACAGAAAAAGACTGATAACCTGGGGCTTTTATGATTTAGCCGCAGCCTATCAGTCTGTGTACATCAACTATTGAAGGCGCCGTATACGAGAACCGTACGCACGGTACCGTGAGGGGACGGGAGTCAGTCACCCCCGCTTACTCGATTTCAGGACATGAGTTCTTTCATGATATGCTCATAGATTTCCTGACTTTTCTTTGGCCAGTTGTTGCAGAGAGTTTTTGCCAGTGCCTCCTCCGGGACGGAAAGATTCAGGTCTATGGCAATGCTTTCTCCCTCTTTTACCTGACAGTGAACGTCATATTCGTTTCTGCCGGTAATTTTATAATAATCAGCCCAGACAGAAACTTCGTTGCGCATTTCATAGGAATGCTCTTCCAGATAGTGATGAATGTCGTCCTTGATAGCTTCCGGTATCTGATGTTCAAAATAGTCCAGTGTCTGCCGGCCTTCCGCAGTCATATGGTAACGGGAAGAGTTACGGATTACTTCCACATCCAGCAGTTTCGCATCCAGCATTTCATTGATGGCCTGCTGCAGATGAAAATAGTTGGTATACTCCTGACCCAGTATAAAATCAGACAGCTGAGCGTTTGTAAGGGGAAAAGTTACTTTGTTCAGCATATATAAAATAATCAGTTTATATAAAGTTAAAGATTCAGCCATTTGTTATTCCTCCTGAGAATAATACAGACGTCCCTGCCATGTGTTTTCCTGCTTCATACGGCGGTGAAGTTCATTTAAGACAGTGCGCTTGGCGCTGCTCCACAAAGGAGCGATCAGCTGATCTTTGGGGCCATCGCCGGTCAGCCGGTGTATGACAACATCCGGGGACAGATGCTCCAGGCAGGAAATGAGCAAAGAAAGGTAGGAGTCCATGGTTAGAGTATGAAACAGTCCCTTTTCATAATCTGCGGCAAGATCTGTTCCTTTCAGTACATGGAGTAGCTGCAGTTTAATTCCCTGAATGTGGCAGTTGTTGAGGTACTCTATGGTTTGAAGAACACGCTGTCTGTCTTCGCCGGGGAGTCCCAGAATTGTGTGCACAATGATATCCAGATTTCTGGCATGGAGTCCATCCACTGCAGACTCGAAACAGTTAAGATCATATCCTCTGCGGATATACCTGGCTGTGTCGTCGTGGATAGTCTGCAGTCCCAGTTCTACCCATACCGGTTTTATGCGGTTTAAGGATGCCAGAAGGTCAAGAATATCCTCTCCCAGACAATCCGGACGGGTTCCTATGGATATGGCCACAATATCGGGATGACAGATGGCTTCGTGAAAAATGGAATCCAGATAAGGGAGAGGAGCATAAGTATTGGTAAAAGCCTGAAAATAGGCGATGAATTTCTGCACAGGCCTTTTACCGGAAATCAGTTTTTTCTGATTTTCAATCTGTTGCGTAATGGAAAGGCGGCTGTCACCGGCAAAGTCCCCGGAGCCTCCGCGGCTGCAGAAAATACAGCCCCGGGTGTCCAGTGTTCCATCCCGGTTGGGGCAGGTCATACCGCCGTTTAAAGACAGTTTATACACTTTTTCATGAAAAGTTTCCTGCAGCATGGCATGAAATGAGTAATAAGGTTTGTCAAGCCATTTCATATTATACTCCTATTTTATATTCAGCCGTTCGAAAACCATTTCATAACCGTCATTTCCGTAGGTAAGAGAACGATTGACACGGCTGATGGTAGCGGTGGAAGCGCCGGTTTTTTCGGAGATTTCCAGATATGTTTTTTTCTGGCGCAGCATCTTGGCAACTTCAAAACGCTGGGACAGAGAAAGAAGCTCATTAATCGTACAGACATCTTCGAAAAATGTATAGCACTCATCTTTGCTTTTTAAACTCAAAATAGCGTCAAACAACTGATCTACGGCATCAGTATGAATTGTTTTACCCATAAGTTATACTCCTTAAAGTGTTGTTGACAGGTTCCCATATATTTTAACACTTTAAAATTTTGCTGTAAAGAACCGACAATCAGATAGAGAGAAGATTTTCTCCCTGTTTTCCGCCGCGATAACCCTAAAAAATAGACCGTGCTGCTGCACAGTCTATTTTTTGCTCTTCGTTGGAGAAGGCAACAGATCGATCAGATTCTCGATGATCTGTTTTTTCAGATAAACATCAAAACTCAACAGACAGATGAAAGAAAAAAGCTGAAGAAAATCTCTGTCCTTTGGCGGTGCATTCTGAAATGTCATAGATGATTTTTCATATTTTTTCTGAATATCATTTTTTAAAATTTCAATCTGTTCCTTTTCCATGCTGAATGCCTCGTTATAGATATCCGTAAGCGAGAAACCCTCCTGAATGCTGAAATATTTGTCTGTCAGAGGCTGGAGCAAAGTCTGGATATCATTGATGGATAAAAAACCTTTAAAATAGTAGATAAAAATCAACAGCAGAATATGTTCAGAAGAATATTTCTTTTTGTCGGAGGGAGGAAGCAGATGATTTTTGGTATAATTATTGATCATAGTTTTTGTCAGGATTTTATCGTCCTCGTATCGCTTGGAAGATTCCAGATGAGCATCCATAAAAGTAGTCACCTGATCCATATATAAAGCAATATCAGGAATTTCTTCTGGTTTGATATAATCTATTCTGGAAATGCTGTCCAAAATGCTGCCAATTAAATTTTTTTTGTCGATTGTCATCTTTTTTTATCTCCTCATGTCATTAAAACATTTATAATATATTATATAGTTTCTAATACTAGATGACAAGCGTTATTTTAGGCTTTATTCATGCGGTTTCCCAGCGTTTAAAAACGAAAAATATTAAGTTGTACACAATTTTTACACAAGAAAGTTTTTTATGAGTTGCTAAAAAGTAAGGTTTTGCGGGGTAATGAACTGGAGAAATACATTTTCTAAGCCATTAAAACACATCATATTTTATAAAAATTTAATAAATGATTA